>CAZRRU010000128.1:0-19180 GCA_964602635.1 uncultured Gemmatimonadota bacterium | reverse complement strand
CATACGGGGCGCTGGGACGCCTGGCCCCGGACGTATTCGTGCAGGACGCAGCGGTGCCTCGATCGGCCCTTCCCGACCTCCTGCCTCGGTTCGCGGAGATCGCCGACCGACAAGGGCTCCGGCTCGCGAACTTCTTTCATGCCGGAGATGGGAACGTTCATCCGAATCTCCTGTTCGATCGGCGTGACCCCGAGGAGGTCGCGCGGGTCCGGGCGGCCGGCGCCGAGATCATGGCCCTGTGCGTAGAAGCCGGCGGCACGATCACTGGAGAGCACGGCGTTGGAGCCGACAAGGTGCCTCATATGGAGCTCGTATTTGGCCCGGAAGAGCTTCAGACGATGCGCGAGCTGAGGACGTCCGTCGATCGCGCGGGCCTCGCCAACCCGGGTAAGCTGCTGCCGGCGACAGATGCTGGAGAGATCGAGTGAGGCTATTCCGACCGGAGTCCGAGGCGGACCTCGCCGAGTGGATCGCCGCCTCGAGGGACCGTTTCCCCGAGGAGGGTGTGCCCGTGGTGACCGCAGCCACTGCCGACCCTGCGGTCCCGGGACTCGACCCTCTGCCACGGCTCGGCGTTTCGACGAGCGGCCTGTCGGACCTGACCGACTTCCGACCCAAAGACCTGGCCGTCACGGTCGGCGCCGGTATGCGGCTGTCGGTTCTCGACTGCCTCGTCGCGGATGCGGGACTATGGTTACCCCTGGCCGGCATGCCGGAGAATCGTTCCGTCGGCGGATTGGTCGCCTCGGCCCCGGCGGGAGAATTCGACGGCAGTTTCGGGCCGGTCAGGCGACACGTCCTCGCCTGCACGCTTCTCCTGTGGGACGGTCGGGTCACCCGGTGGGGTCGGCCGGTGATGAAGAACGTCGCCGGCTATGATGTGAACAAACTGGTCTGCGGAAGCCGGGCCCGGCTGGGGATCGTCACGAGCGTGACTCTGCGACTGTGGCCCCGGCCCAGGGTCGTCAGGCGGTTCGATCTCGAGGGCGAGGCGCTCCGCGAGTACGGCGCGGCCTTCGCTGGCGCACCGCGATTCGAGGCCGTCGTGTGGCGTTGCCGACCCGGAGGTGGGAATCCGATCACGGCATCCGTGTCGATGACCGGAGGGCCGAAATCCGTCTCCAGTCGCGCGGAGGCATTGGGGCGCTGGGCCGGCGATCGCGAGATCGGTGTCACGGAGGAAGACCCGGAGCCGACTGCGCCGGTGCCCGCCTCCCAAGAGAGGTCTGCCAGACCAAGCGCAAGCGCCGCCTACCGCATAACGTTCGGACGCCGCTATCTTACGACCGGACTGCGGGATCTCGACCGCCGGCTGGCCGGCGACGTGGATCCATGGAGCCTGGAGGCATTCCCCGCGACGGGGGTCGTACGCGTGCTCACGGCCCAGCAGAAGGCAGCGGGCCAGCGTCAGGCGCCGGCGTGGCTGACCACGATTGCCGACACGGTCGGTAGAGCGGCTGTGCCACAGCCGGCTCTGGACACGCCGGCCGTGCGCGTGGAGCGGGGGGGGCGGGCCGAGCACGATGCCGCCCGGAGGATGAGAAGCACCACGGCGCGGGACATCGAACGGCGGTGGCTGGAGGCCTTCGCGGGAGTCGCGGGGCCCTGGCAGGCGGACTACCTGTGAGGCTGAGGGAGGGACCGATAGAGGAACCCATTGCACGTCGAGAGCCGCGGCGGCACTGCGGGACCCGCAGCGCCGTGAGCTTCACGGCGGTGGCGTGGCTGGCCGTACTGGCTATGCCGTCGGCGGCGCCCGCTCAGGCCGACTACTCCGGACCGGGGGTCGTCCCGCCATCGAGAGCCTACGTGGGCGGCTCTGACGGGCATCCCGAGACGGCTCTTCCGCGCTGGCGCACCGACATGAATGAGGACAGGGTCATCCGCGTCTATTTCACGGATCCGCCACCGGGACGGCCCGGGTTCTGGAACGAGGTCACGCGCGCGATCGAGGCGTGGAATGAGATCGGCGGCGTACCGATCGTCTTCAACCCGACGGTCCACGCGAGTGCCGCCGACGTGAAAATCCGCTGGATACGACGCTTCGAGGCCCACCAGGCCGGAACCACCGACTGGGAGACGGACGGGGACGGCTGGCTGAGCTCGGCTGTCGTGACCCTGGCCACGGAGCACGAGGACGGCACGCCGATGAGCGACGAGTTCCTGGGTCTCGTGGCCATTCACGAGCTCGGGCACGTGGTCGGATTGCCCCACAGCGACGATCCAGGGGACGTGATGCACGCTGGCAACCGCAACTTCAAACTGTCGGACCGCGACATTCAGTCCGCCCGTCAGTTGTACGGAAGGCTGGAATCGCCACAGGATTCCGAGCCATGAAGATCTACACTCGCAAGGGGGATACGGGGCGTACGAAGCTGTTCGGCGGCCTGGAGGTATCGAAGCACGACGCTCGCGTCGCGGCTTACGGCACCCTCGACGAGCTCAACGCGACGCTGGGCGTAGCCCTGGCGTTGGACCCCGACGGCGAATTCGGCACCGCGGATCTGAAGCGCGTGCAGGAGGACTTGTTCGTGCTCGGCTCCCGACTGGCCGCAGCCCGCCCCGACCGGGAGATTCAGCGCGGAACGATTCCCGAGCTGGAATCTGGCAGAATCACCGAGCTCGAGGCATGGATTGACCGGCTTGACGAGGAGCTGCCTCCGCTGGACGCCTTCGTGCTCCCGGGGGGCTGCGGTGTTGGCGCGCAGCTTCACGTGGCAAGAACGGTGTGCCGGCGGGCGGAACGCGAGGTGACTGCGCTGGTCAACGACGACCCCGCCTTGAGCGCTTCCGTAATCCCGTATGTAAACAGGCTCTCGGACCTCCTGTTCACGCTTGCCCGCGCCGTCAACGCCCGGGCCGGGCGGCCGGAAGCCGGATGGCTGCCACAGCGTCGGCGGGAGACCAACGTTCAGTTGCCGACTGACACAGGTGAAGAGGACTCTTGACTGACCCGACCGCAGATGCGGACCGCCCGCTCGACCTGACGGACACCGCGATCGACGACGAACTCGCCGGCATGGTCGAGGAGACGGTCAACGCGCTCCTCAAGGCGGCCCGCGCCCGGCAGACGTACGTCCCCGGAAACCCCCTGATTCAAAAGTTCACGGACGAGCTGTGCGAGAAGCTCGTGACGCTGTGGGACGAGTTGCCCCATCTCTCCCTCGATATGGACGAGGGGAACCTCCTGTGGCGCGATCGGAAGGTGTATTCGAAGACTATCGGTCCTGACAACTTCGCCTTTCGTTTCTTCAAGGACGGTATTCGCCAGCTCGCCCTGTTACCTGGCGCAGAAGAGGAAGAGCTGGCCGAGTTCATCGAGATCCTGGCGGTTTCAAGGCAGGCGCACGACGACGACCTGCTGGCCACTCTGTGGCACAGGGACTTCAAGACGATTCGGATGGAATACGTGGACGTGACGGACGAGGAGGCCGTCGAGGTCCCGAGGCCCAACCGGAACGCCGGCGCCGGCGAGAACCTGGAAGACATGGAGGAGATCGAGGCCGTGCTCGAGTCGGGCGCCGTCACGGAGGAAGAGGTTGCGGAGTTCTCCGACATCACTCTCGCGGAGCCAGACCTTCTCTACTTGAAACGCGAAATGGAAGCGGAGTGGGCGCGACCCGTCGTGCACGACGTCACCCTGGCTCTTCTCGATCAATTCGAGATGAGAGACCAGCAGCGGAGGCGGCAGGTCGTGGACATCCTGCGTGAGATGCTTCCCCGCCTGCTCGTCAGCCGGGATTTCGGCAACGTCGCGCTGATCGTCAACGAGCTTCAGCTGCTCGCGAACAAGACCGGGGAGAACGACACCCAGGAGCTGGTGACTTCGCTGCTTCGGGACATGAGCGAGGCGATGGCCGAAATGGTCAGCGCGGTGGGTCTGGACGGAACATCTCCCGCGGCCGAAGAGCTCGCTGCCCTGGTCGGAGCGTTGCAGGCCGAGGCCATTCCGACCCTGGTCCGTGCGATCCCGGCCGTTCCCAGCCGGCAGACGCGCGACCGGCTGACCGAAGCTCTCGACCGACTCGTCGGGTCGAACCCGGGCTACGTCGTGGACCTGTTGTCAGCCGAGGATCCGATGCTCGCCGCGGAAGCCGCCCGAATCGTGGGACGCCTCGGGCTGACGGAAGCGGAACCGTATCTAATCGAGCTGTCCCGCCGGCCCGAAGACGTGACGAGGCAGGCCGCCATCGAGGCTCTCGCGAGCCTGGGATCGGCCGTGGGCGCAGAGGCCCTGGCCGCCGCACTGTCCGACTCCGGCAGGGATGTCCGTATGGCCGCCGTGAACGCTATCGCCGCGGTCGGATCGGAGAGGGCTCTCCCGCTGCTCGGCGACACGATCGCCGGATCCGACCTGTCAAACCGCGATCAGGGCGAGCAAATGGCGTTCATGCGCTCCTACGCTGCATTGGCCGGTGACGGAGCCGTACCCCTGCTCGCAAAGCTGCTGAGCGGTCGGAAGTGGTGGGGAGGGCGTCGGGCACCCAACCTGCGCGCCTGCGCAGCCCGGGCCCTCGGACTCGTCGGTACGCCCGCTGCGCGAGCGGCGCTCGAGAAGGCGGCCAGGGATAGGGCAGCCTCGGTGAAGAGCGCGGTTCGCGTCGCACTGAAGGCTCTCGACGCCGACTCGGACGAGGGGCTGAAGGTGGCGGCTCTTCCCGAGGATGGTGAACCGGAGGTGGTCGAGGATCCCGTGGAACTGGACTTGAATGGCGATCGCGTGGCCGATGACGGGAAGGAGGGATCGTCATGAAGAGCCCCGATTCCCTCGGCACCGGAATCCTCTCAGCGCTGTACGGTGCGGTGCGCTCCCTGCAGTTGTATCCCGCCGAGAACGAGGTCGTGACGCGTGCGCTGCAGGAAGTCAGGGAACAGGCCGATCAGATCCTGGACCGGGAGGGGGGGCTGAGTATCTGGTTCGCCGGCAACTACATGTTCGTCAACGATCTCCAGGTACGTCTCGACCTGCATGACTATGCCGCCCTGGCCGCTTTCCGGGCGGTGTTCCGGAGCCACGGAGTCGGCCGGATGGAAGCGGACCCAAAGGCCAGTGCCGACGACTGGCTGTCCTTTCTCGGGGCGATAGCCGCGGATCCAGCACCCGGTCAGCCTCCCCTGGAGGCTCTGCGGACCGAGCTGGAGAAACGTGGTGTGTCGAGTATCAGCGTCGGCCCACCGTCTCCCCTGTTCGAGGGGAGCGAGGGGGAAGAGGCGGTGGAGGCGGCCCGGCGCACTTACTCGAGGTCGGTCAAGGTTGCGCGCGACATGATGGAGGGCCTCGTCCTCGGAAAGGCAATCGGAGCGAGGCGGGCCGAGCGAGCCGTGTTGTCGGTCGTGGACCGGGTGCTCCAGGAACCGGCGACGATGCTCGGCATGCTGACGCTCCGGGACTTCGACGACCACTCGTACATCCACTCGGTGAACGTCTCGATTCTGTCCGTCGCGCTCGGCGACTACCTCGGACTGAACCGTGAGCAGCTGTTCGAGCTGGGCTTCGCTGCCCTGTTCCACGATATCGGCAAGGTACTCATTCCGCCCGCCGTGCTGAATAAGATGGGGTGGCTGAACGACGAAGAATGGAGGCTGGTCAGCCAGCACCCGGACTTCGGCCTGCTGATGCTCTTCAACGTCGAAGGATTCGAAGAGCTGCCATACCGGGGCATGCTGGCGGTCTACGAGCATCACATGAAACCGGACCTGTCCGGGTATCCTCGGGTCATCCGGCGGCGACGACAGGGCCTGTTCGCCCGCATCATCGCTATCACCGAGGCGTACGACGCCGCTATCTCGAACTACAGCAAGCAGTTTCTTCCGTGCTCCCCGGACGAGGCCATCCGTCAGCTCCGGGAAGCCGAGACAGGTGCATACGACAGGGTCCTCACTCGCGCATTCGTCAACATGATGGGCGTCTTCCCCGTCGCTACGCTCGTGATCCTGGACACGGGCGAGATGGGTGTCGTGGTGGCCCCGAATCCCAACGTGAAGGCTTTGAGCCGCCCCCTGGTCCGGATCATCGCGACCGCGGAAGGCGAGCGCGTGGGCGACGGGCCGATTCGAGATCTGACCGAGCGCGACCCGGACAGCGGTGAGTACCGGCGCAGTATTGCACGGTCCACCGACCCCGCCCGCTATGGGATCAACGTTTCCGACCATGTCGCCTGAGGACGGCGGGCCGGACCGCTTCGTCACACGGGTCCCCTTCGAGATCGCTCTTGCGGCGGGGGGGGTGCTCAGGGGGGACCTGCGGTTTGCCTCGACCCCGGCTCCCGCGGGAAGCGCCGGCGCGATCGTCGTGTGCCACGGCTTCAAGGGTTTCAAGGACTGGGGGTTCTTTCCCTACCTCGCCGATCGGCTCGCAATGGATACAGGCTCTGCCGTGGTCTCCTTCAACTTCTCGGGATCGGGCGTCGGCCCGGATCTGGAGAATTTCACGGATTTGGAGGGGTTCGGCCATAACACGTTCTCCCGCGAGGTGGCGGACCTGGAGGAAATTCTGGATGGCCTGCGAGCTGGCCGGCTCGGGCATGTCCGCCTGGATCCACCGGACTCGGTGGGTGTGATCGGACACAGTCGCGGAGCTGCGGCCGCGATCCTGGTCGGCGCCCGCCGGGCGGAAGTCCGCGCCGTTGTGACGTGGGCCGGTATCGGATCCGTGTTCCGATACGAAGAGTGGTTCGCCGAGTCTCTGGGCGACGGCGACGTGATGGAGGTCGTAAACGCGCGCACGGGGCAGCGTCTGCCCCTGTACCGCGACGTGCTGGACGACCTGAGGAGCAATAGGGCAGCGCTGGACATGGAAACGGCTGCCGGCCGGCTGGGCTCGTCGCTTCTGATCGTACATGGTACCGCTGACGAGGCAGTACCGGTCGCAGAAGCGCATGCGTTGCACGGCGCGGCAGGTGAGGCGGATCTCGCCATCATCGACGGGGCGGGCCATACGATGGATGCGGCGCACCCGTTCCCCGGTACGAACCCCAGGCTGGACGAGGCCGTAGGCCGAACCGTGTCTCATTTCGGGCGGCACCTGACGGAGGAGAACTGATGATTCGACGTTTCCTGTCGTTGCTGTGGCTCCTGGCCGCCACGTCTCTCGTCACCGGGTGCCGGTTGGAGACGGAGGACACTGACGATTCGAACGTCCAGGTGGCCGTGGAGCGAATGCTCGCCGAGTCGGCCCAAGCGTGGAACCGGGGTGAGCTGGCCGGATTCATGGACGACTACATGGAGTCCGCGAACACGACGTACATCGATGGCGCCGGTTTCGTTGCCGGGTACGACTCGATCGAGGCCCGGTATGCGCCCCTTTTCGAGCTGGGCGCGGCGCGTGACAGCCTGCGGTTCGAGGCCGTGCGCGTGCGCCGACTCGCGGCGGTCGACGCTCTCGCCACCGCCCGCTACATCCTTCACCGGGGCGACACGATCACCGCCTCGGGCCCCTTCACGCTAGTCCTCCGGCACACGAGCAGGGGGTGGAAGATCATTCATGACCACTCATCCTCGGATCCATCTCCTTCCTCGCCGGTCGAGTAGCGGTGTCGGGTAGCGCGGCCGTGGAGCCGGTCCTGGCCGAGCTGGCGCCGCAGCCGGGAGTTACGGACGAGCTCCTCGCTGCCTGCGTACATTGTGGTTTCTGTGTTCCCGTGTGTCCTACCTGGGACATCCTCCGGGAGGAAAACGACTCGCCGAGGGGACGCCTGTACCTGATGCGGGCGGAGGCAGAAGGACGGGTGGACCCGGCCGGGGCGTTCTCCATCCACATGGACCGCTGTCTGGGGTGCAGGGCGTGCGAGTCCGTGTGCCCGGCCGGAGTTCCGTTCGGCCACCTCCTCGAGCGGGCGCGGGCCCGAATTCCAGCCCGCCCGGTGGCGCGGCGCCGGGAGCAGTGGTTTCTCTCGGCCCTGACCAACCCTGACGTCGCGCGCTTCACGTACGGTGCGGCCCGGGTGCTGAGAGACTCCGGTCTCGCGGGCACCCTCGGCCGACTGCTTCCAGGAAGAACCGGGCAGCTGCTCCGCCTGCTCGCCGCGACGAGCCCCGCGTTCGCACCGGGCAGCGACCCAGAGCCGGACGACCCCCCGATCGATGTCGGCCACCCCGCCGAGACCGGGAACGACGGGAGCTACGTCCTCCTGACCGGCTGCGTAATGGACGGCCTCTTCGGCCACGTGCACGCAGCGACCAGACGCACCCTGGCCAGAGCCGGGTATCGCGAGATCGAGGCGCCCGAGCAGACGTGTTGCGGCGCCCTCCACGCTCACGCGGGTCTCCTGGAGCAGGCCCGCGAACTCGCTCGCCGGAACATCGAGGCCTTCGAGCGCACCGACTGCGATTGGATCGTCACCGATTCGGCCGGATGCGGAGCCGGGCTCAAGGACTATCCGGCCTGGTTCGCGGACGAGCCGGAGTGGCGGGAACGGGCTGCGGTCCTATCGGGACGTGCCCGAGACGTCACCGAGATTCTCGCCGCCGCACTGACATCCGGCGCACGGGACGCGGTCCTCTCGGACTCTATCGGCCTGGAGGGACGCGTGGGCTATGACGCTCCGTGCCACCTGCAGCACGGGCAGCGCGTCACGCACGAGCCTCTCGAACTACTCAGGGCCGTGTCCGGACTCGAGGTGGAGGCGCTGCCTTCCTCGGACCGGTGCTGCGGCGGTGCCGGCATGTACAACCTGACGCAGCCTGATCTGGCAGCGCTCGTTCGGGCCCCGAAGTTGGGCGAAGTGCAGCGCGGGTCCTTCGACTGGATCGCGACCGGAAACCCCGGCTGCATCATGTACCTCGGCGCCGGTCTGCTGCGCTCCGGCGATCGCACACCCGTGGTTCACCCGGTCGAGCTCGTGGACCGGGCCTGGAGCTGACGTGCCCGGACCGCAGGACTTCGACTTCCTCATCGTCGGGGGTGGTCTGGCCGCCGCCTCGGCGGTGGACGGGATCCGCGATGTGAGCCCCGCCGCCTCCATCGCGCTGATCACGGAAGAATCCGAACCGCCCTACCAGCGACCACCCCTCTCGAAGGAGTTCCTGCAGTACCCGGACGTCCCGCGCTCGCTGCTCTACGTGAAACCGGAGGGGTGGTACTCGGAGCAAGAGGCCATACAGCTCGTGACCCGGCAGAAAGTGCTCGTGCTTGACGCGGCGGCCACGACCGTGACCACCGCGCGGGGCAATGTCTTCCGAGCGCCTCGCATTCTTCTCGCCACCGGCGGTCGAGCGCGCCGGCTGGACATCCCGGGGCATGGTCTCGAGGGCATCTTCACGCTCCGAACCGTCGAAGATTCGGAGGCGATCCGGGAGGCCGCGGCCGACGGGGCGAGAGCGGCGCTCATCGGGGCCGGCTTCATTGGAATGGAACTCGCTGCCTCGCTGACCGCGTTCGGTGTCGCTTCCACCGTGGTCGAGGCCGTGGAGCGCGTGTGGACCCGTGTCCTGCCTCCGGATCTGTCGGTCTGGATACAGGGCCACTTCGAAGGAAAGGGAGTGGAGTTCCGGTTGGGCTCGAATGTCGAGCGGTTCCTCGGGCGAGACCGGGTCGAGGGAGTCGTGGTGGACGGTGAAGCGATCCCCTGCGACCTGGCCGTCGTTGGAATCGGCATGGATCCGTGCGACGGGATCGCCTCGGATGCCGGCCTCGCCGTGGCAGACGGGATCCGCGTGGATGTGTTCGGCGAGACCAGCCATCCGCATATATACGCGGCCGGCGACGTGGCCCGGTTTCCGGATCCGGTCTTCGGGAACCACACGCGTGTCGAGCACTGGGAGCACGCCCGTGAACACGGGCGGCGGGTCGGGCGTAACATGGCTGGCGAGAGGGAACCGTACGACCTGTTGTCGTATTTCTTTTCGAGGGTGTTCGACCTGAGCCTCGACGCAGTGGGTCGACCGGCGCTTGCGGACGATACCTTGCTGTGGGGTACGCCGGGTGAAGGACCCAGCGCGACCCTGTGCATGTCGGACGGCCGCTTGTGCGGCATCGTCCTTCTCGACGCCCAGGCGGAGCTGGAGGCCGCCCGCAGGCTGGTACGGGCGCGCGTGCCTGCGACATTGCTGGACGATGTGAGTGAGCGAAGCACGGTTTCGCTTCGTGGTCTGGCCGATCGGGCCACTGAACTTCGGGATCAGGATCCCGGACAGGAGATTCGAAATGACTGAGACAGACCTGACGGAGGCGGTGCGACAGGAGCTCCGTGGAGTGATGGACCCGGAGCTGGGCATCAATATCGTGGAACTGGGCCTCGTGTACGACATCGAAGTCGAAGACGCGCACGCCAAGGTCACGATGACCCTGACCAGCCCGGGCTGTCCGGCGGGAGGACAGATACTCATGGGGGCCCAGACCGCGGCGGAGTCCGCAGAAGGCATAGAGAAGGCCGAGGTCAATCTCGTGTGGAAGCCGTTCTGGACGCCTGACAGAATCGACCCGGCCGTGCGGGCAATGATGGGATTCTGACGCACGCGGTACCCGCCGAACGCATACCCGCCATTAGACTCACCTCCCGGTCGGGTCGGACCCGGCTGTCTGCCACTTCGCCTGTTGATACTCTGTTGAGCCCACCCGCGACTGTTTCGTCAGACAAGCGAAGCGGTTCAGGCGGGGTCGCCTACCTGCTCGACAGGAACCTGAACCTGTACGGTCCGGGCGCAAAGCCGTAAGGTCGCAGGGGGGCCCCGTCTGTCCTTCGACGGAAGCGAGGGAAGGGTCGATCGTCCCGGCGGGGGCGCAGGGGACAGACCGATCTTTCCCTCGTTTCGTCGTAGTGAAGCGGCCGTCTGACGACGGTGTGGACCCCGTGTGACACTCCAATGACGCCTCCATCCGAATTTCAGCGTGCGCTCGGCGCGTCCGAGCGAGACGTGAGAAAGCGGAGGCGAACCAGGACCGCGCCTGTGGGGCCGCGGGCGGCGAGACCGGGTCGTCCTTCGCTTTTCTCCGTCCTCCTCCTATCTTCCCGTCCGAACTCCGATGGGGAGACCGATTGTTTCGACTGATCCTGCTGTTCACGCTGCTCCCGCTCGTCGAGTTGAGCCTGTTGCTCAGAATCGGCGAGTGGCTGGGGGCCGGTCCGACCATCGGCGTGGTAATCGTCACCGGCGTCGCGGGCGCGTGGCTCGCCCGGCGTGAGGGACTTCGCACGTGGGAGAGAGTTCGAACCGACATCGCGGCCGGACGGATGCCGGCCGAGGAGCTCGTACATGCTCTGCTCGTCCTCATCGCGGGCATCGTCCTGGTTACGCCGGGAGTTCTGACAGATGCAGCAGGTCTGTTGCTGCTCTTCCGTCCGGTGCGCGACATCGTTGCTCGAAGCACGCGAAAGCGGCTGGCAGGGCAGGTGCAGTTCGGGACCGTAGACTTCGGTGACCTCTACTCGGAAGCGGGCGACGGGCCCGGATCCGGCTCTTCTCACGGTCCTGGATCGGATCGAGCGGGCGGGCGTGTAATCGAAATCGAAGCTGACTGATCGAATTTGGGGGACATATGATGGAAAGAGGTGTGAATCCGGAACTCGGACTGACGATCCTGCGGATCGTGCTCGGCGTGATCTTCATCGCGCACGGCGCGCCGAGCGTCTTCGGGGGCATCGAGGGCACCACGGAGTTCATGCGCTCGCTCGGGATCCCGCTGCCTCTAGTGGCCGCCTGGACGATCAGTCTGCTGGAGTTCCTGGGCGGCATCTCATTGATCGCGGGTTTTCTAGTAACGCCCGTCTCCCTGTTGCTCATCGTGCACATGATGATGGGGATCGTCCTGGTTCAAGCTGCACGCGGCTTCTACGTGATGGGGCCGAACGCCAACGGTGGGATCGAGTTCAGCCTGCTGTTGGCGGCTTCACTGCTCATGCTGGTGTTCGGCGGTCCCGGGCTGGCGGCCATGGACGCCCGCAAGCAGGGTTAGAGAGCGTCTGATCCTCGCGCTGCGGCCAGGCGTGCGAGAGCCCACGCAGCGTGCTCCCGCACGACGGGTGAGTCTTCGTCGAAGCAGCGCATGACGACCGGCACGGCAGCCGTATCACCGCTGTTGCCCAGACCCACGCACAGGTTGCGCAACATGCCCTCCCGCCCGGGTCGCGCCAGAGGCGTCTCTCCGTAACGGGACAGGAACTGATCATCCGACAGGTCCAGCAGTTCTTCGGCCCAGCTTGCCATCGTGTCCGGCGGAATCGGGCCTCCCCACTGGACGGGCTGGCTCGATTGCCCTCCGCTCGGCGCGCCCTCGTTCCACGGACACACCTCCTGGCAGATGTCGCACCCGAAGACCCGATTCCCAATCCCCGGTCGCAGGGACTCGGGAATTGACCCTCGCAACTCGATCGTCAGGTAAGAGATGCAACGCCTCGCGTCGAGCTCTCGGGGGCCGACGATCGCGCCGGTTGGGCAGGCCTCGATGCACCGGATACATGTACCGCACCGATCGGCCTCGAAGGGGGCATCGGGAGCGATCTCCAGGGTGGTGAGGACCTCTCCCAGCAGGGTCCACGAGCCGAGCTCCGGGTGAATCAACATGGTGTTCTTGCCCACCCAGCCCAGGCCGGCACGCTGGGCGTGCGCCCGTTCGAGGACGGGACCGTAGTCCACGTACGGTTTTAGACCGGCGGATGGCCATCGATCGCGAATGAGCCCCATGAGGTCGGCCAGGCGCTCCTCGAACTCCAGGTGGTAGTCGCGTCCCGCGGCATACCTCGCGACCCGGGACCGCCGCCGGTCTCCGTGCTGGCCGGCGGGCGGTCCGGCAAAGCCACCAGGTTCCGCCGCGTACCCCATGGAGACCATCACCAGGGTCCTGCAACCGGGAAGCGCTTCGCGTGGATCCAGTCTGCGGCGCACTGAATCCTCGCGCGCCATCCAACCCATGTCGCCGTTGTGTCCCTGGCGCAGCCAATCCAGGTACGCCTCGGCGTGTGGCGGCGCGGTTGCCGGCGCGAACCCGACCTGGAGGAAGCCGAGGCCGAGAGCGTCCGCCCGGAAAGCTTCCCTCTCCTCGATCGACATCACCGCCCCGTCCGATTGGGAAGGCAAGGGACCTCCGTCCGCGCAGGAGTTCAGACGCGGCCCGCGCTCGGGCACAGGTGGCGGACCTCGCAGCCGGGGCAATCCGGCTTCCGGGCATAACATCTCTGGCGACCATGCAGGATCATGCGCCACGGAAAGGAATGCCAGTCAGCCGGATCGAGCAATTCCATCAGGTCTCGTTCAACCCGCACCGGATCCGTCTGCCCCGTGAGGCCGAGTCGGCAGGCCACTCGCTTCACGTGTGTATCTACCACGACGCCTTCGTGCCGACCGAAGGCATTGCTCAGCACCACGTTCGCCGTCTTGCGCGCGACCCCCGGAAGTTCTATCAACTGCTCCATTTCCGACGGCACCTGCCCGTCGCGATCCGCGACCAGGCGCTGTGCCATTCCCTGGAGGTTCTTCGCCTTGTTGCGATAGAAACCCGTGGATCGGATCAGGCCCTCGACTTCTTCGCGCTCCGCGTTTGCCAGGGCTTTCGCATCCGGGTACCGCTCGAAGAGCTTGGGGGTGACCTGGTTCACGCGCTCATCCGTGCACTGCGCCGACAGGACGGTGGCTACGAGCAACTGAAGCGGCGTATCCCAATCCAGGCTGATCGTCAGATCGGGGTACCGCCGCGCGAGGATGGGCCCGAGTTCGGCCGCCCTGTCCCGCCGTTTTCGCAGGGAGTCGATCTTCCGGCCTGCCATCAGGGAGCTTCCTCCGAGGGGACCCCGGTGGAACGAGAAGATCCGCCCGATGCCCAACCGGAGATCTCGTCGCCCGTCAGGGCCCCGAGCACTTCGGCCTCCCGCACGACCATCAGCCGGTCGTGGTTACCGGCGCGGACCGCCATGACGAGATCGACGAGCGGTCGGTCCACGGCGACGACGGGGACCTCCTCGATCGGGCGCATGACGTCAAAAGTGGCGGTAGCGGCGCGAGCATCGAGCGACATTCCTGCCACGTCCGCCACCGTCACCACACCGACGAGACTTCGTCCGCGCACGACGGGAAACGCGGCCATCGGGTAGCGGAGAAAGTACTTTTCAACCAGCTCCTCGATGGTAACGTCGCCCGGAACGAAGACCGCGGGACCGGACAGCACCTGGCCAACCACGACACCCTGCAGGGAGTGCTTGAGCTCGTTCTGGTGCGCCGCCGAACTCGCGGCGCTAGCCAGGAACCAGCCCAGGAAGATGCCCCACACTCCGGCGAACTGAACGCCGCTCAGGAACAGGAACATCCCGTAGACTATCAACAACCATCCAAATCCACGCCCTACCCAAGTGGCCCAACGTGTGGCGCGATACGGGTCCCCGGTGAGTCTCCACAGGATCGCACGCAGTATTCTCCCGCCGTCCAGCGGAAAGGCGGGAACCATGTTGAATATGGCGAGCACCAGGTTGAGCATCGCCAGCGTCCCGGCGACCACTGCGGCCGGTGCCACGCCGAGGGCCGCGAACATTCTTGCGAAGACAACGAACACGCCGGCCAGAGCCAGGCTGCTCAGGGGTCCGACGATGGTGAGGAGAAACTCGTCGAGGGCCCGGTCGGGCTCCCGGCTCATCTCGGCCACACCTCCAAAGATGAACAGAGTGATGCCCTGCACGGCTATCCCGCGGGAGCGGGCGACCACCGAATGCGCCAGCTCGTGCAGGAGGACGGACAGGAAGAGCAACAGGGCACCGGAGAATCCCATTGCCAGATAGGCGACCCGGGAGAGCCCGGGCAGGTCCTCGGGAAACTGCCACGAGGCGAAGGTCCAGGTCACGAGGACCAGCACGACGAACCACGAATAGTCGATCCGGATGCGGAAACCGAGCAGGCGCCCGGCGGGGAACCCGCCCACTCTCATGGCAGTCTCGTCGTCGGATGCATCAGGCGAGCGGCGCCGGCAACGCCCGGCGGTCCATTTCCCACAGGTCCCAGCTGGCGCGTCGGGAGACCCGGGCCCACCACGGAAGGCGACGCTCGGTTATCACCCACAGGCGTGCGCCAGCCAGGTTTCGAACGCACAGCCAGCACAGCGAAGCCGTGAGCGGGACCCGAACGGACCATTCGCTGCCTCGCCAGCTGAAGGTCGCCTGGCTCTCGGACCGCCCGAGCACGACATCGATGAAGGTCTCGCCCTCGAGGCGCACGTGACCCTGGCGATCGGCGGGGACGTAGCGGTGGAAGAACGGATCGAACGCCAGGCCCGACAGCCTGCGATAGTTCTGGTCCACGGCCCAGTCGAACACGTCGAGGCTGGCTTCATCCGCCGCCGCCTCGCGATGATGCAGGAGCTCGTGCAACATCGTCTCCCACAGCTCGGACTCCCAGGCGAACCGTGGGTCGCCGGTCGCGAGCTTGCCGAACGAGCCGAAGTAGAGAACGATCTCCGAGCGCGTGTCACCGACCCCGCCCGTGGCGTCCGGCCACTGATCGGTTACGCACTCCCCCAGGGTCCAGATGTCGTGGAGCGTGGAGTGTCCCTTCGCGTCCGGCTGCACGGTGACACCTGAGATCCCCTCCCGGAACGGCGCTGGGATGTCGTCGTACATGCGCCCGGCCAATTCACGGAAGTCCTCGTAGTTCACGGGTCCAACCGCGCCACCGTGTGGTACCGGCCGCCGAAGTGAACCAGGGGGGCGCTCTCGGGAGACTCCACGTGGCCTTCGGTGACCCGACCGATGAACACCGTGTGGTCGCCGGCCTCAACAGCCTGCTCCACCTCGCATTCAACCCAGGCCACGACGTCGGGCAACACGGGAGAGCCTCCTGGCGCGGCGGTCCACCCGACCCCCTCGAACTTCGTCGTCCCGGATCCGGCAAATCGATTCGACCTCTCCAGGCCGCCGGACGACACGAAGTTGACCGCGTAGCGACCCGAGCCGCGGATCGCCCTCAGAGTATGGCCCTCCCGCCCGACACATACGAGGACGAGAGGAGGGTCCAGGGACACGGAGCACACGGCAGTCGCCGTGAACCCGGAAGGAGTGCCATCCGCATCCAGGGCCGTGACGACCGTCACTCCGCCCGCCAGGCGACCCATGACCTCTCGAAAGGTCCCGCTCGAGGGGCACATCACTGCCGCCCGGTGTTCAGGGAACCAGCTCCTGTCTCGGCCCTTCCAGGTCTACGACCCACAGTCCCGAACTGAAATCCGATACGAAGATGTTGCCCTTGTAGGGCTGCGGCCCCCAGGTGTCCGTATTGTTGGGTGAGTAGCCCTCCGCGTCCTCGGTCATGTACCAGCCGATCTCTCTTCCCTGGCGATACAGGTCGCCGCGCAGCTCGCCGGAGATGTCCACGATGCGAAGACCGCCCTGGTAGTACGCCACGTACAGCTTGTCATCCTCGGCCCACAGGTTGTGGGCACCGGCTTCGGGGACCCAATACGTCGCCACTTCGTGCGGACTCTCGATGTCCGTGACGTCCACGACGTGGACGTGGCCGCGAGGACCGTTCACGCACTCCGAGCATCCGAAGATCTCGTCTGCGAGGAACACGTAGTTCTTGTACCGGATCGCGTGGTGCGTGTTGCCGTACGACTCGGCCCCGTGCCGAGTCCGGTACCTGTACTGCGATACGAGCTGCGGCTCGATGGACGTGCCTCCCTTGATTCCGGCTCCCACATCCAGAACGATCAGGCCATCGTCCCAGTAACTGAGGTAGGCCAGACCGTCCAGCACCATGATGTCGTGCAGGGAACGGGCGGGGTTGTCGACCTGCCAGCGGCCCACGTTCACCGGGTTCGCAGGAACGGAAATGTCCACGATGTGCACAGCGTTCGTGCCGTTGTGCACGGCGTACACGATGTCCCCCTCGATCCACACATTGTGCACCCCGCCGGTCAGCCCTTCGGTGAAGTGCGTGATGATCGTCGGGTGCGCTGCGTCCGAGATGTCCAGGATGGTGAACCCGTTGCGCCGATTGGACGCGCCCTCGCTCGTGATGACGGCCAGCGTGGCATCGGCGTTGATTTTCACGTCGTTCTGCCGCCGGCCGTCCACCTTGACCGAGTCCGTGATCACCGGGTTCGTTGGATCGGTGACGTCCCAGGCGTACATGGTCGCGGCGGCCATCGTGCCGGTATAGGCGTAGTCACGGCCGTCCGTCCCTTCGAAGACCCACAGATCGGTGGTCGCGCCTGCCTCGAGCGGGACCACTCCGTGCGCCTTCAGGGTCACGTTGCGGCGCGGTGGCCGAGGCGCGGCCGACACTTCAGCCACCTCGGATATGGACCCGACAGTGGCGGTGACCCTGTACATGCCTGGCTCGTCGGCGACGAACGCACCATCTCCGCTGACCGTCGCCGCCACCTGCCCGGTGCCGCCTACGGGGGCCACCGACCAGTCGATGGGCGCGTCGGGAACCTCCATGCCGTTCACGTCCAGAGCCCGGGCCGAGAAGTGGACGACGTCTCCGGTACGCAGACTGGCCTCCAGCGGATCCAGGCGCAGGCGGCGAATCGGGTTCGACACGACCCGGACTTCGGCGCCGGCCGTGACCCCCTCCGCCACCGCCTCGATCCGTGCCGTGCCGGGTGAACTTGCGACCATGGTCCCGGCGGCCCCAACCCGAACCACGGACTCGTCGGAAGACGACCAGATCACGGCCGCGTCGGGACGCGGGCCGATCTCGGACCACGCTTCAGAGGACGCCAGGTAGCGCGCCCCGGCGTACAGGTCCGCGGCCGGCAGGACCAGGTCGATGCGGGAGACGCGGGCCGGGAGCACTTCGAGAACGGCCTCCTCGCGCAGTGTCCGGGCAGGTCCGGCCGGTGAAGCCGGGACTTCCACCAGGACGGTGACGCGGGCCGTGCCGGGACGCCGACCCAGGACTTCGCTGCCGTCGCCGGAGATCTCGGCTGCCTCGCCGACCACGAAGACCTGGCCGGCAGCGCCCATTACGCGCTCCCCGACCGCGTCGTACGCCCCCAGCGTGAGGGCGGCCGTCTCCCCCTCGCGAATCGAAGTCGGCTCCACCCGGATCTCGAGGCGCTCGACACGGAGCGCGGCGCGATCCTCGTCCGTGAGCTCGACCTCCGGCAGCGTGGCCTCGGGAACGCCCTCCGCCCCCGCGGGCACGGGTGCCGGACCCTGCTGATCCGGCTGTCGGCCCGAGCATCCCACCAGAAGGGCCACCATCACAAGCGACGTCACTTTCCTCATCCGACCTCCATGGTCCCGGGTCCCGCGCGCGATCACGCCTCGTCCCCGTTCGCGAACGGACGGGCGAGTCGGCGATTCAAAGCCAGCAGAACTGCGATCACTACACCACCCTGCACCAGGACGGTTCCCACGTTGAAGCTCGAGAAGGGGGTCAGGGTCGCCCCGAGGTCCGTCAGGTCAACGGCTTGACTCAGCCACCAGAACATCAGGACAAGGGCCTCCAGGACCACGAACACCATCACCGCGCTCCACCAGCGGCCGATCTCGATGTCGCTCCCTTCCCTGTTCACCAGACCGGTTCGGAACCGGTTCACCCCGTAGCGCAGGACCGAGATCGCGAAGAAGAGACCCGAGAGCATGAGCCCCACGCTCCACACCCAGTCCTGATTGCGGAAGAACTCCATCGAAAGGGCCGACGGCACGCCGAACAGAAATCCCCCTACGGCTACGATTTGAATCGCCCGGGCGCGACTCAAACCGAAGTCGATCAACACCCGCGATGCCAGCTCTATCATGGCGATCAGGCTGCTCCAGGCCGCGAACACCAGGGCCAGGAAGAACAGGATCATGAACAGGTTGCCGGCAGGCATGCGGGCGAACAGCTGCGGGACCCAGATGAACGTCAGCCCCTCGTTCCCCGCTCCGACGATCGTGTCCGCGGCCTCCGGCATGATGGCGAACGCCGTGCACAGCACCATGATGCCGGCGAGCAGAGAGACCGAATTGTTGCCGAAGCCGAGCACGAAGGCGTTGAGCGTGGTGTCCTCTCGATTCCGCAGGTACACCGCGTAGGCCGTGATCAGCCCCCAGCCCGCGCCCGTGTCCCACGCGTTCTGGGTCAGGGCTTCCAGCCAGATGCGGGCGGTAAGCAGATCGCCCCAATCGGGCGTGAACAGGAACGCTACGCCTTCGCCGAAGTAACCCGACGTTATTGAGTAGCCCAGCAGAACAAACATGAGCAATAGCAAGGCCGGCACCATAAACCGAACGGCCTGCTCCAGGCCGCGAACACCAGGGCCAGGAAGAACAGG
>CAZRRU010000127.1:0-9131 GCA_964602635.1 uncultured Gemmatimonadota bacterium | reverse complement strand
GCCTGGGACTTCATTCACGTGATGCCGGCCGGACCTCCGGCCACCACTCGAGAGGATCCATGAAGCTCACCTGGGAGACGTTCACGATAAGCGCGAAGCACCCGTTCAAGATCAGCCGCGCGGTGAAGCAGACCGTCGAGCGGGTGTGGGTGCGCGTTGCGGCCGATGGTCTCGAAGGTTGGGGAGAAGCAGCCCCATCCCGCTACTACGGAGAGACGGCGGGCACGGTCGTAGCGGCTCTGGAACAGATGCGTCCCGTGATCGAGGGCGCGGCGCACCCGGAGAGGCTGGAGACCCTGGAGCGGGAACTCAGGGGCGCCATCGGTCACAACGGTTCGGCACGCGCCGCCGTGAGCGCGGCCCTGCACGACCTGGCGGGCAAGCGCGAGGGCCAGCCGCTGTGGAAACTGTGGGGACTGGACCCGGCGGGCGCCCCGCCGAGCTCGTTCACCATAGGCCTCGACGAACCGGCGGTGCTGCGGAAGAAAGTCGAAGAGGCCGCGAAATACCCCATCCTCAAGGTCAAGCTGGGCACGGATCGGGACGAAGAGCTGCTGTCCACGGTATCCGACGCCGCTACCCCGGGCACCGTCCTGCGGGTGGACGCCAACGGCGCCTGGACCGCGAGTGAAGCGATCGAGCGGATCGCCATGCTCGTCGATTTCGGGGTAGAGTTCGTCGAACAGCCGCTTCACAAGGCGGATCTCGACGGGTATCGGTTCCTGCACGGGCGCGCGGCCCTGCCGATCATAGCGGACGAGTCATGCGTCGACAGCGCGGATGTCCCGGGACTGGTGGGCCTGGTGGACGGAATCAACATCAAGCTGGCCAAGTGCGGCGGACCGCGTGAGGCTCTGCGCATGATCGACTCGGCTCGATCATACGGCCTGAGCGTGATGATGGGCTGTATGCTGGAATCCTCGCTCGGCATCGCGCCCGCCGCGCACCTGGCGTCGCTGCTGGACTACGCGGACCTGGACGGAGCGGCCCTGCTCGCCTCTGACCCGTTCGTGGGACCCGGTCTGGATGGGCCGGCGATCCGCGTAGGCCAGGCGCCCGGCCTGGGAGTCGAGCGGGCGTGAGGCCCCCGGTCCTCCTTGCCGCACTCCTCCTGCTTGGCGCTGTGAGCCCAACAGGGGCGCAGGTGGTACGCGGCACGCTCGTAGAGGATGCAACTTCCCGCCCCATTCCGGGGGCGTTCGTGATCCTTCAGGATTCCACCGGACGGTCCGTTGCCACCACCATGACAGCGGGTGCCGGAACCTGGCTGCTCCGCGCGCCTGCGGCCGGCACCTATCACATTCGCGCGGACCGTATCGGGTACACCAGTCTGGTGTCGGAGCCGCTCGCCCTGGCAGACGGAGAGTCCGTCAGCTACCTGCTGTCGGCCGGCGTGGCCCCGATCGAGATGGCGGAGCTGGCGGTCGAGGGTGCGGGCGGGAAATGTGAGGTACTCGAGGAGGAGGGGCTCGCCGTCTACAGGGTGTGGGAAGAGGCCCGCAAGGCCCTGGCGGCCATTGTATGGACCGGGCAGCAACCTTACTTCCGGTTCGACGCGGTTCATTTCCAGCAGAGTCTCGACAGTCACGGGCAGCCGATCGGCGAAATGGAGTATGAGGAAGTGCGCTACTTCGGACGCCACCCGTTTCGCTCGATCCCGATCCAGGACCTCGTTCTCGGCGGGTTCGTACAGCGCATTTCCGGCACCGTGCAGTACTACGGGCCCGACGCCGCGGTGTTGCTGTCGGATGAGTTCCTGCGTCGCCACTGCTTCCGGCTGCTCGATACGGACGATCCCGCCCTGGTGGGACTGGAATTCGAGCCCGTGGTGGACGTCCGGGTGAGAGACATAGCGGGCACGATGTGGCTCGACGCCGCGAGCGCGGAGCTCCGGCGGCTCGACTTCCGCTACGCAAACCTGGACCTGGGTGTGGATACGCGGAACCTCGGAGGAACCGTCGCGTTCATTCGCCTGCCCTCGGGCGCATGGATCGTTCAGCGCTGGGCGATTAGGGTCCCGGTCCTGCGATTCGGACCCGAGCGCCGGAACTCGGCCGGCCGGCCCCTGCCCCGCCGACTGATACTCGCGGGCATGGACGAAGGTGGCGGGCAGGTCACGGCCGTCTTTCTGACCAGCCGGCTGGCCGGCGCGTCATCCACGGACACGCTCCCCGTGCGGCCACCGCCCGACTCTCTCATCGTCCGCTATCCGCTGAGGCAATAAGCGGTGGATGGTCCGGATCGCAGCGCCAGGTCAAACAATTAATATCGAGTGACGCGCGACACCACGTACTCTATGGTTCATGGGCACGGCTACAGAAGTGCCTCCGGGTCCCGGTCGATCTCGAGTCGCAGCCCACCCGAAAACTGGCCGTGTTGGCGCGCCAGGTGGCGGATCGTGGACCCGAGGTCCGAGGGGCGGGCGCCTTTCAGGAGAAAGTGCCACCTCCAGCGCCCGCGGATTCGGTCGATCGGACAGGGGGCGGGTCCAACCACGTCCATGTCCGACAGGGTGTTACGACTGGCGAGCTCGCGTGCATCTCGAGAGACCTGCTCGGCCGCCTCCGCGACCCGCTCTTCGGACGGACCCGAGAGAATCAGGTTGACCAGCCGGCGGTGCGGCGGATAGCCCGGAGCCTCGCGGTCCTCGAGCTCGCTCTCGGCGAACGAGGGGTAGTCGTGCTGCAATGCCGCGCGGAGCGCCGGGTGGTGGGGACGGGCGGTCTGTACCAGGACCTCTCCCGGTTCGTCGCCGCGTCCGGCGCGCCCGGCGACCTGGGCGAGCAGCTGAAAGGTGCGCTCGGCAGCCCGGAAGTCGGGAAGATTGAGACCCACGTCGGCATTGATCACGCCGACCAGGGTTACGCCGGGGAAATCCAGTCCCTTGGCGATCATCTGCGTTCCGAGCAGGATGTCCACCTCGCCGCGCCGCACCTGTTCGAGCAGTCGGCCGTGGGCTCCCTTGCTTCCCGTCGTATCGACATCCATTCGGAGGATGCGGGCGGAAGGAAACAGCTCGGCCACGCGCTTCTCGACCTGCTCGGTGCCGATCCCGGTGAAAATGAGTTCCGATTCTCCACACCCGTCGCAAGTACCTGGAACCGGTGCTTCGTGGCCGCAGTGGTGACACAACAGACGCGCTCGGGCGCGATGGAACGTCAGGGAGACGTTGCAGGAGGGGCAGCTCCACACCTTTCCGCAGGAAGGGCACTGAAGGAAGGTGGAGTAACCTCTTCGGTTGAGAAGAAGGATGCTCTGCTCGCCCCGCTCCAGGCGGGTCGCCAGCCCCTCACGGAGCCGCGGGCTCACGATGGACTCCGGAGCCTCGCGCGCCTGCAGGGCAAGCGCCCGCACCTCCCGGAGGTCCACGACGTCCACGGCCGGCAGCGGATGCGGGGTCGCTCGCTCAGGGAGCTCGAAGAGCGCGTACGGGCCCTCCGTCGCGTTGTGCCAGGATTCGAGCGATGGTGTGGCCGAGCCGAGAACCACGAGAGCGCCCTCTTCCCGACCACGGACTGCCGCGAGAGCACGCGCGTGATATCGCGGAGTATCGGACTGTTTGTACGAGCCGTCGTGTTCCTCGTCGAGAATGATGACGCCCGGGTCCGGAAGGGGAGCGAAGATGGCGGACCGGGTCCCGATCACCACGCGTCGCTCCCCGGCTCGCAGCGCGCGCCAGGCATCATGCCTCTCACCGGCGGACAGCGCGGAGTGAAGCACCGCCACGTCGTCGCCGAAAGCCGCCCGGAAACGCTGGACGGTCTGGGGCGTCAGCGCGATCTCCGGAACGAGCACTATGGCAGTGCGGCCGCGTTCCAGGACGTTCGCGATCAGGCGCAGGTAGACCACCGTCTTGCCCGAGCCGGTGACGCCACGCAGCAGCGCCACGCCCGGTTCCGGCTGCGTGGATTGCTCGATCAGGCCGGCCAGCACCTCGTCCTGCTTCGCGTTGAGGTGCCGCGGGAGCTCTACGTCCGAGCCCGTTCCCGCGAAGGGGTCCCGCGCCACGGCCTCGAGAGTGATGCGGGCCAGTCCCCGATCCACCAGGCCGCCGAGGACGGTGCGGCTATAGCCGTAGTGCTTCTCCATGTGGGCAACGGAGGCGGAGCCCCCGATCGCCTCGAGCGTTTCGAACGCCTCTCTCTGCCTTCGCGCCCGCCCGAAGGCGGCATCCCTCTCCAGCAGCGTCGGTGCGTCGGCTCCGAGCTCGATCAACTGGCGCTTGAGCTCCCCGGTTCCGGCCGGTTGCGCGTCGCCGAGGATTCCGGGAGGAAGAGCTGCCCGGTACACGAGGCCAGGTGGGGCGGCGTAATAGTTTGCAGTCCAGCGACATAGACCGAGCAGTGCGGGTGAGAGAACGGGTCCGTCATCCAGTACTTCGAGCACGTCCCTAACCGAGCGCTCAGGCGCAGTATCGTCTATCGACTGCAGGATGCCGATCTCGTGTCGGCGGCCGAACGGGACGCGAACCCGGACTCCGGGTACGGCGAGGCCCCGAATATGCGGTGGAACGAGGTAGCTGAATGTCTGGAAGACGGGTTTCGGGAGCGCGACGTGGCAAAACACGTCCGCCTGGGATGGGACTGTCACGAGACGTCCCGATAACTTGACGTCCCGCGCACATCCCGCCTAAACTGCCGCGGCAGAAGAGGAGGTCGACTCAATTTCATGGGTTGTCTCGCACTCAACGCGTCTTTCGAGCCGCTGACGATCATATCGGTCCGCCGGGCCCTACGCCTCGTGATAGATCGCAAGGCGGAAGCCCTGGAAGTGGACGAAGATCGTCCGTTCCGATCGGAGTCTGCCGAATTTCCGGCACCCGTGGTGATCCGCCTGGTTCGCTACGTCCACGTTCCGCGTCGCCTGCGCCGGCAGGTCACCAACACCTTCCTGTTCGCCAGGGACGGGTATTCATGCCAGTACTGCGGCCGGCACCGCCGGGATCTCGGGCATCGCGAGTCCCTCACGCGGGATCACATCGTGCCTCTTTCGCGCGGTGGAGACAACCATTGGGCCAACGTGGTCACAGCCTGCAGCCGCTGCAATTTACGCAAGGGTAACCGCCTGCCTGCGGAATGCGGCATGAAGCTGCACTCCAAACCGTCCGAGCCCAATGCCGTCGAGCTGGTGTGGGCGGTTCGCCGCATCACACCCATTCAGGTACGATACATCCGGATGTTCTACGGCGAAGAGGTTCTCCGCCTGTTGTCGCACTGAGCCGGGTGGCGTCAGATGGGTATCGGGTCCCTGGGCATTTCGGAGATGGCGGTGATCTTCGTCATCGTGCTGGTGTTCTTCGGACCGCGACGGTTTCCAGAGATCGCCCGCTCGATGGGATCCGCCATGCGGGAGTTCCGGCGCAGCCTCAACCAGATCCAGCGCGAGCTCGAAGAGGTGGATCCGCGCAAAGACTTACCGGGCAAAGACATCCTGGACGACATTCGCTCAGGGAAACCCGGTAACTGGCTGGATCCGAATCGGCCGGAGGCTGCCCCCAGGGAGGGAGCGCCGGGGACCCGAAGCGCCCCGGAGACGACCGAGCCTGAGGTCACCGGAGAGGCGGCGGGTGTCGGCGCCGGCGATGACCAGCTTCCGATGTTCGAGGGCTCGCACACAGGGTCTTCGGGCGGCCAGCCGGCAGACGAAGCGAGCGCTGACCCGGAGCCTTCGACTACGGACCGCAGTCGATCCGACTGAGCTGGGGCGGCCGCGGATCGACGCCTTCACTCGCCATGTACAGCCTCGATCCGTCGGCCGTGAACGTGAGTCCTTCGCCCTGGGGCTCCAGGGCGGTGAGCAGTGAAGTGGACTCCGGCGCGGCCAGCGTGTCGAAGCTCGCGGAACCCGCCCATTCGAACATGTACAGGGTCGAGTAGCTTCGTACCGCGAGGCGCGAGCCGCTGGGCGACAGGTCCGCAGCAGTGACGAATTGGCTGGTGATGGCTGGGTCTACCGGAATCGGTAGCCTCCCGATTCGATCCAGGACCACCGGTCCGTCCACGGACTCCAGCGTCTCCAGGTCGGCGACGAACAGATCGACACGTCCCTCCCTGCCCTTGGTGACGATGCCGAGCTCGCTCCTCTCCCAGTCCACGAACAACCCCTCGGCGTCACGCGGTCCGCCCGGGTAGATCAGCGTGTAGCTCATGAGCGGACTCACCGGCTCGGACGGCACGGCCGCGTCGGAGGGGATCGGAGGCAAGGGCAGCCGGTGGACTTCGATTGCACGGTGAATCGCGACGTTGTCTCCCATGTCTCCGAAGTACAGGCACCACCCTTCCGGACACCTCGCGACCGTGACGTCCTCGGGATCCCGACTGGTCGCTCCCGTGATCGGCGTCGTGCCCGCCAGCGCCCCCGTGGAATCCACACCATACAGGATAGGGTCGTGTCCGCTGTCGTTGTGCACCCAGAAGAGGTCAGCGCTACGCGGATCGCTCGCGATACCGGATGCTTCGCCGACCTCGACGGGAAGCGTTCCCGCCGCAACCGCAGCCTGACAGTTCATCGCCACCGGATCACCGTTCGATTCGGCCACGCCACTCGAGCACGCGGTCAGCCCGATAAGTGCACACGCGGCCCACGGACCCGGCCATGCTCGGCTCGTCATTGCCCTATCCCTCCGGCGGCCTGCTCCCTGTATTTCCGACTTCCCTTCTCGTCCAGCAGGTCGAGCCACCGGATCGCCGAGTCCGAATCCAGGTCGGCCGGGGGTGCCGTTTCGACGATCGAGACTCCCGGGAAGCGCTTCCACTCGCCCCCGGTGCGGACGACGAGCTGAATGCCGTCCCCCTTCCGACACCCGGTGCACAGCACGATCTCGTCACCTTCCACGGGAATGGAATCCACCCGATACTCGCCCGGCGCCCCGTCCATATCCAGCCGCAGGGTGAATCCGGACAGCCAGCCCGGCACCTCCCATTCCCCGATGAGCGTCACCCCGGCATCCGTGGGAAGCGGGATCAGGCTCGCGAGCGGGTGCGGCTCCTCTTCTTCTTCCGTGCCCTCCGGCTCCGAGGCGGGGACCGTTACCGGCGCCGCTTCCGTGGGACCGGTCCAGCCGAGAAGTCGAATCGAGGAGTGAAAGGCCTCGAGCAGGGCGGCAGGATCCAGCCGTAGAGTGTCCTTCGATTTGCCGTCGTCCCAGTCCAGCTCGAGCTGCAGGCCCTCGCCGCGGGTCCCGGCCCGGCGCAGGTTCTCGAACGCAAACGGCATGAGCACCATCTCGGGCTCGGCGGGCGTCAGCCACTCGACCTGCCGCTTCACCTCCTCGCCGCCCGTCTTCGCCTTGAGCTTCGCGCCGTGAATGGCGGTGACCGCGAACGCGGTGAGTCGGACACCGGCCACGCCGAACAGCTCGTCCTCCTTCCAACCGAGGAGCGGCTCGGGGCCGGCATCCCGGTCAGCGATCAGCCATGGAGACGGACCGGTGCGTGTGTCTCCGTATGGCCGGGAGGCCTGGACGCGGACACCGTCCAGGGATCCCGCGGACGTGGCTGCGAGCGAGGCGGTCACACCGAACGGGCAATCGCCGGACGCGGCTTCGATCAGCAACGTGTTGTATCCGAATCCGATCCGGACGTCAGCCTGGAAGGTGCCCGCAGCCTGCGTTTCGACGGACTGGCCTGGAGGATGCCCGAGTCGGGCGAGCGAGCGACCGTTGAGCCATGCCGAGACAACCGTGCAATCCAGCCCACCCCAGGTGAGCGATATCGTGCGGTCCTCCGGGGACTTCAGGTAGGCGTGTGCGTAGACTACGACCCGTCCGCCGTCTTCTTGTCGCAGGTCCTCGAGGTCCAAATTGGTCGCCGAGTCGCGGCGCACCAGCGTCCAATCCGCCCCGGACACCGTACGGCCACGGTCCGGCAGCACCCCCGCCTCCCCGGAGCCCCTCAGGTATTCGGCATCCAGCGGATCACCAGTCGAATCGGCGGCGAAAGGACTGGATACCAGCCACCGATCCACCGCCACCGCTTCCTGCGCGACCCCCGGGGCGACCACCCCGGGCAGCAGCAGAGCCGCCGCCCCGATCGCGATCACCCGGTTCACCCTCTTCGATCGTCCTGCCATATTCACCTGATTCTCCGTCTCAACGCTACGGTCGCAGCACGCAGCCAGCTTGACCCATCGAGGCGGAACACTCTAACCTCGTGACCTGATTGACGCACCTTCTTTCGGGGCCGAAACACGGTCGAGACATGCGCGAGATCATACGCTTCACAGTCAACGGCGACCTGACCGAGACGGGAGTGCCCACGCACTATACCCTTCTCGAGACCCTTCGTTACGTCCTGGGCCTGACGGGGAGCAAACAGGGCTGCGACAAGGGCGACTGTGGCGCCTGCACGGTGCTTCTCGACGGACAGGCGGTGATTTCGTGCCTCCTGCCCGTTCAGGAAGCGGCGGGCCGCTCGGTGGTAACGGTCGAAGGGCTGGCCGACGGGCCACGCCCGAGCGTCCTGCAGGAGGCATTCGACCTGACGGGTGCCGCCCAGTGCGGCTTCTGCACCCCGGGCATCCTGTGCAGCGCTTCCCAACTGCTATCGGATACGTCCTCGCCAACGCGCGAACAGATCGCGCAGGCTCTTTCCGGAAACCTGTGCCGGTGCACCGGCTACACAAAGATCTTCGAGGCCGTCGAGCTCGCCGCCAAGGCGGGTAGATCGGGACTATCCGCGGCGGGTGTGCTGGAAGCGGAGGGGCCGCGGAAATGAGGGCGCCATGCACCCCGATGAGCTGAACGCCCTGCAGCGCGCGCGCGCGGACGATCCGGAAGAGCTGGGGCTGTCGGACGCCGACGGTCTTCACGTGCTCGGCCGCCGCAACCGGAAGCCGGAAGGCATGCGCAAGGGAACCGGCCGTGAAGTCTACACCGACGACCTGGCCCTCCCGGGCATGCTGCACGCCAAGCTCCTGCGCAGTCCGCATCCACACGCACACATAGTGTCGCTCGACGCTCAACGCGCGACGGAAATTCCCGGTGTCCACGCGGTGATCGCGGGGAGCGACATGCCGACGCCGTACGGGATCATCCCGTGGACGCGTGATGAGCATGCCCTGGCCCTGGACAAGGTCCGGTACATCGGGGACGCCGTGGCGTGCGTCGCGGCGGTAGACGAAGAGACGGCGAA
>CAZRRU010000126.1:0-4593 GCA_964602635.1 uncultured Gemmatimonadota bacterium | reverse complement strand
AGAACTCCAGCACCCCGACCACCGGCATGCGAAGCGGATACACCCCGGCGATATCGAATACGCTCTCGGGCGATGAGATCACGTGGTCCCCGACGCCCACCCCCAGCTGTTCGGCGGCCCGCGACCCGAGGACGGCCTCGCCGAGCACCGCGAGAAGGCGGCCTTCCGCGATCCGCAATCCGCGGAACTCGAAGTATTCCAGGGTCGTGCCCACGATCGGCTGACCCTGGACACGGAACCGCACGTACATGGGGATGGCCTGGGCCAGGTCGGTGGCGGCGACCTCCGAGACCGCAGCGTATGTGGTCCGGGCGGGCACGTCCGAGCTGAAGTACAGCGTGTTGAGGGTGAGCTCGGTGGGGCTCCCCTTCGCCCCGATCGCCAGGGGGGTCGCCTCGGCCCGCGCCGTGAGCTGCCGCGAACTCTGGTTCACGATCACCCGCAGTCCCACCGGAAGGAAGACGATCAGCGTGATGGCCGCCACGAGGATTCCCGTCTTCACCCGGTGAAACGCCAGGTAGCGCCAGGCCAGGTAGAGCATGTCCCTCATGAGGCTCCAGCCTCGCCAAACGCGTGGAAGTCGCGGAAGTCCACCACCCTGCCGAAGCGCGGGAGGATCTCGTGGTCGTGCGTGACGCTCACGAGCGTGGTGCCGCTCTCCTTCACGTAATCGAACAGGATATCCAGCACCCGCTCGCGGTTCACCGGATCCAAATTCCCCGTCGGCTCGTCCGTGAGGAGGAGAGGCGGATCCGTGAGCACGGCGCGGCACACCGCCACCCGCTGCCGCTCACCCTGCGACAGGCGTCTCGGGTGACGGCCGAGCTTGTCCGAGATGCCGACGCGCTCGGCCAGACTCCGCGCGCGTTCCCGCACCGAGGAGTCGAGGGTGAGAGCCGAGTGAATCCGGTACGGGAGGAGGATGTTGTCCAGAACGCTCAGGTACTCGAGGAGTTCGAATTCCTGGAACACGAGCCCCACGGTGGTGATGCGGAACCGTCTGCGTTCCGGGTCCGGCAGGGCTGACACTTCCACGTCGTGCGTTTCGACACGGCCCGTCTCGGGCCGGATGATCCCGGCGATCAGGTTGAGCAGGGTGGTCTTCCCCGACCCGGAGGGACCGATGAAGGCCGTGGTCGTGCCTTCCTCGACAGCCAGCTCCGGGATCCGGAGTTGGAAGTCTCCCTCGCCGTAGTGGAAACGGAGTCCCTCGATCCTGATCATCGCTACATGCCCCCTGCGGGAGGCACCGCCGTACCCACGCCTGAATAGGATGGGGCGGGCAAACGCTCCTCCTGAATGACCTCCAGGTCGGTGATCCGCCAGGCCCCGTCGATGACCTGCACCGTCAGATCTGCCTCGTACTGGTTCACCCGCTGGTGCACGTGCCCCCAGTGGCCGACCGAGCCGGCGACGTCCCACGTGGCCCGCGTGCGGAAGCCCCGATCGCCATCCAGGGGATCGTTGGTCGCACCGAGCACGTCCACCGATTTCACTTTTGCGCGGGCTCCTCCCTGGTTGGCCAGCTCCAGGCTGCGCCGCGTCTCCAGGTAGATGTTGGTGAGAAGATCCCCCGAGGCGCTGCGGGCCAGCGCGTCGTAGATCACCTCTTCCTCTCGGTAGTCGAACGCCTTGTAGACATTCAGCAGCAGGCCTCCGAGCACGACCCGCGTGTCCTCATCGGTCAGGCGGAAGGACCGCATGCCCGCGGGAAGTGAGATCGCGAACACGACTGCAGCCAGACCGGCGATCGCCAGGGTCTGCATGGCAGGCCGGCGCCCGGATTTCAGGTCTGACAGGGCCCGGCTGCCCATCCACAGAAGGAACGCGAGCGACAGGATGGACGCGGCGAGGAAGACGTAGCTCCGGCGGGGCGGATCGAGCACCGGCACCAGCCCCGGCACGGTGGGGTTGGTGAGGAAGTTCTCCCATCGGAGCACCGCATCGTCCTCGGACAGGAAATACGGCAGACTTCCGGCCTCGTCCGTGGCGGCGGCGGGAATGCGATCGATCCGATCCGAGAACATCTCCCACGTCATCTCGACCTCGCCGGGCAGTCCGCTGACCGGGTACACCCAGATCACGCCGAGGGTCGCCGACACGGCCGGGAGGTCCTGCGGCGGCTGGACGACGCCGCTCGTGCGCAGGTTCCGGTAGATGAAGTGGATGCGATCCAGAAACCCCTCGGCCGGCTGGCCGTCGATGGTGACGGGGTTCCGGCCGGCCAGAAACTCCGCCACGCGCCGCTTGATCTCCTCCTGCTCGGCCACCGGGATGACATCCCGATCCGCCAGCCCGAGATCCAGACCCCACTGCGCCAGGTCCCGCGGCCGCACTACGATCTCTTTACGGACTTCGAACGGCTCGACGTACAGGTACGCTGACACGGGAGACCGGTACTGCCGCCACAGGTTGCGGTTCTCGAACCGGGAGTACCACGGATCGTTCCAGTCGAGTACCAGGCGCTCCGGCTGGCCCAGGTAGCGGAAGGCGTTGACGTGCAGGCCCTCGTGATACGCGACGAAGCCGATGCTCGCCAGCTCGTCACCCGGCTCCGGACTGCGGGGGCCGATCGTGACGCTGGCCGGGCGCCCGGGGATCGGGTAGGCGAGCCGGGCGAACACCACGGTCTCGGCCTCATCGGGCTGGTTGGGCAGCGCCTGGCCGGTGACCTGGTCCCGCTGGATGCGCTCGCGAACCTCGAGAGAGCGCAGGCGGCCAGGCGACGGTGAACCGTCGTCCGCGCGCACTGTGAAGTCTTCGGCCGCGAACTCGAGAAGCCGGTCGATCCACGGCTCGGGGGCATATCCGAGCCGCGCGAACAGCTCGTCCGGCAGGAGGTTACGGAACGCCTTGATGTCGCCCGGTCCGATCTCGAACTCGACCACCACCGAGTCCTGCTCCACCCAGATCTCGGCGATCGTGCTGGCCAGCATGGCGCGTGTAATCACCAGCGCGTCCGGGTGCAGAGCGCGGGGCGCGATCACGACGATCAGCAGGGCGAGGCACAACCACAGAGTGTTACGAAGGCGTGTCGGCACGAATCCTGGCTTCCTTGAGCGGTTACTCGGCGCGCCGGAGCGCGGTCTTCCTCTAGAGACCCACGGACAGGACCAGGCCGTACACGTACGTCACCTCGGAACTGGTGATGTCCGCATTGAACTCCGGCGAAAGATACACGTTGGATCTGAGAGGGAACGCGTAAGCGAACGTCAGGCGGAACAGCGCCTCCGTCTCATCTACGGTGTGCTCTTCGCCATGCTCGATCTCGTCCCTGCTGACCTGCTCCACGCCGAGCCCTACCGCGAACTCGACTCGCTCGACCGGCTCGAAGGCCACACCCGGAAGGATGATGAAGTCCCTCTCGAGGCTACTCCCCGCGTATTCGACCTTCACCCCCACGGCCCACTGGTGGTTGAGCTTGTACGCGTACGACAGCCCGATGGCTCCACCCGTGTCGTTCTGTTCCGTATGCGTCGCGGCACCCGCGAACAGGCTGACGACGCTGCGATACGCCAGCTCCTCCGAGTGCTCGCCGTGCTCGCCCTCAGCCCCATGTTCGGCCTCCTGGGCGCGCACGGCCGGGGCGGCGAGTGCAACGCAGGCCAGCCCCACGAGGGCCATGATCAGCCGCGCAGAGCTGAGTGTCACTATTGCCTCCTCAAGCGGCGACCCCGTCCATTTCCTTCTTCAGGCGCCGCAGCCTGAAACCCACCATCAGCTCCAGGATGCCGTGTGCGAAGGCATACAGCGCCAGCAGCCACACGAGAGCGAGGGCACCGGCGCCGGGCCGGGCGAGGACGAACAGACCGAACAGGATCGAGATTACGCCACCCAGCGCCAGCGCCCATTCCCCTTCGACTTCCTTGCGGATCTGGATCGCCGTCACGATCTCCGTCACTCCCCTGACCATGGCCCAGATTCCAATCACGAACAGCAGGGCCAGGGCCGTGACACCGGGCCGTGCCAGGGCCACCAGGCCCGCCAGGATGCTGACGAGGCCGAGCAGCATGTACGCGTACCACTTCTTCTCGCCGATGGCCATGAGCACCGCCGTAATCCCGTCGATCAGCGCCCACACGCCGAAGATGACGATCAGGACGATCAACGTGCGTCCCGGATACGACAATGCGCCGACGCCGAACAGAAGCGCGAACGCCCCCCGTAGAGCAAACGACCACCAGCCGTCGGCCATCGTCTTGAGCATGAGCCTCTCCAATCTCGGTTCGAGCCCGCCGGCCCTTCTCGCTTCAACCGCGAACTGTCGAATATAGCACCGGCTTGGCCATGATGCCCCAGGCCAGGGCATTCGGCTTAGCACCTCAGATCAGTGAGAGAGACGGGCCCCTAACTGATCGGCGGTACAGGGGTTGCGCGGCGCGAATCGACTGTTTATGGTTTTTGTGGGTGCAAACCCATGTCCCGCTGCAATCGAGTTCGTCCAGGAGACACTGGAAAACGACTCGCCCATCCGCAGAACCCGGATTCGACCAGAATCCAAAGGGAGGTATTTTCCATGAGACGCATCCTCACGTTAGTGACCGCACTGGCGTTCGTGGCGCTGTTTGCCATGCCGGCGCAGGCCCAGGAGAA
>CAZRRU010000125.1:0-3145 GCA_964602635.1 uncultured Gemmatimonadota bacterium | reverse complement strand
GCCCGGAGAACGGCCGACCCCGAGAAGGTCACTCTGTGGGTCCTGGTCCTGGCGCTCCTGGCTGTGGCCTCGGCCCTGGGGGCGGTTGCGCACGGGTTCGACCTTTCCGCTGACGCCCTTTGGCTGCTGTGGCAGCCGCTCTTCCTCTCCCTCGGCCTCGTCGTCGCCCTGTTCGTGGTGGCCGCGGTGTACGACGCTTTCGGAGCGGCCGCGGCCCGCCGCCTCCTCATCCCGGCGCTGGTCGTCGGGGGTGCCTTCTACCTCCTGACGCTCGTGTTTCCGGGGACGTTCCTGGTCTTCGTGCTGTACGAAGCGGTGGCCATGCTGGTGGCCCTGGCGCTGTACTTTCGGCTCGCCCTGCGCGATGGAGAGAAGTGGGCGTGGCTCATGGTGCTCGGCATCGCCCTAAATATCGTGGCGGCCGCAATCCAGGCCTCGGGCACCGTTCGGCTGGATCTGGGAGTCCCGTTCGATCACAACGGGGTGTTCCACCTCGTGCAGATGGTGGCGATCGTCGTGCTGATGGCGGGCGTCGGCGCCAGCCTGAAGTCCTCCAGCATACCTGACAACGCGGAGTGACCGGATGATGCGATACAAGCTGCTGGGCAGAAGCGGACTCAGAGTGTCCGAGCTCGCGCTCGGCACGATGACGTTCGGAGAGGAATGGGGCTGGGGCGCCTCGAAAGAAGAAAGTCGCCGCATGTTCGACGCCTATGCCGATGCCGGGGGCAACCTTCTCGATACGGCGAACCGGTACACGGAAGGCACCAGCGAGAAGTACGTGGGCGAGTTCATCGCGTCGGACCGGGATCACTGGATCGTCGCCACGAAATACACGCTGTGGACGCGGCGTGACGATCCCAACTTCAGCGGAAACCACCGCAAGAACATGGTGCGGGCGCTCGACGCCAGCCTGAAGAGACTGGGCACCGACTACATCGACCTGTACTGGGTACACGCGTGGGACTTCACGACCCCGGCCGCGGAAGTCATGCGCGCGCTCGACGACATGGTCCGCGCGGGCAAGATCCTGCACGTCGGGATCTCGGATACTCCGGCCTGGATCGTGTCACGCGCCAACACGCTGGCGGAAGTTCGTGGGTGGAGTCCGGCCGTCGCGCTGCAGCTGCGGTACAGCCTGATCGATCGGACGGCCGAGCGGGACCTCATCCCGATGGCTAGAGCCATGGACATGGCGGTCACGCCGTGGAGCATCCTCGGGGCTGGAACACTGACCGGGAAGTACAGTCGCGGCTCCTCGCCGGAGGAAGGGCGAGCCATGGAGGGCGCGGCCACCGACGAGCGCAACCTGCGGATCGCGGACGCCGTGGTCGATGTCGCAGAGGAGATCGGTTGCACGCCGTCCCAGGTGGCGGTGAGCTGGGTGCGGCAGCAGCACGGGGTCATCGTGCCGCTGGTCGGGGCCCGCAACCTGGCTCAGCTGGAGGATAACCTCGGGGCGCTCGACGTCACGCTGGATGCCGAACAACTGGCCCGCCTGGACGAGGTGAGCGCGATCGATCCGGGTTTCCCGCACGACTTCCTGGCTTCGGAGCCGATCCGGGACATCGTGTTCGGGGGCACGTTCGACCGGATCGACAACCACCGGGCGAGGCACTCCGGGGCCTAGCCCGCGGGCGGCAGCGCCTCCAGCGCCTCGACGTTCGAGCGCATGGCGTCCAGGTAGTCCCCCGAATCCGGCCGATTGCCGCACGGCGCGAACACGACGCTTCCGACGGCGAAGTCACTGGCCAGGCGGGCACTGACCTCGTCGAGCGGGGCGGCTTCCCACAGCATCCAATCGGCGGCGTGGCCCTGCATCAGCTCGGCCAGGTCGCGCCAGCCCCCGGTCGACGGCTCCTCGTCCGGTTCGAAGTGCACGCTCCGCAGATTCAGGTCGTAGCGCCGGGCCAGGTACTGGTACACGGGGTGTGAGGCGAGCAGGGGTTGATCCATGGTGCCCGCAGCCCACGCCTCCAGGCGGGCGTCGACCTCGACGAGGTCCGTTTCCAGGGCCGCGAAACCTGCCTCCACATCCGCCTCGGACCCCGGCAGCCGCTCGATGAGGGCGTCCCTGATCGCCCTGGCCTGCTCGATCGCGAGCTGCGGATCGAGCCAGGTGGTGAACGCCACGTTCTCATGCTCGTGCTCGCCCTCGGGGCCGTGTGTGTGAAGCACCGCCTCCTCGGACACGATATACCGGTCCTCGAAGCCGGCGGACGTATTGACGAGCTTCGACTCCGCCAGCGACGTCTTGGCCACCCACCCCTCGTATCCCGCTCCGTTCAGTAGCACGATGTCCGCCTGCTGGTAGGCCGCCACCTCCGCAGCCGTCGGCGACCAGTACGCCGGATCGATCCCCGGCGGAGCCGGAAACTCGACGCGCAAGCGCTCACCGCCTATACGCTCAGCGAAGTACGCCAGCGGGTAGTTCGTCGTGAACACGACCAGCGCGTCGCTCTCGATCCGGGTTGCGGTATCGGCCGCGGGCTCGGCGTCCGGAGCCGGGCTGCCACAGGCCGCAGCGACACATGCCAGGGCCAGCACGACGGTCTTCGGTATGCGAATCATGGCATCTTTCTCGTGATCACCGGATCAGGGCCCGGATGATCACGTCTCCGTAGCGTTGCGTGAGAAACGTAAGAGCGAGCGCCAGCACGACGCCCACGGCCAATACCGCGACGATCTCTGAGGTCATGACCGTCGCCACGGCAGCCCGGGAACCGCCGATCTTGAACAGTGTCTCGCGTTCGCGGCGGCGCAGACGCAGAGACAGCGCGAACACCAGGAAGGCCGTCGCGAGGGTGGCCAGGCCTACCGTGACCGCGCCGGCGATCACGAACTTCTCGACGGTGAGGATCGTGTCTAGGAGCTCCTCCATCACTTCCGACGGACTCACGATCTGGTTCAGCTCGGCGCTCTGGTAGCGCCCCTGCAACAGGGCCGAAGAACGCTGGTCCGGCGGCACCGCGATCACGGCGGTGAGCGGAAAGTCGGACAGGTCGCCGTGAAAGTGAAAGCTGTCGATGTTGTCGGGCGTGATCTCGTTGTACTGCATCACCGACGCGTTGCCGACGACCACGTTCCCCTCGCGGCGGAGCACGCCCGCTGAGGCCTCCGGCTGGGACAGGTCCTGGTGTCCGTG
>CAZRRU010000124.1:0-4936 GCA_964602635.1 uncultured Gemmatimonadota bacterium | reverse complement strand
CGAGGGCACGCCGGTGGCCGGCCGGCAGACGGTGGCGGTCAACTTCGACGAACACCCCGAGTTCGGGCTGGGCAACGACGTCCACGTGGTTCGCCTGGGGGAGGGAACCGTCCTGGACGAGGTCGTCGAGTGGATGGACTGGATGAACGTCGACGGTCTGCGGGCCCCTTCACCGGCAGCGTTCGTCGGCGGCGTCCACGAGATGCCGGCCGGGTACACGGCGTTCTTCACCGTGGACCTGGAGCCGGGCCGCTACGCATGGATTGCCGAGTCGGGCGCCGCCCGGGGGGTGGTAGAAGAGTTCACGATCGAGTGATCGGGTAGGCCGTGGTCCCGCCGAACGACGCCGCCGAGCAGCCCAGACTGCGTCGCGTGGTCCGCCTTCCGGGCGCCGTGTTGCTCGGCCTCGGCTCGATCGTCGGTACCGGCGCCTTCGTGAGCATCGGGATCGCGGCCGGCGTGACCGGACCCTCCGTGGTCGTCGCGATCGGCCTGGCGGCGCTGCTCGCCACATTCAACGGGCTGTCGAGCGCCCAGCTGGCGGCGGCGCACCCGGTGAGCGGCGGAACCTACGAGTATGGCTACCGCTACCTCGGCCCGACGCTGGGTTTCACGGCCGGCTGGATGTTCCTGAGCGCCAAGTCGGCGTCCGCCGCTACGGCGGCGCTGGGCCTCGCGGGCTATCTGCTGGACGCCCTCGGGTACGGTGGTGCCATGCAGCGCGTGGTTCTGGGCCTGATCGCCGTGCTCGTCGTGACCGCGCTCGTGTGGCACGGGACATCTCGCTCGAACAGGGCCAACGCTGTCATCGTCGGAATCACCCTGGTCACGCTGGGCCTGTTCGTCCTCCTGGGACTTCCGGCCGCGACCAGGGCCGCTCACGTGAACCTGGCGGGGATCATCCCGCGTCCGGGGGAGTTCCGTGGTCTCCTCGAGGCGACAGCCCTGATGTTCGTCGCCTATACGGGATACGGACGGATCGCCACTCTCGGCGAGGAGGTCACGGACCCCGAGCGAACGATTCCCCGCGCGATCATCGTCACGCTGATCGTATCCGCACTCCTGTACCTGAGCGTCGGAGTCGTGGCGGTTGGATCGGTGGGAGCCGCGCGCCTGGCCGAGCTTACATCGTCCACGGCGGCTCCGCTCGAGGAGACCGCGAGGACGTTCGGCGGTCCGGTCCTCGCCGGGATCCTGGCCGCCGGGGCGATCACCGCCATGCTCGGCGTCCTCCTCAACCTTGTGCTCGGCCTGTCGCGAGTACTCCTCGCGATGTCGCGCCGGCGAGATGTCCCGCCCGGTCTCGCGGCGATCGATGAGAGACGAAGCTCGCCGACGGCGGCGGTGGCGACAATCGGGCTGATCGTGGGCGGTCTGGTGCTGATCGGAGACGTGAAGACGACGTGGTCGTTCAGCGCTTTCTCGGTGCTGGTCTACTATGCGCTCACAAATCTCGCGGCCCTCAGACTTCCCGACGGTGTCAGACGCTTCCCGAGATGGGTATCATGGGCGGGACTGGCCGGCTGTCTCGGACTGGCGTTCTGGGTCGAGCGGCGTATCTGGCTGGTCGGCCTCGGCGTGATCGCCTTCGGCCTCGTCTGGCAGCGCGCGATGCGCCTGCGGGCGGCGCGCTCGTGAGCAAAGAGACCAGAAAGGCGACTGGGAGAAATCGCATGATGAGTCCGGCAGCCGAAACCGCCACGTCCCGCCTCCGCGAGGAGCATCAGCTCATACTGCAGGTGGCCGACGCGATGCAGGCACTCCTGGCGGACGCCGAGGGACCAGACGGGCTGGACTTCGACACGATCGGCGACTGCGTGACCTTCATCCGCCTGTTCGCGGACGCCTGCCACCACGGCAAGGAAGAGGACTTGCTGTTCCCCGAGCTGGAGGCGGCCGGCCTGCCCCGGAACCAGGGCCCGATCGCCGTCATGCTGTACGAGCACGAGCAGGGACGTGCTTTCGCGCGGCAGATGGCGGAAGCTTTGGCACCGGCCCGGCAGGGAGATGAGCCTGCTCTCGCGGCACTTCAGCAAGCGGCGCGCGGCTACATCGAGTTGATCCGGGGACATATCATGAAGGAAGACCGGATCCTGTTCGAGATGGCCGACCAGGCCGTGCGAGGGTCCGCGTGCGAACGTCTATGCGGAGGGTACGGTGCGGTATGCGCGCGGCGCTTCGAGGGCCACTCGAAGGAAGAGCTGCAGGCCCTCGCCGCGCAAATATGCGAGCGGGCGGGCCTCGCCTGATCACACCGTGAGGCGGAACCGTCGATCCAGCCGCAGACCCAGGTCTTCGGCGAGCTTTAACCCCCTCGCGTACTCAGCGGCCGGAACGCGGCGGTTCAGCTCGACGTAGCGGCGGCCGTCCACCTTCCCGGCGGGCCGGTACTGATCCATCAGGTTCACATACGTGCCGCGCCCCAGCTCCCGTGCGAGCCACTCCAGTATCGAGGCGGTTTCATCGAAGCCGTCCGGCATCATGAGGTGACGGACCAGCACACCTCGTCGAGCCAGGCCGTCCGGGCCCGGCTCCAGCCTTCCCACCTGAGCGTGCATCGCGTGGATTGCCGCGCGAGCGGTGCTCGGGTAGTCGGCTGCCTTGAGCCATGAAGCGCTGCGCTCGGTGGTCCACAGCTTGAAATCGGGCATGTAGATATCCACCACGCCGTCCATTAGCTCGATACTGTCGAGCGAGTCGTAGGCACTGGTGTTGTACACGAGCGGGAGCCGGAGGCCTCGTTCGGCGGCCGGGACGAGCGCCTCGAGGATCTGTGGGACGACGTGCTCGGGCGTCACGAAGTTGATGTTGTGGCAGCCCCGGTCCTGTAGCCCCAGCATGAGAGCGGCGAGATCGTTCGGACCCGTCGTGCGCACCCCGGCCGGCTTCACGGCCTGGCTGATGTCGAAGTTCTGGCAGAAGACGCAGCGCAGGTTGCAGTGGGCGAAGAAGATCGTGCCGGAACCGCGGCTGCCGCGCAGGCAGTCCTCCTCTCCGAAGTGCGGGAACGCGCTGCTCACCACGGCGTGCCGCCCGGTCTTGCAGGCCGACCAGCGATCGGCGAGCCGGTCCACTCCGCAGTCGCGTGGACACAGGCGACAATCGGATAGCCGCGCCAGGGCAACGGCCGCCCGGGCACTCAGCCCGTCGGGTGGCAGGCTCAGATACGCCGGCTGCCATGTCGCAGACTTCACCTGTGGCCTCCGGACCGTTGTGGGAATCCTCTCTGATGATAAGGGGCGCTTCCCTCCAGGGGGAGCCGGAATCCCGGTCCCATGTATATTATGAAGGATGGCATTGCTGACGTGGCCCGCACCGAGGTGAGTATCGTGTTTCGAAGAACTCTTCGGGCGTCCTCCCCCTCTGCTGTAGCCCTTCTTCCGCTGGTCTTCGGCGTCTTTTTAGCCGCCTGCGGCGACGATGACACCACGGGCCCAGCTCCTGGACCGGAGCCGGCCGAACTGCCGATCCGGACTTCGGCGGAGCTGCAGGCCTGCGTGAGCGGCGTGGCGACGGATGGCGCCCTCACCGAAGTCTGCCTCCCCGACCTGTGGAACGGTGAGATTCTGCTCTGGGCGCACGGTTACACGAATCCGGGCCCGGACCGCCCGCCGTATACACCGCTCGAGCTTCCCGCTGAAGAGGCGAGCGGTTTCCGGATCAAGGACATCGTGCGAAACCTCGGCACGGCGGAGGACGGCTTCTACGGATACGCCGGGACCAGCTATCGTCGGAACGGGCTCGTGGCCCCGGAAGCCGTGACGGACCTGGAGCAGACTTCGGCATGGGTGAGAAGCCGGCTCGCCTCTCTCGCCGCTCAGAACGGATTCGATGAGCTGCCCGCTCTTACATACCTGGTGGGGGCGTCGGAGGGCGGGCTCTCCACGGTGCTCGCCATGGAGAAGACGGCCGCCACGTCGCGTTTCGACGGCGGCCTCGCCCTGTGCGCTCCAGCCGGTGACTTCCGTGGACAGATCGACTGGTTCGGCGACTTCCGCATCGTGTTCGACTACTATTTCCCCGGGGTCATGCCTGGTAGCGCCATCGAGATCCCGGACGAGGAGACGGTGGTCACCGACACCAACTGGGCAACCACAGAAGCGGCGATCGTGGCCGCCCTCCTCGCCGATCCGGCATCGACCGAGCAGCTCGTGGCCGTGACCGAGGTCGCGCACGACTCCGGCGACCCCTCGACCGTGGAGGAGGCGACGACCCAGATCCTGCGCTACAGCTTCATGGGCACGAACGACGCCACGGCAGTGCTCGGCGGTAACCCGTTCGCGAACGCCGGGACCGTGTACGACGGATCCAGCGACGACGTGGCACTCAACGCGGGGGTGCCGCGTTACGACGCGGACCCGGCGGCGCTGGCTTCGATCGAAAGCGCGTTCGAGACCACTGGCCGGCCGCAGGGCACGCTGCTCACCATGCACACCACCAGGGACCCGGTGACTCCGATCTGGCACGCCGAGCTGTACCAGGCAAAGAACGCGGGAACCGCCGAGCCCGTCGAGTTGATCTCAGTGGATCGGTTCGGCCACTGCGGCTTCAGTCTGCCCGAGCTGCTGTCGGGTTTCTCTCAGCTCGTGGCCGAGGTGAAGGATGAGCAGCTGGTCACGTCGATGACCGTGTTCCCAACTGTCGAGATGCAGCGGGAGTTCGTGGAGCTGGCGCGGCGCGCCGGGGCGCGGCCGGTGGTGGTCGAATAGGAGCGACGAACCTTCTTCAGCAGGTAGCGCAGGGCGTCACCGGGGAATCCAGACCCGACTCCTCGAGGGCGACCGCCGGAAGCGCCTCTGGCCCGTCGGGCGGACTCTTCGCCGCCCGGTGCGTGACGATCAACACGACGCCGGTCAGGATGATCGCTGCGGCCACGATCGTCCGCGGAGTGACGGGCTCGGCAGCGAGCGCCCAGCCGAGAAACACCGCCACCACT
>CAZRRU010000123.1:0-3505 GCA_964602635.1 uncultured Gemmatimonadota bacterium | reverse complement strand
CGCGCGGATCGATGATGACGCGGTCGTCGTGCCACTCGAGGCGGTCGTCGTGACCGGGGAGCGGAACCTGGTCTTCGTGCGCGACCCCGACGGCACGCTCAGGCCGCAGGAGGTGGTGCTGGGGCCACAGGGTGGGGGTCGAGTCGAGATTCTCGAGGGACTCGTCCCGGGCGAACAGATCGTGGCGTCGGCGAATTTCCTGGTGGACGCCGAGTCTCGCCTCGCAGCCACGGGCGGATCCATGCCGGGCATGCAGCACGGAGCGGACGAGGCTCCACAGGATGCAGCGAAACCGGATAGCGTTCCTGCGGCGCAGCTGGCGCCTGAGGAGCATCGCCATGATTGAGCGAATCATCGAGGCGTCGCTCCGAAACCGCGTACTGGTCCTTCTCGGCGCACTGGCCCTGGTGTTCGCCGGGATTTGGGCGCTTCGCACTACACCGCTGGACGCCATCCCGGATCTCTCGGACGTACAGGTCATCATCCAGACGGATTTCCACGAGCAGGCTCCGCAGATCGTCGAGGATCAGATCACGTACCCGATCGCGTCCGAGATGCTCAAGGTACCCGGAACCCGCGACGTACGGGCTTACTCGTTCTTCGGGCTCAGCCTCGTGTACGTGATCTTCGAGGATGGCACCGACATCTATTGGGCACGCTCGAGGGTGCTGGAGTACCTGAGTGGCATCCGTCCACAGCTGCCCCGCGGAGTGGAGCCGACACTCGGGCCGGACGCGACGGGAGTCGGCTGGATCTACCAGTACGTGCTCGAGTCGGACAGCCTCGACCTGGCCGCTCTCAGAACGCTTCAGGACTGGTACATCCGTTATCAGCTCACCGCCGTGCCGGGCGTCTCAGAGGTGGCGAGCCTCGGTGGCTTCGAGAAGCAGTACCAGGTGGAGGTGATACCCGAGCGCCTGCGGGCACTGGATATCCCGGTCACGCGAGTGGTACATGCGATCGGGGACCACCAGGTGGATATCGGCGCCCGCGTGCTCGAGATGGGTGGCCGCGAATACATGATCCGCGGGCTCGGCTACCTCGGCGGCGTAGAGGACATCCGGGAGGTGGCGGTGGGCTCCACCGCGACGGGCACGCCGATCCGCGTCGCCGATGTGGCGAACGTCTCCGTGGGGCCGGCGCCGCGGCGCGGAGCTGCGGACCTGAATGGGCGCGGCGAGGTCGTATCCGGAATCGTCGTCATGCGCTTCGGAGCCGATGCGTACGAGACCATCGGCCGAGTCCGGGAGCGACTGGCACAGATCGAGGCGGGACTCCCTGCGGGCGTGCGGCTTCGCACGACCTACGACCGCAGCGACCTGATCGAGCGAGCGATCGACACGCTCAGCGAGAAGCTGCTCGAGGAGTCGCTGATCGTCGCCGCCGTGATCGGCCTGTTCCTGTTCCACGCCCGTTCAGCGCTCGTGGTGATCGTGACCCTGCCCCTTGGGATCCTGTTCTCGTTCGTCGTCATGCGCGCGTTCGGCGTCAGCTCCAACATCATGAGTCTCGGCGGAATCGCCATCGCTATCGGAGCCATGGTCGACGCGGCGATCGTAATGGTCGAGAACATGCACAAGCACCTGGAGCGGGCTCGGTCCGAAGGCCGCGAACCCGACCGCTGGGAGGTCGCGCGCCGAAGTGCCGTTCAGGTGGGGCCGGCTCTGTTCTTCTCGCTCCTCATCATTACGGCGAGCTTCCTCCCGGTGTTCACTCTCGAGCAGCAGGAGGGGCGCCTCTTCAAGCCTCTCGCGTTCACCAAGACCTTCGCGATGGCGGGCGCGGCGTTCCTGAGCATCACCGTGGTGCCCGTCCTCATGGGGTGGCTGGTACGGGGGAAGATCCGGCCGGAGTCACGCAACCCGGCGAGCCGCGGTCTCCAGCGCCTGTACGACCCCGTAATCCGTTTCGCCACGCGCCGGCCGTGGCTCGTGGTAACCGGCGCGCTGATCCTGCTGGCGATCACGATCGTCCCCTTCCGGCGTCTCGGAAGCGAGTTCATGCCTCCTCTTCACGAGGGGTCGATCCTCTTCATGCCGACCACCGTGCCAGGGGTCTCAATCGCCCAGGCGCGCGAGATCCTCCGCTGGCAGGACAGCGTCCTGTACTCGTTCCCCGAGGTCGAGACTGTCCTCGGCAAGACCGGACGCGCAGGTACGGCCACGGATCCCGCGCCGCTGGACATGTTCGAGACCACGATCACGTTGCGGCCGGAGGAAGAGTGGCGGACCGGAGTGACCTACGACGGACTCCTGGCGCGCATGGATGACGCGGTGCGGCTGCCCGGGGTCACGAACGCCTGGACCATGCCCATCAAGGGACGCATCGACATGCTGGCGACCGGGGTACGAACTCCCGTCGGTGTCAAGATCTTCGGACCCGACCTGAACACGCTTCAGAGCCTTGGCGAGCGGGTCGAGGGCATCGTAGCCGAAGTGCCGGGCACGCGCAGTGCGTTCGCCGAGCGGGGTGTCTCCGGCTTCTACGTGGACATCGAGATCGATCGGCAGGAAGCGGCGCGTTTCGGGCTGAACACCGGGGACATTCACGACGCGATCACCGCGACGGTCGGCGGGATCAGCGCGGCGGTCACTGTGGAGGGTCGGGAGCGCTACGCGGTAAACGTCCGCTACCCAAGGGAGTTGCGCGACGACGTTGGAAAGCTGAGAGACGTGCTCATACCCGCCGGCCAGGGGGTGCAGATCCCGCTCGGCCAGATCGCTACGATCGAGGTGCGACGCGGCCCGATGGCGGTGAAGACCGAGAACGCGTTCCCCGTTACGACGGTGTTCGTCGACATCGAAGGGCGTGACGTGGGCAGCTACGTGGAGGATGCGAGAGCCGCCGTGGCGACCGGAATTGACCTCCCCACAGGCTACTCGTTGGAGTGGAGTGGCCAGTGGGAGGCCATGCAGAGGGTGAAGCAGCGCCTGGGTCTGGTGCTACCGATTACGATCGGGATCATCTTCCTGCTCCTCTACCTCAACTTTCGCCGGGTAGCGGAGTCCCTGCTCGTGATGCTCTCGGTCCCGTTCGCCCTCATAGGGGGCGTCTGGTATCTATGGCTCGCCGGGTACAACGTCAGCGTCGCGGTCTGGGTAGGATTCATCGCGCTGGCCGGTGTTGCCGCCGAGACGGGGGTGGTGATGCTCCTGTATCTGGACGAGGCGTGGAAGGAGCGCCGCGCCGGGGGCCGACTGCAGACCGAAACCGACCTCGTGGCGGCCGTGCGCGAAGGGGCAGTCGATCGCCTGCGTCCCAAGGTCATGACCGTGGCTACCGTCATCCTGGGACTCGCACCGATCCTGTGGAGTCATGGCACGGGCGCGGACGTGATGAAGCGAATCGCGGCGCCCATGGTCGGGGGAATGCTGACTTCGACCGCACTGACCCTCGTGGTGATTCCGGCTCTGTACCTGTTGTGGAAGCGGCGATCGCTGCCGGATGTGGAGCTCGATGATTCGAGATCGTCAGTCTTGTTCCACGCCGTCGAAGAAGTCCACCA
>CAZRRU010000122.1:0-8331 GCA_964602635.1 uncultured Gemmatimonadota bacterium | reverse complement strand
GCCGCTGGTCGATAAGAGTGGGAGGTGCAGTGGGCGAAGAACGTCTCTACCGCGGACCCGACGTGCTCCGGGGCGCAAATGGGGTCACCGGACATCGCCGCGGTCCTGCCCTTGAGGTCGCAGAACACGAATCCCGCGTCTCCGGGAATGGGCAGCGCAAGGCCGGTCCCGACGGTAGAGGAGTAGGCCAGGACCCCTCGTCCATTTTTCCGCACACTGGCGAGGCGATCGATCCTGTGATCAGGAGCGGTCTCGTCTCTCGCCTCGAGCTGACGACGCAGGTAGGAATCGAAGAGGAAGTGGAGACGCGATCGGGACATCGGCAACACGGAGTCCACTGCCGCATTTCCGATCAACTGCCGCAGCCGAGCCTGGTCGAACTCCGCTTCGTCGCAGAGCATGTACGGGCGGTAGAGGCGGATCCCCCGGTCGATCAGCTGCTCCTCGACCCGCGGGTGCTCGGGCGGCTCCGGCTGGAGGGCGAGACACTTCAGTCCGAGCAGCGACAGCATCGAGCTGGTGAGAGTGGAGACGTCCGTCGGGGACGGGTTGGAGAGGTGGTAGATGGTCCCGGCAGGAGGGTGGCGAGCGGCCACCTCGAGCATCAGCCTGACGGCGTCGTCGAGGCAGAGCACGTTCTTGGCTACTTCCGGACGGCACACCACCACGAACGGGTCTGACGACAGAGCCGCGATCTCGGCGTCGCTGTACTTGTTCCTGAGCACCTCTCGGAGGCGCCAGTACGTCTTGAGCACGCCGTAGACCGTCTTGCCGGACTGCACTTCGCCCGTTTTCGAATGGCCCAGCAGGATCGACGGGCGGAGGATCGTCCAGTCGAGGCCGGAGTCGGCTACGACCGACTCGGCGGCGTGCTTCGACTCCTCGTAAGGGTTGGCGAATCGAAGAGGCCGGGTGTGGATCGTCTCCCGGACTACACCTGCTCTGATCCCCGACACGTACGTAGTGCTGACGTGGTAGAGCTTGCCGAACGCAGGAAGTCGCTCGAGAAAGGCGACCAGGTGCCGGGTACCGTCCAGGTTGGTCCGAAAGATCTGCGCACGGCGTCGCTCCTGGAACTCGGTGCACGCCGCGAGGTGAAAACAGGCATCGAACCGGCCGGGCAGGTCGGGTTCGGGGTAGTCGTCGGTCCCGAATCCGAGCCCTGGCAACGTGATGTCCCCTCCGATCACGTGAAACCGGGGCTGGTTGAAAGGCTCGACCGGCTGCAATCGCCCCGAAGCAAAGCGCGCGGTCTTCCGTCGCACGATGGCCCAGATTTCCCGGTCGGGGTCCTGCTCGAGGAGGGCTTTCGCCAGCTCGCCTCCCAGGGAGCCGGTTGCACCCGTGAGAAGAACTCTGCGCAGTCCCCGGATTCGGTGAGGTCGGACGGGACCGATGCTCCAATCTGGCGGCAAACCAGGAGTACGGGGGTCCAACTGCCTCATAATCTTCCACCTGAGCGGGCCCGGCCCCCAACAAGCGGATGCCGAGCGTCAAGAAACCAGCCGCCGTCGAGAGTCCGGGGAGTGGCTGTGGGAGTCGCAGTTGAACAGGGCGCCTTCAGCGCGAGTTGCGTGCCAACCGATGAGCGAGGCGTGCAGTGGGGCTCTACACGGTCACGCTGAACCGAAGCATGTTGCCGCTCCATCACTTGGACTCCTGTTGAAGATTCACCTCGATCGGCTCGATGGCAATGCGCATCGCGCATGTCTCGTGCCTCGCGGTGAAGCGCGAGTCGAGGCGGAGCGAAGCGCCTCGCGACCCTCCGTCGGAATCAGACCTGTCCCGCACCGAACGTTCCATGGGGCCAGTTGCGGCGCTGGGCTAGGTTGAGCTGGAGCGCGAGGAGACCCCGTCCCCAACCCAGCTCATGGGTCGTCCGCGCGGCCGTCCGCACCATCCTCGGAAGGGCGAAGAACTCCCTCTGCGCCCAGAGCGTGCCCTCCCCGAGCTCGCGGGCGGTCATCTTGTTCGGCTCGAAGCAGACATGAGGACTCACGTACTTGCCCCAGTCCCACTCCGTGATCCTGCCCTCGCTGACGAAGCGCTCGAAGATAGGGGTACCGGGATAGGGAACGAGCACGCTCAGATTGATCATGTGCGCGCCCCCTTCCCGGATCACCTTCAGGGAGCGCTCGAAAACGGATGAGTCGTCTGCATCGAGACCGAAAACGAAGGCTGCGACCAGACCAATTCCCGCTCCCGCGATCCGCCGCATCGCCTCTACGTAGGTCGACTCAGGCGATGCGCCGCCGGGGACCTTCCGGATCCGGTGCTGCTGATTGATGGAGTCGAAACCGACGAACAGACCGGCGCACCCGGACGCACGAGTCAGTTGGAGAATCTCTTCGTCGAAGGCCAGGTGCCAGGTCGCTTCGCCGACCCAGGAGCGCCGCAGCGGAATCAGAGCCTCGAACAGCTGCCGTGAGTACGCCCGGTCCGCGTACAGGTTGTCATCCACGAAAAGGATAGGATCGCCCGGGAGCGTACGGATCTCGTCCACCACGCGCTCCACCGAGCGACGGCGAAGCCGCCGATGACCGACGGCGGCGAGCGAGCAGAACTCGCAGTCGAACGGGCAGCCCTTCGTCGCCTGTATAGCCCACGGTGTGTGGCGACCGTTGGGCATGAGATCGCGACGCGGAGGCGGCGAGGAATCGAGGGGAACCGGTCCGGGTGCGTCGTAACGCGGTTCGAGCCGGCCATTCATCGCGTCGCGCACCACGTGGGGCCACGTCGCTTCGGCCTCGCCGACCACGATCGCGTCCGCGTGCTCGGCGGCCTCTTCCGGGTTCAGGGTCACATGGATGCCCCCCAGCACGACGGGGATGCCCGATCTCCTCATTCGCGCGGCCAGCTCGTAGGCGCGAGGGGCCGTGGGAGCCTGTACCGAGATCCCCACGAGGTCCGGGTGGAGCGCGGCGGGGATCGGCTGCGTCGATTCGTCCACGACCATGACCTTCGCCTCGGGAGGCGTCAGTGCAGCGACGGTATAGATCCCGAGGCCGGGATATCCCAGTCGCCGTCCCCGCCTCCTCCTGCCCCCACTCCCGGCCTCTCCACGGACCGGCGCGGGATCAATGAGCATGACTTGCACTCGGACCTCCTGCGTGCACGGTGTTTCGGCGCGGGCGGTGACTTTGTACGTCCTCGGGGGCCCGAAGATCGGGCCGGTCACGAGCGCTCGGCCGGCGTCACGGTGGGCCATCCCTCATAATACTACGACTGCGAGCTCCGCCTCTCGCCCTGACCATCGTCCCGGTCGTCAGCGACCGCCCGGGATCGGGAGTTCCTGCCACTTCTCGGTCTTGATGAACGCCCCGGTGACCGCGCCGAGTGCCGCACCTCCGATCGTCGAGTAGCTGACAATGGCCATCCTGGCCATTCCCAACTCGTCGGTCTCGTTGTCGTATCCGGACAGAGCGGCCCCCACGATACCTCCCACGAACCCGACCGCAGTGCCGATCAGGGCACCGGTGCCGGCGTTGCCCTTCATGCCCCGGCTGACCTCCAGCTTCGCCATCTCCGACAGCTCCAGGCGTCCCGGTGGACCGCCGGGGCTGCTCAGGCTCAGCGACTCCGCGTCCCAGCTCTCGAGCTTGCCCACGAACTCCCGTCCGGCCGGGACTTCCATCGTCACCCGCATGCGGCTGTCGCGCGGAGCGGGCGGCGCGACGTCCTGCCCGGCCACTGGAACGGGAAAGAGTGCGGCAGTCGCCGCAACAGCGATGAGGGGGATTCGCCCGCGCATGGTTGCCTCCCGGATACAGGGTGCCTCGGTGTGCCTCGGTCGCGGAGCGTCCTGCGCGGCTCCGTGTTCAGATGGTTCGGGGCTTCTCGTCAAGCGGCGGTCAAGCCGGCGGGCGGCACGCCGACCGACCTTCCATGGTTCGCCCGACCTCTGATCCGCCATCCTCCTGCTTGACCGCCACTTGACCCTCCGGGCCGACTCTCCTCGCAACGGGAGGAGTCCATGATGCTCACGGCACGGGTGGTCCTGAAGGCGCTGCGCACCCGGTTCATCGATCAGCGACCGTTCATCCTGTCGCACCTGATCACGGCCCGCTGCAACGCGGACTGCGTGACCTGTCTATGGAAGCGGCCGGCGGACGCGGCCACCGAGGAGCTCGACACGGCCGAGATCCAGGCGCTGTACCGGGACGCGGCGGCGACCGGGTTCCGGTTTCTCGTTCTCTGGGGCGGGGAGCCGCTCCTGCGCACAGACACCGGCGACGTCCTTCGCACGGCCCGCGACGCGGGTCTCAAGACGACGCTGATCACCAACGGATGGTGGCTGGCGCGCCGCGCCGACGAGGTCCTCCCGTGGGCCGACCGGCTGATGGTCTCGGTGGACGGGATCGGCGAGCGGCACGACGAGGTGCGGCGCATGCCGGGCCTGTTCGAGCGCCTCGAGGAGGGAATCGCGCTGGCCCGCCGCGACTACCCGGCCGTCTCGGTCGTCGTGAACACGGTGCTTTCGCAGCTCAACCTCGATCAGATCGAGGGGATCGCTGAGTTTGGCCTTCGACACGGAACCCGCGTCTCATTCCAGGCGATGGATGAGACCGACTACGGGTACGGCACGCGAAAGCCGGGCCTGGGCTCCGTGCAGCTCGACGGCGACCAGGCCGCCGAGGCCGCCTCGAGAATCGCCGACCTGAGACGGCGGAGATACCCGGTCACCGACTCGAACGCCTACCTGGCCCGCATCGGTCCGGATGCGGCGGCCTGGCGCTGCCACTTCAAGAAGGTCTGCCTGCGGGTCGAGCCGAACGGCGACGTGCTCGACTGCACCCGGGACGCGGTCGCGCTGTCGAACGCGCGCCGCTGTCCGCTGCAACAGTTCACCCGGAGCGACGCGTTCACCGAGTTCCTGGCGCGCGCGGAGCGCTGCAACCGCTGCCGGGACTATGCCGTCGTCGAGATCTCCCACCTGTGGGAGGGAAAGGTCGAGGCCCTGTGGAACGCAGTCCGAACCCTCAGCTGATGGCCCGTCGGCCGGCTCTGCGGCTCGAGACGCCGGCCGGCGAGCCCCGTCCTGCCACGCCGGCCGACAACGCCGGGCTGCTTGCTCTCGCGGCTTCCTGCCCGATGCGGGCCGACAACTCGATCTGCGTGCACCGGTCGCCGGACTTCTTCGCGCTCAACCGGCTGGAGGGCTACGACTGGCGGGTCACGGTGGTGGATGCGCCGGGCGACGCCATCGCCGGCTGCATCGCGATGGCGCGCCGTCGGGTATGGCTCGACGGCCGATCCAGAGACTCGTTCTACGTCAATGACCTGAAGGTCCATCCGGCGCACCGGGGCAGGGGGTTCGCCGATGCCCTGCAGCGCGGCGCCTGGGAATGGTGTCGGGCTGCCGGTCCCGACCTGCCGGTGCTGATCACGGTCCTCGCCGGGAATCGCGCCATGGACCGGCGAATCCGGGCCATACGCAGCATGCCGCCGCTCACGCGTGTCGGCACGGTCCGCGTGCACACGGTCCCGCTCCTGCGCCAGGTCTCTCCGCTGCCCGGCTTTCCCCGCGTGTCGCGGGCCGGTGCGGAGGATGTCGCCGAGCTCGCCGACTTGTGGTCCCGTGTCGCGACCGAGCGCCAGTTCGCTGCCCACTTTGACGCATCGGGCCTCGCCCGCTGGATCGCTGCCGCGCCGGACCTGCGCTTGGAGGACTACCTCGTCGCGCGGGACAGCACGGGACGGCCCGTAGGATTCCTGGCGCTGTGGAACCAGCACCGGTTCAAGCAGCTCCACGTGGTCGGACTGTCCCCGCGCGGCCGTCTGTTCCGCGGACTGTTCAATTCGGCGGCCCGGATCCGCGGCGCCCGGCCCTTGCCCCCGGTGGGAGACGCGGTGCGCTGTCTGGCAGCGGTGCACGTCTGCGTTCCGCCGGATCGTCCGGACGTCCTGCGGCGGCTGTTGCTCGCGGCCGGCCACGCGGCGCATGGAACGGCGTCGTTCTTCACGATCGGACTCGACGCCCGGGACCCGCTCGCGTCAGCCCTGGCAGGCCTGCGCAGTCTCACGACCGACGTGGATCTGTACGTGACGTCGGCGAACGGGGAATTCGGTGGCCCCCGCCAAGGGGCCCGCCTGGTTCACTTCGAGACCTCGCTCGTGTGACGGGTGTCGTCGCGCCGATGCCTCCTGTCGAAGCGGCGCGACGAAACGGAGGTGGAAGAATGCAGAAGTGTCGAGCGTTGCGATTTCGGAAACTGACGATCGATCGGCTGGCGCCGGATCAGATCGACGAGATGTGGGAGCTGTACGCGGCGTTCTACGAGAACGTCGATCGTGCCCGGTTCGAGGCGGACCTGCGGGATAAGAACTGCGTGTTTCTCGGGACCGAGCCGCGCTCCGGCCGGGTGCGCGGCTTCTCGACTGCGAAGTTCTCCCGGCTCATTTACGCCGGCCGCAGGGTGGGGGTGTACTTCTCCGGCGATACGATGGTCCATCCGGACTACTGGGGCGACCGGTCTCTGCACCGGGCCCTGGTGCCTACGCTGCTGGCGTGGCGGCTGCGCCACCCGCTGCGGCGCCTCTACTGGCACCTGACCTGCAACGGCTGGCGGACCTTCCTCACGCTGGCCCACTCGTTTCCGGAGTACTGGCCTCACCCGGTGCGCGGCCTGCCCGAATGGGAGGCGGGCCTGATTGACGAGATCAGCCGGCGGCAGTTCGGCGACCTCTGGCATCCCGGACCCGGCGTCGTGCGCGACGACGTCCGCCTCAAGTCGGGCACCGCGCCCTTCACGCCCGAGGTGCGGGCGGTTCCGGAGGTGCAGTTCTTCCTGGAGCGGAACCCGCACTTCGACTGTGGGGACGAGCTTTCGATGGTCGGCCGCGTGAATCTGGGCTTCTTCCTCCGGGCGGCATCGAAGGTGCTGCGGGCCCTGCGCCGCCGGCGGCGCAGGCAACCGGACCTCGCACGCCGCACCCCGAAGGGGACCGTCACGCCCGCATCCGTTCGCGCCCGGCCGGCGTCTGTGCTCACGGCGGTCCCGCGCAGTCAGGGGGGAAGCGCGACGTGAACGGTGCGACGGACCGGCGGAACGCCGGGAGGAGGTGACCGATGCTGGGCACTCTCGGGCGACAGGGGCTGAGGGCCGCGCTGGCGGGCCGCTTCCGCCGCTTCGAAGCAGACCTGACCTCTCCCGTGTACGCCCAGGCGCGCGTCCTGAGCGAGATCCTGCGGCGGATGGCTCGTACGGAGTATGGTCGCAGCCTGGGGATTCGAGGCTCCGAGTCCTACGCGGAATTCGCGCGGCGGGTGCCCGTGGTCGAGTACGAGGCGCTCCGTCCCTGGATCGATCGCCAGGCGGCGAGTCCAGGGCCAGTTCTCGCTCCCGAGCCGGTCGTCGTGTTCGAACCGACCTCCGGCAGCGCCGGACCGGCGAAGCTCATACCCTACACCCCGTCGCTGCTCCGGAGCTTCGACGCGATGGTCCGTCTCTGGATCTACGACCTGTTGCGTCGCGGCCCGTCCCTGGACACGGGCAGGACGTTCGTCAGCATCTCGCAGCCGGTGCGCGACGCGCGGTCCACGCCGTCGGGCGTACCGATCGGACTCGCGGACGATACCCGCTACCTGTCGCCCGCCCTGCGCCGCGTGCTCGGAGGACGTTTCCTGGTGCCCTCCGACCTGGGCAACCTCCGCTCCTGGGCGGGCTTTCGTCGCGCGCTCGCGACCTGGCTGGTCTCGGAGTCCGCGCTGGAGGTGATCTCGGTGTGGAGCCCGACCTACCTCACCACGCTGCTGGACTGGATTTCAGAGAACCGCCGGGAGATCGCCGAGAGCCTGTCGACGGGCTTCTTGACCGTGGACGGCGTGCAGGTCCCGGTCCGGAGGCGGGCCGACGTCGGGTCGGTGCTCGGGTCCGGCCCCGGGGTGGACTGGCTGCGGGTGTGGCCGCGTCTCAAGCTGCTCTCCTGCTGGGCGGATGGGGCGTCCGCCCGGTTTCTGCCCCGACTCCGGGACGAGCTACCCGGAGTGTGGATTCAGCCGAAAGGCCTCCTGGCCACGGAAGCGCCCCTGACTCTTCCGCTGTGTCACGCCGCCGCCCCCGTGCCGCTGCTCGGAGAGGCGTTCCTGGAGTTCGAATCGGATGCCGGGGACATCCACCTGCTGAACGAGCTCGAGACCGGAATGGAGTATTCCCTCATCGTGACCCAGCGCGGCGGGCTCCTCCGATACCGGATGGGAGACCTCGTGCGCTGTGAACGACGGATGCGGGCCACCCCGACGCTGCGCTTCCTCGGACGGACCCGCGAGGTCACGGACCTGGTCGGCGAGAAGCTGCATGAGCGGTTCGTATGGGACGCTCTCGATCGGCT
>CAZRRU010000121.1:0-7832 GCA_964602635.1 uncultured Gemmatimonadota bacterium | reverse complement strand
GGGATGCCCTACATGGGATCGAGCGCCGGCTCGAACCTGGCGGGACTGACGATCGGGACGACGAACGACATGCCGATCGTGGAACCCAAGAGCTTCCAGGCCCTCGGACTCGTTCCGTTTAACATCAATCCTCACTACCTGGACCCGGATCCGGGATCGACGCACATGGGTGAAACTCGCGAGACCCGGATCGCGGAGTTTCATCGCTTCAATGAGCAGCCGGTCCTCGGACTCCGGGAGGGCGCGATTCTGAGAGTCGAGGGTGACAGCGCCCGGGTGGTGGGAAGTCGCGGCGGTCGCCTGTTCAGGGCGGGGTCCGACGCGACGGAAGTCGAGTCGGGCGAGGACGTGTCGTTCCTGCTCGATGAGGATATGAACGCATGAAACGGCCGCGGGGCAGCCGCTCTACATGTTCCACGCGACGCCGATGACGGGCAGGATCGGTACGGCTCCGAACGCGCGCGGGGTCGGGTCGGTCGCCTTGTCGAACTGGTAGAACATCGCGTCCCCCCGATCCAGGGCGTTGATCACGCGAACGTACGGATAGAAGCTGGTCTTGCGGCCGAACAGGTGACTGTCGATCCTGGCCGTCGCCCGCAGGTTGAGGCGCAGGTATGAGCCTTCCGGAACCGTGACGAGGATGGCGGGAATCGGGATCGGCCCTTCGCCCGGCACGGCGGAGAACGAGGCCGAGGGCGCGTCGCCGCCCGGCATGCGCCCCGGAACGACCGACAGGTTGGAAGGGCCCGGGCGTGGGATCTCGCCGAACTCGAGGCCCGCCCCGTACGAGATATCCGCGTCGACACGCACACCCCGGCCGAGGTCCGCCATCGCACCGGCACGCAGGAAGTGCCGTCCCGAGAATATATCCGTCCGCTCGCCCTCGACGAGCTCAGTCCACGCCCACGCCATGGAGTAGTTCCCCCAGAGAACCACCCGGCCCGCGGGCTGCGTGAGCCACATGTCGAAACCGGTATTCTGGAGATCGGCACCTCCCAGAACCGGCAGGCCGCGCGACGTCTTCCAGTATCCCTGCAGTCCGAACTGCTCTCCCGGCGCCGCCGAATGCGAGAAGCCGACCACCAGGTGGGACGCTTCGGCCGGGGAGATGGTCGTGAACACCGCTCCCAGTTGCTGGGCCTCCGTCGATGCCAGGAATGCCGTCGAGGCCGATACGGAGGTGTCCGGCGTCACGACGAGCTGGTGGTACCGTCCGGCGGACACCGCAATCAAAAGGCTCTCCGACGCGTTCCACTCCAGCCGCGCACGCGGGGAGAGTGCCCCGCCGAGCCGGGCCGAGTACAGGTTGCCGCGAAGACCTGCGGAAAGCTTCAATCCACGGGCCACGCGATAGCCGACGTCGAAGTAGCCCGCCAGTGCCACCGCCGAGTTCTTCTGGCCGAACTCGATCCGCTCCGACCTGGGACCTTCGGCGAACACGGTCGAGAGCGCGAGGCGGTCCAGGTGCATGCCAAACCCGTACCGGACGCGCTCGTGGTCGCCCAGGATGTCCAGGGTGACCCGGGTACGTTTCGTGGTCCCCGACGCCAGTACCGGGTCGGTCGCGCCGATGGGAAGACGGTTGCGGAACTCGCCCGAGGAAACGCCCGCCTCCAGGAGCCCGACCTCCAGCTGGCTCCGATAGCGGATCGAGCCGGCCCTGTTTCCCCACTGCGGGGCGAGGTCGGAAGCACCGGCGCCCGGTAGCGCCACGCTCTCACGGTTCCAGAAGCCGCTGACCATGAGCGTGTCCGTGGGAGAGACGCCCACGTCCACCCGGGTCAGAGCGTCGGCGTAGCGCTGCGGGAAGGCCCCATCCACGAACAGGTTCGATCCGCCGCCGTGCAGGCTGCGAGCCGAGAACGACACGCGGGCGCCCCGCCCTCCAGAGCGGAATGTCGCGCCGGCCGACACCAGATCCGCGAACGCCGTCGCGGTCGGCGGCCCCTCCGGACTACCGTAGCTCTCCAGGCTGACCACCTCGGAAAGGCCACCGTCGTATCGGGCCGGCGCTCCTCCGTGCCACCGCGTCGCACTCGCTACCGTCGGTGGAAGTCCGGGGTCCAACAACCCCCCGAGTTGCATTGGAGAGTGCACCGGGGCCCCGTCCAGGAGGATGAAGTCGAGGGCAGTACCGGATCCACGGACGAACAGGATGTTGTCCGGGGATGGCGGACTCGACGCTAGTAGAGCCATGGCCGTCGCCGCGATGCCGGTCTCCGAGACACCCGGCGAAGCATCGAGCACCCGGACGACCGCCGTGCCGGTAGCAGGGACGAGATCCGAGATGAGACCTGGCGGATCGCGCGCTGCATCGGGGACGCCCTCCGCCGCGACGGGCGGCAGCTCGACCGGTTGGAGCGTGAGTATGAAGTCTACTGAGAGGTGGCCGTTCTCGGGAACGCCGAGGACTACCTCGAGCGACGAGTATCCGATGATCGAGGCACGGATCCGGCGCTCTCCGGCCGGCACATCCTCGAGCACGTACCGGCCGCTCTCATCCGTTATCGCGCGCCGGTCGAGGTCGACGATCCGGATCGTGGCGCCGGCCAGCGGTCCATCCTGTCCCGCTGCGCGAACCTGACCTCGCACCGAGCCCTGTGGGGCCGGCTGCACGGCCAGGCCGATAGCGGCCACGAGCACGAACAGGCCCGTCATATCACCCCTCGATCCCCGTCCGGCCGGGTCAGTCTCCGATCCGGAACACCACGTCCCCACGCAGGGAGTCCAGCACCGGCCATAGGATGACGAGGCGGCCATTCTCGATACGGACCGCGTCCTCGCCATCCACCTGGACGACTGCGTCCCCGGCTGATCGAGGCAGCTCCACCCATATCTCGCCTTCCCTCGAGCCGATCACTTCAAGCATCCCCGGTCCGGTTACGAACCGCGGACTCTCGGCTGCGCCTTCCACCCTAACGGAGGCGCGCCGCGCATCCGTTAGCCTCACATGTACATTACTACTCTGGCCAAAGCCTTGCAGGCTCACAACCAGGCTGCCTGCCAGCGGTTCGACCGAAATCGCGGTCGCGGCAGGCACATGGGCCATGTCTTCCGCTGCCTCCGTCCGTGGCACCGGCACCGTGGGCACGGCCGAGGCAGGAGCCTCATCCTCGCCGATACCGTCGATCCAGGCCCGAATCGGTGAGCCCGGAACCAGGGCCGCGGCGGCTCCGGCCGCTACCAGGATCAGGCCCGCGGCGCGGGCCAGTGACCAGCCGGTCCTCCGAACGCGGTGCTTCCCGCCCGCCGACAGCGCCGCGACCACCGGAACCGGCCCGGGATCGGCCGCGCCGGACACCTGGTCGTCGAGCACGAGCACCGCCCGTGAGAACCCCTCCGATTCACCGCGGAGGATATCGACCCGGGCGTGGCACTCCGCGCAGGATTCGATGTGGCCTCGTACCCCCATGTCCTCTTCGGGCTCCAGCTCCCCGTCGAGCCAGGCCAGAAGGTGCCCGTCATTCGGGTGTGACATAGGACTCTCCCACGGCCCCGTAGGCCGCGCTGAACCTCTTGAGCGCCCTGGCCACCAGCGCCCCGACCGATGTCGGCCGGACGCCTACGGCCTCGGCGATTTCGCTGTACCGAAAACCCTCTTCCCGCATCAGCAGCATCTGGCGATCCCTCTCAGACAGGCGTACCAGCGCTTTGCGCACCGCAGCGACCCGCTCCGCTCGCTCCATGTCCTCGTGCGGTGAGCTCGCCATACCGGGTCGTTCCTGGTTTGCGACCAGCAGTCGGCGACGCCGTTCCTTCTTCCGAACCACATCCCGGGCCAGGTTGGTGGCCACCACGAAGATCCACGGTCGGACCTCTTCCCGCGGCAGGTCGTGCTCCAGAAGGCGCAGGAAGGCGTCCTGGACGATGTCGGCCGCGGCATCCGTGTCCCCCGTGAACCGGTGCACGTACCGGGACAACGAGGGGTACAGCTCGCGGTAGACTGCCTGGAAGTCCTCGGACCTCATCGGGACCCGCCCTCCGGGTGATTCCGCTCGCCACCGATCGACTCCGCGGGAGTCGGACGTGCACGGGGTGCACCCGGTCCGCTACCCAAGAACGCCTGAGGAGTGCCCGAAGTGACAGGCTGGCACATGAGAAACCGGCCGCCCCGCATGCTGGCCGGGACGGCCGGTGATTTGACTCGGCTCCCCGCAGAGGCGGGGATTGCCTGGTCTCGAGTTAGTCGATCAGGCGCAGGACCTTGAACAGCGGCCCGGCCGTCACCTCGCCTGGGTTGGCCGGCTTCACTCCCGTGTAGCCGATCCACCGGGCGTACACGGTCTTGCCCTGAATTTCCTCGACGAAAATGCCAGCGAAGTTGGTGAACTTGAACGGCTTGGCACCGGGGTCCGGTTCCTCAGTCGGATCGAACAGCGGCACGGGGCGGATACGAGGGCTGTGGCGACAATACTCGGGCTCGAAGCTCGCTTCGTGACCCGCGCTGACCACGCAATCCATGTTGTCGTTCCACCGGGCCGTGAGATCCTGGTCGATCAGATCCTTGAACCCCTGCATCGTCGGGCCGGCCATGTTGCCGGGTTCCGTTTCCACGTTCTGGCCTACCGAGTAGGCGATCGACGGATCGACGCACGAGTTGATGTTGGTGCGGTAATCGTCCGCTCCGGATTGCAGCGGAGGCCGCCACGGGTAGTACCAGCTCGGGTTCAGTCCCCCACCGCCGGTATTTGATTTCAACGCTATCTGGTCACCTAGATCATACCGTGAGTACCCGGTGTAGGGATCGTTGAACCTGGGCGGATCGGAATCCGGCGCCACCCACGGGATGTACTCGTCGCCTTCCTCCGGATTGAAGTCGTCCGGGTCGTTGCCGGCCCCCTCCCCCTCGCGCCACCGGTCGGGTACCGCTACCGGCAGCAGGCAGTTGATCCCACCTGCCGGCGCGGCCTCGGCCGTCGCTCTGGCAGATACGTTGACTTCGTCAATCCCGAACACCCTCGCAAAGAAGGTCTGAATTGCGGTCCCGCGCTCGCGGTTCCTGAACACCGAGACCGTCACCGTGAGGGCATCCGCATCGATCACGATGTCGGATTCCTCGAGCTTCACCGTCTGGTGCCTCACGTCGTTGCGCTCGGCGAAGTCCTCTGCCAGAAAACGGGCCAGGTCGTCGTTGCCCGGAGATCCGACGAATGCCCCCGCGCCTGCCAGGGCCGCCGAGTCGGCGGCGCGCTGGGCCTCAGTGCGCGCGGTCGTCAGCATACCCACGTCGATCGCCAGCGCCACGGCCGAAGTAAACGCCAACATTCCAAAGGCGACCACCACGAGCGCCGTGCCGCTTTGCTCACGCAGCTTGTGTGTCAGAATCCGAAGCGGTGACCGAATCCAGTGAATCATCTGTCGACTCCCGGCGATTTCTGCCGAATTGGCGGCTTTCCATGGCGCACGCGATCGGAGGCCTGAAACGGCGAGAATCGTGCTCGCACGGCTGCGCCGATGGCGCGAACCACCGTCTACTACGTAATTCCTTGTAGAATATGTGGATTACAACGGCACACAGGGTCGCCCCCGATGATACAGAATGCCCGATCGGGGTGCAGAAAGCAGGTAATGCGTAGGGAATAGTGCAGGGAGTATCGGATCAGGATGTTCGCGTTTCGCACCGATCGACCCGGTCACACCGCTCGCAGCGCGGCCCGAAAACCGCGAAACGCCGTTACTTGACGAGCAGGACCGGCACCTGCGACAGGATGGCCACCTGGTGGCTCAGGGTCGCGAAACCGAGCGGAGCGTCCGATGGGTCCAGCCGCCGTGAACTCATCACGATCAGGTCCGCTGGATTCGCTTCCGCGTAGCCCAGAATTTCGCGCAGACGGTTCCCGTAGGAGACTCTCTGGATCACCGCGAGGCCGCTCGCCGACAGAGGCTCCGCCATCTCGTCCATCGCCGTGTGCGCACGATCGTGCAGGCGCTGGTAGAAGTCCTCCAGCTCGTCGAAGGGCAGGTCGAGCGTCTCGATCACGTGAAGCAGCGTGACTTCGCCGTCCTCACCCGCCATGCGACCGGCCGTCTCGAGCGCCCTGCGGTTTCTGGCCGTGAGATCGACTGGCACGAGAACGTGCTGAAACATGGACTGACGCTAGTCCGGTTCGCCCGCGCGGGCAACCCGGTTCGACCGTCTCGACCGTTGCTCGGGCGGCTCACTCGCCTCCGAGGCGGAGCGCGCGCGCTCCGCCTCGGGGTATGGGGGCAGCAGTGGGGGTCCGGTGCGGTCGCGAGCCGCTTCCTGCGACAGGATCGACTCGTACATGCTGGTGTGTCGCATGGCCTCGAGACTGAGATCGAAGTCCTGCTGCACGGAGGCGCGACACCGCCCGGACATGCGGTAGCGAGCCGCCTCGTTCTGCAGGAGAAGGACGATTCCGTCGCGGAAGCCGAGTGCATCTTCGGGTTCGGCGAGGAATCCGGTCTCACCAGGGCGCACGTGATCGGGGACGCCCCCCACGCGGAAGGAGATCACGGGCGTCCCACAGGCCTGGCTCTCGATCGAGGCGAGCCCGAACACATCGGCCCGCGTGGGGAACAGGAAAAGGTCCGCCGCCGAGTACGCGATCGCCTTGAGATGGTCGTCCGCCAGGTATCCCAGATCGCGAATCGGAAGTCCGGTTCCCTGGGCCAGCCCGGCTCCACGCTTCCCCATGGTCAGGAGGACGGTCCGGGCGGCCACTTCGGGCGGAAGCTCCCGGAGGGCTCTGATAAGCAGATCCGCTCCCTTGCGGCGGTTCGTCAGGTTCTGAGCCGAGAACAGAAGCACGAACCAGTCCTGGGGGAGCCCCAGAATCTCACGGCTCCTGGCCTGTCCTCTGGGCCGGAGCACACCCGTGTCCACACCGTACGGTATCTCGGTCAGTGGCAGGTGGCGAAGGGCGCTGACACTGGCCATGCGCGTGGTCCACGCGCTCTTGCTGACCAGCCGAATCCCCGATTTCAGAAACGCCCGGGTCTTCATCCGCCATTCCAGGTGCGTCGCGTCGCGGGCGATCGCCGGGTCTTCCTCCGGGTAGGGACATTCGCCGCAGCCCGTCTTCCAGCGCTCGCAACCGTAACCGTATCCGCAGTGACCGGTGAAGGCCCAGGTGTCGTGCAGGCTGAGCACACACGGCCTGGACGAGGCGATTCTCGGCAGCGCGAGATAGGAGAACGTGCCGCTGTGCATGCAGTGGAAGTGTACGAGGTCGGCGTTCTGGAAGAACGTGTGCCGGTCGAGCTGAAAGGATCCCACGCGATGCAAGTCGTTCAGGCCGAGTCGCGCTGAAACGGAGCGCACACGGCGCTCGAGGGAGAACTTCTCGATGCGCGGAAGACGGGACACGTCGGGTCCGTAACCCGCGTCCTGAAGCACGAGGATCTTCGAATCGACCCCGAGCCTGAGCAGTCTGCGATGCACCCGGTACATCGCGATGCCGCCCGCGCCGCCGGATTGGCCCGCGTCTTTGTGTATGTGCAGGACTCGCACGCCGATCGCCTCGTCAACGCAGTGTCTCTACGACTCTCGCACGTGAGGAGAGCAAGAGCGGGGCCGAGCGTCTTGGGGGACTGTGGCGCCGAGGAAAGACCGGTTCTCATAACGCTATTCTATTGTAAAACAACAACATACAGTGAATTCACCGGGCTCGCCTGAATGGACGGTCGAGCCGCGTAGCCCGGAGCGGGTGAGAGCGGGATGCACGATAGGACGCAACCCGCAACGAGTTGCGTCACGTGTCGGGGCCGAACGCCAGGTTGAAGCCGAGAACCAGGCCGAGCCGCCAGAAGCTGCCCCTGGTGTTGGCGGTGAGAAGCTGTTCGTCCCGCTGGTCGTCCGGGATGAGGTC
>CAZRRU010000120.1:0-7904 GCA_964602635.1 uncultured Gemmatimonadota bacterium | reverse complement strand
GAGCCCATGAAGTACGTCGGCATCTGGTGGGGCATGCACATCAACACCGTGACCTGGTCCTCGGGCCCCGATCACGGAGCGACGACCGAAAACACGACCCGCATGATCGACTTCGCGGCCCAGAACGGTTTCGGGGGAGTGCTGGTCGAAGGTTGGAACGTGGTGTGGGACGGCGACTGGATCGCCAACGCCGATCTCTTCTCGTTCACCGAGGCGTATCCGGACTACGACCTGCCGGCGCTCGCGGCCTACGCCGCCGACCGCGGCGTGACCCTGATCGGCCACAACGAGACCTCGATGGGGGTCGAGAACTACGAGAGCCAGCTGGACGACGCCTTCGCCCTCTACCAGGAGCTCGGAATCCGCGCCCTGAAGACGGGCTACGTGGGCGACAAGACGGCGGAAGGGCACGCGCATCACGGGCAGTATATGGTGCGGCACTGGCGCCGGGTGATAGAAGCGGCGGCACGTCACGGCATCATGCTGAACGTACACGAGCCCATCAAGGACACGGGCGAGCGACGCACCTGGCCGAACATGATGACCCGCGAGGGGGCCCGGGGCATGGAGTACAACGCGTGGGGACGGGAGGGGGGCAATCCTCCCGAGCACCACACAATCCTGTACTTCACGCGCCTGGTGGCCGGACCCCTGGACTACACGCCCGGCGTGTTCGACATCCTGATTTCCTCGACCGACGGGACGCCGCGCGAGCCGGAGGAGTCCCGCCTGCGCACCACGCTCGCCAAGCAGCTGGCGCTCTACCTGGTGCTCTATTCGCCGCTCCAGATGGCGGCGGATCTTCCGGAAAACTACGAAGGACAGCCTGCCTTCCAGTTCATCCAAGACGTGCCGGTGGACTGGGAGCTGACGGCGACGCTCGGCGGGCGGATCGGTGACTTCGTGGTGGTCCTGCGCAAGGACCGGGACGGCCCGGACTGGTACCTGGCGGCGATCACTGACGAGGAAGCGCGCAGCTTCGACATCACGCTGTCGTTCCTCCCCGAGGGCGAGAACTTCGTAGCCGAGATCTATGCCGACGGGGAAGAGGCCCACTGGCTGAACAATCCGCTGCCTATCGAGATCTCGGAGCAGCCGGTGGACGCCACCTCGACGCTGACGCTGCGATTGGCGCCGGGTGGCGGGCAGGCGATTCGGATCCGGCCTGCGGAATGATCCCGGCCGTCGAGGGCCTGGAGCTGCTGCGGCAAGGAAACCTCCGCTTCGCGTCTGGCGAGACGGACCGCGACCGAGGCGTCGGCCTGGATCAGCGCGCGAAGCTGCTGGAAGGGCAGGAGCCGTTCGCCGTCATCCTCGGCTGCTCGGACTCCCGCGTGCCCACCGAGATCGTGTTCGACCGGGGTCCGGGAGATCTGTTCGTCATCCGGGTAGCCGGCAACATCGTTGCGCCGTCCCTGATAGGGAGCGTCGAGTTCGCCGCGGAGGCGTTCGGAACGCGCCTCGTTGTGGTGCTGGGTCATACGCAGTGCGGGGCCGTGATCGCCACCATCGAGCAGCTCGAGCGACCCGGTGAGAACCCCTCGCCGAACCTCAGGTCCATCGTGGATCGGATCCGGCCCTCCGTGGAGGATTTGCTGGACACGGAGTCGAGGCACGATCAGGAGACCCTCCTGGCTCATGCGGTTCGGGCGAACGTGCGCTCGTCCGTGCACCAGCTGCGGCAGGGGTCAGAGATCATCGAGCGACTCATCGAGACCGAGGGCCTGCTCGTCGTGGGCGCGGAGTACTCGCTCGAGTCGGGACGCGTCGATTTCTTCGCCGGCGTGCCCGACCAGGACTGACCGGGGCGGCTAGTTCCGGGCCAGGATCCACACCCTGGCTGACAGGGGTGGCAATTCGGCGACCAGGGTGCCGCCGGCGACCTCCACGGGCTCACCGGCGCGCCCTCCCGCCGCGAAGACGGTGTCCCAGGTGCCGTCTCTCGCTTCGATCTCCAGCCCCTGCGGGTCATCGGAGGCGTTGAACGCGACGATGGCGTGTTGATCGCCGAGATCCCGGCTGTAGGCCAGGACACTGTTCGCATCGTCCGCGGCCAGCCACGTGAGATCGCCGTCCACGAACAGGCGCAGGTACTCCTTCCTGAGCGCGATGAGATCCTGGTAGACCTGCCGTAGCCACGCGTCCGGCTCCACCCGGCTTGCCCTTCGCTCTCTCCCCGTCGGGTGCACGATCTCGGGCTCGTACTCGAGGTCGTCCCACACCATGGGCTTCCGGGGATCCGGGTCGTCCCCTCCCCACATGCCCACCTCGTCACCGTACCAGATGTGTGGCGCCCCGATGTAGGTGAACTGCTGCACCAGGATCATCTCCTGGATCTCCCGCGTCCGGCGGTCCGGCTGGTCGATCCGGTAGTCGGGGTTCTCTCGCGGGTTTACCTGGTACTTGTAGCGACCCGGGTTGTAGATGGACGTGCCGAACCGGGGCGAGTCGTGGCTGGCGGTGAGGTTCATCATCGCCTGCAGGTGCGAGTCCGGGATGCCGGCGGCCACGGAATCGAGGGCCGTGACGTACCCGCCAGCAGTGAGCGCGGGCTGCGCGCCGGCGAAGAAACGGCGTGTCGGTTCGTACCACCGATAGTTCATCACGGCGTCGAACACGTCGCCCTGCAGCCACGGCGCCGGATCGAACATCGTGTCCGGCCACTTCTCCCACCACACCTCGCCCACCAGGTAGGCCTCGGGGTTGATTCCGCGCACCACGCGGCGGTACTCGCGCCAGAAATCGAGCGGCACGATCTCGGCGACGTCCAGGCGGAAGCCGTCCACTCCGTCCGAGGGATCGCCGTCGCCGTTCGGGTCGAGCCAGCGCCGTGTGACGTTGGCCACGTGCTGCCGCACGCCCTCGACGAGGGTACCGGGCACGGCTCCGCTTCGCGCCCCTTCGGGCCGCCCGATCTTCCGCCACTCGGGAAGCTCGGGGACGCCGGCCCAGCCGGAGTACTCGAACTCGTTCGTGTCTGGTGTCGCCGGATCGTCGAAGCGTTCCACTTCGTACCAGTCCGCGTAATCCGACCCGGCCTGGTTCTCCAGCACGTCCTGCCAGGCCCAGAACTGTGTGCCCGTATGATTCCACGAGTAGTCCATGATGATGCGCATGCCGCGCCGGTGGACCTCGTCCACGAGGGCCAGGAACAGGCTGTCGGCGGCGGTCCACCGCCACGTGGCGGGGTCTACCGGGTCCTCGGATTCCATGAGCGCCGCATCGCCCGCCGGGTCCGGTCCGAAGTTGCGATCGATGTGCCGATAGTTGCGTGCGTCGTACTTGTGCAGGGAGGGCGCGTCGTTGATCGGGTTCACGAAGATGGCCGTGATCCCGAGGCCCTGCAGGTAGTCCAGCTGATCGATCACTCCCTGCAGGTCGCCCCCGAACCGCCTCAGCTGGACGGCCTGGTAGAAGGGCAGGCCGGTGGCCTCGGCCCAGGGATCGGAGCGATACCAATCCTGCGTCCAGGGCGTGATTTCCCAGCCCTGGGGATCCATGTCGGGCCACGCGCCCTCCATGTCGGCCAGCGTCGGGTCGTTCGACGGGTCACCGTTCCGGAAGCGCTCAACGAACACCTGGTACCACACGACGTCCCCGGCCCAGTCGGGGACGTCGAGACTGGCGGACGTGCCCTCGGCTTCAGGGGTCTCGGTCTCGGACGTACGCGGGGGCGCTTCCCCCCCGCAGCTGAGGGCGAAGAGAAGGGCAAGTGCGGTCAGGTATCTCATGGTCGTCTTCCTGAATATGGGGTCAGTCCAGCCGCGGCGGCGCCTCTCCCGGCACCACCGTGATGTCGATGGAGGACGGCGCCAGGCCGTCCGCCTGGGCCGTCACACGAACGCGGCCTACGTCGTCCGTGCTCTGGATCATTGTCAGCAGCAGTCCGTGGAACGCATGCCGTTCCGAGGCCTGGTACGAGCTGTGGTCCGTCGGATTGCCGTTGCCCACGGCCAGGAGACGGGCCGCGTCTCCCTCGACAGTGAAACGCACCAGGTGATCGGACGAAGGCACCACGACGCCGTCGGCATCCACTACTTCGACTTCGACGTGGGCCACATCGCGGATTCCGGACAGGATCTCGGCCCGGTCCACGCTGAGGCGCAGCGCCGCAGCCTCGCCGGCCGTGTGGACCTCCCGCGTGGCCACGACCTCGTCGTTCCGCTTGCCCACGGCCCGCAGGACCCCCGGTTCGTAGGGCACGTCCCATGACATGTGCAGGTCCGCCGTGGTGGGGAACACCCGGGGCTGTTCGTATCCGTTCCACGAACCGGTCGTGCCCTGGCGCGGGAACTCAATCCGCCTTTCGCCGATGAACCGGTCGTTGAGGTAGAGTTCGACCGCATCGACGTTGGTGTACGCGAGCACGGGAATAAACTGTCCCTCGCGACCCTCCCAGTTCCAATGCGGGAACAGGTGGATCATCGGCTCGTCCGTCCACTGGCTCTGGTAGAAGAAGTACCCGTCATCCGGGAGGCCCACGAGGTCGAGCACGCCGGAAGTCGAGTTCTTGCGCGGCCAGCGGGACTCGCCCAGGTAGTCGATGCCGGTCCACATGAAGTCTCCGGCGAACCAGTGGTTCATGGCGACGAACTTCCAGAGTTGCTCGGGGCGGATCATGGTCGCCGTGTAGAACGGCCGGACCTTGAGCGAATCGTCCGGCAGCATGTACTCGCCCCGGGTGCCCCACACCACGGAACTCTCCGTACCGATGAACTTCCAATCCGGGTGGTCGTGGCGATCCTGCGTGGCGTAGAGTTCACGGCGCTCATGCCACCGGTCCACGTAGTTGTAGCCCACTACGTCCAGCAGTTCCATGAACTCAACGGTGGTGGCTCCATCGTCGGCGTAGATATGGTCGTTACCCGTTGTGACCGGCCGCGTCGGATCTTCCTGGTGGGCGATCGCGACCAGCTTGGCCAGCACTTCGTGTCCGCCGGGAGCGTGCTGCTCGCCGATCTCGTTACCCAGGCTCCACAGCACGACCGAAGGGTGATTGCGGTCCCGCCGCATGAAATCCCTGAGGTCCCGCTCACCCCAGTCCGCGAAGTACTTGTTGTAGCCCCACTCCACTTTGCCGTGGGTCCACTCGTCGAACGCCTCGTCCATGACGACAAAGCCCAGGCGATCGGTCATGTCCAGGAACTCGGGCGCCGGCGGGTTATGGGCGGTACGGATGGCGTTGACTCCCATCTCCTTGAGCTTCAGGAGGCGGCGCTCCCACACCGCCTCGGGCACCGCGGAGCCCACCGGACCCCCATCGTGGTGCAGGTTCACGCCGAGCATCTTCACAGGCTCTCTGTTGAGCAGGAAGCCGCGGTCGGAGTCGTACTCGATGTGGCGAATCCCGAAGGGCGTCTCCGTCTCGTCCACGACTCGTCCGTCCGTATCGATGACGGTCGTCCTCAGCGTGTATAGCACCGGCGTGTCGAGCGACCAGAGCGTCGGTGCTTCGACGTCGAGCTTCTGCGAGAGGTGCAGCCTGCGCGATGCTTCGACCTCGAAACGGGTCTCGGCCCGGGCGACCTCGTCGCCGGTCGCGTTCATAATCGCCGATCGGAGAGTCCCGCTCCCCTCGCTCCCCGTATCGTTGATAATCCTCGTATAGACGTCCACCACGGCTGCGGCCGAGTCCACCTCGGGAGTCGTGACATACGTCCACCAGGCGTCGACGTGCAGCGGATCCGTCACAGTCAGCCACACGTGACGGTAGATGCCGCTTCCCGAGTACCAGCGGGAGTTCGGCTGGTGGGAGTTGTCCACCCGGACGGCCACCACGTTCTCCCCGTCAATGAGGTAGGGGGTCAGGTCGTAGCGGAATCCGATGTATCCGTACGGTCTATGGCCAAGGGGGACTCCGTTCACCCACACGTCGCTGTTCTCGAACACCCCGTCGAACTCGATCGCGAGGCGGCGCCCCGACGCGCTTTCCGGAACCCTGAACGTGCGCCGGTACCAGCCGACGCCCGTGGGAAGATAGCCGCCCCGCCCCGTCGTGACCGCGTTCTCGTCGTACGGGCCCTCGATGCTCCAGTCATGCGGCAGGTCGACGGAGCGCCAGGAGGAGTCGTCGAAAGCCGTTTCGCCGGCGCCGGCAGGGTCGCCGGTCGTGAAGCTCCACCCGTAGTCCATGAGCAGCCGCTGGCGGGCTGATTCCTGGGCATCGGCGGGGCCCGCCAGCATGCAAGCGAGCACGAGTACGAAGAGGAGACGTATGGCGCGCATGTTGGGTGCTCCTATTCCGGGGCCGTGCTTCCCGGGATTCTGAATTTCGGTGTTTCGGTGTCGGCTTCGAGGATCTGCTTCCCGTCCACGAAGAGTGCGGCCCGCACCCGATCAGCTCCGATCGCCGGCCCGGCTCGGTGAACGGCTCCGCTTGCCGGGTCGCTGCCGTCGGTGGTGGCTCGCACTTCGAAGGGCTCCGGTTCGCCGCCAAAGGGGAGGGAAGCGCTCAGGATGTGCACTCGATCGCCGTTCCGGGCCAGGGAGAGGGCGTATGCCGCGCCACTCGGCTGCCGCTCCTCCGTTTGCGCCAGGATGCTGGCGATGCCCGCTTCGGACGAGAATGGGTTCGCACCGGTGAGCTCGACGTCTCCCGTGACCCCGAAGAACACGTTCTCCCAGGCGTCGGAGACCAGCGTGCCGTCGGTGTCCCGTAGCTCGGCGTGGAGGAACGCAACGTCGCGACCGTGCGCCGCGAATGAGCGCCCGCTCTCGTCAAGTCGCAGCTCCAGCCGCTCGGGAGCGCCCGGCGTCCGGACGGCGTGCCGCGCCGCTTCCCGGCCGCCGATGTAACCCACGGCCTCGAGTGTCCCCGGCTCGAAACGTTTCCGCGGAAACGTGAAGGGTGGGTGCGCCAGGTGCGTGGAGATCCGGTTCGCGTCCGGCCCCCGCCGCTCCACCAATGTACCGTTCAGTCTCAATTCCACTTCATCGCAGTTGCTGAACACCCGGATGTCGGTGCTGGAGGCCGGCGTCCAGTAGTTCGCGACGAAGACCATGGGGCCGGAATCAGCAGCCGGCAGCCCTTCTTCCGCTGGGCGCTGGCTGCGGAAGAACTCGCGAGAGAACTTCGGCAGCCTGAACAGGTCCATGCAGCCCGACGACTCGATGTCCGGAGCGTATCCGCGGTTGTAGTCGAACATCACCCACAGGCCATCCGCGAAAGCGATCGTCTTCAGATTATCGTTGTGGGCTTCCTGGAAGTTGGTGGCCTGCTGCAGGAGAGCGGCCTCGCCGTGCCAGCGCAGCTGGCGGCTGTTGGCTTCGTCCGGCGCGAGATCGCCCCAGGCTTCCTGGTCGAGGCCCGCGTTCTGGGCGTAGTACTCCCAGTCTCCGTACTCGCTGACCACGCACGAGCGATCGGTGACCTCCCGGCATCCGCCGTGCTGACGGGCCTGGATGAACACGTCGTAGCCCTCGGTCCACCCGCACGTGTAGGTCTGGTCGCCCGGCAGCTCTTCGTGCCCGATCGCGTGGGTCACTCGGATGAACTCTTCCGGCATCGACGCTTCGTTGAGAGAGACCTCCCACAGGATGACGCACGGATGATTGCGGTCCCGGCGCAGCATCCGGCGGCAGTTGTCGTACTGGATTTCGGTGAACTGGGGGTCGTCCCGGTTGAAGAACTGCCATCCCGGGATACAGTCCATGACCACCAGGCCGAGCTCGTCGCATGCGTCCATGAACGCGGGAGCGTGCGGGTAGTGGGACAGGCGGATGTAGTCGAATCCCGCTTCTTTGATCTTGCGGGCGTCCCGGTGCTGGGCGGCGTCGGAGATCGCGTACCCGACATATGGATACTCCTGGTGACGGTTCGTACCGCGGAGGAACATCAGCTCGCCGTTGATCCGGAAGCCGTCGGCGGAGATTTCTATGCGACGGATCCCGACCCGCGTCATCTC
>CAZRRU010000119.1:0-4796 GCA_964602635.1 uncultured Gemmatimonadota bacterium | reverse complement strand
CTTCGTACGGGACCAAGGTGGCCCGGGTCTACATGCGCCGTCACCCGGAGCGAGTTCGGGCGGCCGTCCTGCACGGGGTGGTTCCGATCGAGCGTTCGATGTGGCCCGATCTGTTACTGGCCGCCGACTCGGCTCTCACCGCGCTGATCGCCCAGTGCGGAACGGATCCGGCGTGCGCCGAGGCGTATCCGAACCTGGACGGCCGACTCCAGGACCTGGTGGATGGCCTCGACTCCGCCCCGGCCATGCTGCGCGTTCCGCTGGCCGACTCGCCGGGTGATACGATCGCCATGCCGTTCGATCGACGCTCGCTGGCCGGTCTCGTGGTAGGGATGCTGCGGTCCAGCCGCGCTGCCCGGTCTCTTCCCGCCCTCGTCTTCCGTATGTCGGAGGGGGACTACGGTGAGATCGCGGCCATGCAGCGTCCGGGAGCCCCGCCGCCTGTCCCCAGGGGGGTGTATCTGTCGATCGCCTGCACCGAGGAGCTGCCTCGCCTCACGGAGGAGGACGTGGCACGGGCTCACCGCCCCACGCGTCTCGGATCGGGCGAGTGGTTCGATGAGGAGCTGCGGGAGTGCGCGGTATGGGGAGCAGGGGAGGTGCCGGACGGCTTCTGGACCCCCGTCACCTCAGACGCACCGGTTTTCCTGGTCACCGGGTCCGAGGACTATATCACGCCGCCGGCCTACGCGGAGTGGGTCGCCAGCCATCTGGCGAACGCGTCAGTCCGCGTCGTTCCGCAGCGCGGGCATGACGATATCGATCCCTGTGTCGCCGGATTGATCGAGAACTTCCTGATCCAGGGACGGGACACGGAGCCCGACCTCGGCTGTCCCGAGGACCGGGAGCCGCTTCCATTCGAACTCCCGGACTGAACCGCGCGACACAGCCTTCGCCCGGCTTCAGGGTGCGGCGTTCGAGTCGTAGCCGAGGAGGAACGTGAGGAAGTTCTCCACCGCTATCATGTCGGGGCCGGTGTAGCGGATCGTGTGCGAATCGATCCGCTCGACGATCTCCAGGTACCCCAGGGCCTCTACCGGCCGGTAGTTCTTGAAGCTGACCTCCAACTCCACCGGGCCGCCCAGGTCCCACGGCTCGAAGTCCTCGATTCGGGACACGGCGCGCGCCGCGGTCTCCTCGATCAGCCTGTATGCGGCCGCCGGCATCAGGGTTTCCGCCGAGTGGAATCCGTAGGCCTTCTTGACCACCGCCGTCTCGAGCTCACCGAGAAGGTCGGTCGCTTCCTCGGCGATCGCGTCATCGCCGGACAGCATGATGACGGGGACGCCGAAGTGTCCGGCGATCGCAGCGTTCAGCCCGGTCTCGGGGACGGGCACGCCGTTCAGCTTGACGGATGTGAGGCGAGCGCTGGACATGGTGTGCGCCCTCACTCCCGCCGTGTTGTCGGTGCTGGTGTGGTAGCCGATGAAGATGGCCCCGTCGAAGGTGTCGTCGATCCCGGCCATCATCGCGAGCGGGCGCGGCCAGGACCTGACCACCGTGATGTCCTGCGGGAGCTCGTCGAGCAGGAGGTTCTGTCCGTTTCCGTGCGAGTCGCTCACCAGGATTTCCGTCGCGCCCGCGCTCCGCGCCCCGCGGATCGCCGCGTTGACCTCTTCAGTCATCCAGCGCCGGGCGGCCTGGTACTCGAAACCGTCCGGTCCCAGCTGCTCGCCCGTGACCGTGCCGCCCACGCCCTCCAGGTCGGCCGAGATGTAGATCTTGAGTCCTTCCTGGGCCGTGGCGGGCGCGGCGGGCGCCATGGCGGCCGCCAGCAGGAGGAACGCGGCCGGTCGGGCGGGGAACCGGGTCGGAGAGCGAAGTCGCACGGCTACCTCCAGCTGATGTGGTACGCGAACGCGGGATTCTCGGGCGCCGCACCAGCCTACGCCCCGCGCTCGCGTGCAGCCAGTGGGCAGTGGCGCAGACGACCAGCCACCGTGATACATTCGGGCCATGAACGCCGAGACCCACCTTCCGCTGCGGCTCACCTCTGACGGGCCGCACGCCCTCAGCTTCACGGTCGAACGCACGGGCCGGGACCTCCTGTGTCACGTGCACGGTGGGGACTCGCACGTCGGCTCCGTGGCTCTGTCCGAGTGGCGCGACGGTCGAGCGCACACGCGGTGCCTGAGCGCCGAGGGCCACAGGGAGGAGGCCATCGCCCGCCATGCGGCTCACACGTTGTGCGCCGCGACCCGTCGTAATGTGGCGTGCGTGGCGGGAATCCACTTCGACGCGATCTCACCAGGCGAAATCGAGGCCATTTCGGCTGCCGCCTACTCCCTCGCCCGGCAGGGAGCAAGGACCCTTCGCGACGAACGGCTTCTCGCGGAGTTGACGCTGACCGGCGGCACGTATGAGCGGATCGCCTCCCGTCGGGGCGAGTACCTGGACGCACTGGACCGACTCCTCGGCATGCCGGTTTCGGCGGCGCTCAAAACGCACCGTGAGGCGATCGAAATCGGCCGAGCGGAGAGCTTCGGAGCGGAAGTCAGGATCTTCGCTCCCCTCTACCTGAGCAACGCCTGCACCAACGACTGCGTCTACTGCGGATTCCGGCGTTCATCGGCGTACGAACGCAATCGCCTCTCGATCGAAGAGGCCGTGAGCGAGGCTCGCGCTCTGCACTCCCGCGGCATCCGGGCCATCGATCTCGTGACCGGTGAGATTCCGGCCGATCCGTTCGTTGACTACGTATGCGAGGCCACAGCGGCCATCCTGGCTCAGACGGGAATCACCAGAGTCCACCTGAACCTCGGATCCCTCACTATGGATCAGTACCGGTGCCTGCGGCAGGCCGGTGCGGTGGGCTATCACCTGTACCAGGAGACGTACGATCCGCAGGCGTACTTGAAGACGCACAGGAGTGGCGGAAAGAGGGAAATGGCGGCGAGGTTGGAGGCACCGCGGAGGGCGGCCGAGGCAGGTTTCGAGTATCTGGGCATGGGGGTGTTGCTGGGCCTCGCCGACCTGAAGTCCGATTTGACTGCCCTGACCGCGCACGCGGCCATCCTGCAGGAGGAGGTTCCGGATCTGAGCGTCGGCTTCTCACTCCCGCGGGTCCAGACGATGGACGCAGACCCGGCATACTCCCCGGCCCGACCCGTGTCGGACGAGGAGTTCATCCGAGCCATGCTGTTCCTCCGCCTGGCCCACCCTCGCGCGCATCTTACCCTCACCACGCGCGAAGCGCCGGAGATTCGCGACCTGTTGCTGGCCTTCGGCGTCACCAAGCTGAGCGCAGGAGTTTCCACGGCGCCGGGCGGCTACGTGGCGGCCGCCGGTAACGTTGAGAACGGTGCGCGAGAGCAATTCGACGTGGCGGACGAGCGATCGGTAGATGAGATCGTGGCGCTGGTGAGTGAGGCCGGCTTCACACCCGTATTCGAGTGAACGCGCACCCGGACAGGGAGACGACATGACGCTGGAACCAGGGATCCAGAACCTCTCGGACTTGATCGACTACCAGGTTGGTGCGGTGGTCAGCCGGCAGCTCGCGAAGACGCCGGGCGGCTCGGTGACCGTGTTCGCGTTCGACGAAGGTGAAGGGCTGAGCGAACACACGACTCCTCACGAAGCCCTGCTCCAGGTCGTGGACGGGGTCGCGCTCATCGAAATCGCCGGCGACACATACCAGGTCGGGGAAGGCCAGATCATTCGCCTCCCCGGAGGTGTTCCGCATGCGGTGCAGGCCGAACAAAGGTTCAAGATGCTTCTCGTCATGATCCGGTCCTGAAGCTGACGCAGTCACTTCGCCGAGCATCCTACGGCGCGTCAGTGAGGGGGAGCGCCTTGCCGCGAACCAGCACGTTCTCCACGTAGTACCACTCGTCGGGGACGGGTTGGAAGGGAGCGGCGCCCCTTCTCACTCGCAGACCCAGGTCCCGCCCACCGCTACCTTGAAAATAGAGCACCTGGATCCGGTGGTGGCCCTTCGCGAGCGCCACGGATCTCCTCTTCTGCGTAGAGGTATGGTATCCATCGTGGTCAATTATAAGTTGATCATTCAAATATAGTTGAGATCCATCATCTGAAGTAATTTCAAACGCATAGACATCGTCAAACGGCACGCGCAGGTAGCCCTGGAAGCGAAGGCCGAACCGCTCGTCACGCTCGATGCCCGGAAGCTGCACGCGTGCCGTCGTGCCCTGTCTGTCCGCCGGCGCATCCGCCACGGCCGCGGCCGTGCGGAACGAGCCCTCCACGTAAGCGAGCCCCACACCCGGGACGAGGCGATCGCTGTCGATGGAGAGTCCCGGGCGGAGGACTCCACGGGTCACCGTGGCCCGCGCGATCGGTCCCGACCGTCCGTCGGGCAGGATCACTCTCGCCGCCACGGTTGTTCCCGGGCTCCCGGTTGGGAGATCCAGCGGCGCCTCGTACAGCGAGGACTCCGGCCCCGGGTCCGATCCGTCGACTGTGTAGCGGAGCTCACCCCAGGGGAGGGGATTCACCAGAGACACCACGGTCCGGTCCGCCAGCATGAGGCGATCTTCCTCGAGACCGCCGGGCTCCGGGATGCGATAGCTCACGCCGAGGGACTCGAGACGCCGCAGGGGCTCCGCGAGGCGCGCCACGAACCCGCTCCAGTCACGACCCTCCCGCGGAGACCACGCGACCTCGGCGAGCGCCAACGCCCGCGGGTACGCCATGTACTCCACGTGCTCGGGCGTCTTCATGTACTCCGTCCATACGTTGCCCTGCGGGCCGAGGACATGCCGGCCCTGCTCGGCCGTCAGTTGTTCGGGGACCGGCTCGAACTCGTAGACCCTCTCGAGCGGCAGGGATCCACC
>CAZRRU010000118.1:0-12882 GCA_964602635.1 uncultured Gemmatimonadota bacterium | reverse complement strand
CTCCCTGCTGCGGCAGGTCATCGAAGGCGAGTCGCAGGACTCGGGTCTGAGGATTGGTCTCGAGATACCGGTGCCGTTCACCGAGATCGACGACGCGCGTCTGGAGCAGCTTCGGCAGCTTGACCCGGAGCTCATCTTCCTGGATTTGGACGACGACCCGATCATGGGACTCAAGTTCGCCCAGTTTCTGGGTGAGGGGGCTCCCGGAAGGCGGATCATAGGCGTCGGCCCCACTCTGACGCCGGACCAGCTGCTTCAGGCGATGCAGGCGGGAATATCCGAGTATCTGCAGAAGCCGTTGTCGGAGCAGGATGTCGAGGAGGCCATCGATCGACTCAGCCGGAAGTTCGGAAGGAAGGTGGACGAACGGAAACGCGAGCCCGCCGAGCTTCTGGCTTTCTTCAGTCCCAAGGGTGGAACGGGGTCGACCTGTGTCGCCACCAACATCGCGGTGGCCCTGCACCTGGTTACCCGGAAGAAGGTACTACTGGTCGATCTCGACCTTGAGTTGGGAGAGACGGCTCTTCTACTGGGTGTGGAGCCTCGCTTCAGCTTCGTCGACCTGGTGCGGAACTTCCACCGGGTGGACGCGGGCCTCCTGGCCTCGTACATCGAGCGTCACGAGTCGGGCGTCGAGCTCCTCTCGGCGCCGTTCCATCCGGCCAAGGCCGAGACGGTCACCGGCGACCAGATCCGGCAGATTCTCCATTTCCTGAAGCAGCACTACGACTACATCATCGTCGATACGTCGAAGTCGTTCTCTCCGCCCACGCTGGCGACGTTCGAGCAGGCCGACCAGGTATACCTGATCACCAACGTGGATCTCCCGTCACTGCGCAACATCACTCGTTGCCTTCCGCTCCTCGAGCGGATGGGGGCGGTCAAGGGCGAGACATGGCTCCGCCTGGTCGTGAATCGGTATCAGGCCAGCGACCCGATCTCCCTCAAGGAGATCGAGAAGACGCTGGGCCTGCCCGTCTACTGGACGCTCGGAAACGACTTCGAAGCCGTCATGAGCTCCATCAACTCGGGCAAACCCGTCGTCATGGCAGACAAGTCAGCCTTCGCGCGCGACCTCAAGGCTCTGGTCACCGCGGTGACCGGGATCACGCCAACGGAGGCGGACGGAAATGGCCTCTTCGGAGGCATCCGACGAATGCTCGGGTCGAAGAGCAGCAAGAGGAGTAAGGCCACATGAACGAGGACAGTCGTTCGGAGGCGGAAGTAAGGGCGGCAGCCGCCGCGCCTCAGGCCGGGGTGCCGTTGCCCTGGGGCAGTGACGGGGTGGATGACTCGGCGAGTGCGCCGTCGCGGTCTCCCGGTGAGGATCAGCAGATGGGCGCGATGCAGGAGATGAAGGTGCGTGTGCACCGCCAGCTCCTGGAGCGGCTGAATCTGTCCAACATCGACGCGCTCGATAAGGCGCAGGTGGTGGACGAGATCCGCAAGGTCGTCCACGATCTCCTCGCCCGTGAAGCGACGCCGCTCAACTACGACGAGCGCGAGGATCTCGTCACGCAGATTCTGGATGAAATCTTCGGCCTCGGTCCGATCGAGCCATTGCTCCAGGACCCGACGATTTCGGATATCCTGGTCAACACGTATCGCCGGGTGTTCATCGAGCGCAACGGACGTCTCGAGAAGACCGACGTCAGGTTCAAGGATGATCGACATCTTCTCCAGATCATCGATCGAATCGTCTCGGCCGTGGGTCGTCGAATCGATGATTCTTCGCCGATGGTCGACGCCCGGCTGGCCGACGGATCTCGAGTCAATGCGGTTATCCAGCCGCTGGCGCTCGACGGGCCGCACCTGTCGATCCGGAAGTTCAAGAAGGACGTTCTGTCCGCGCCCGACCTGCTGCGAACGGAGACACTGACGCCAGCCATGCTCGAGTTGTGCCAGGGCATCGTGAAGGCACGGTTGAACGTGCTCATTTCTGGCGGCACGGGTGCCGGTAAGACGACGCTTCTCAATATGCTTTCTGAATCGATTCCGGCCTCGGAGCGCATCGTAACGATCGAGGATTCCGCCGAGCTTCAGCTCCGGCAGCCGCATGTGGTGCGGCTCGAGACACGAACGGCGAATGTCGAGGGCGCCGGTGCGGTATCCCAGCGTCACCTCCTCATCAACGCCCTGCGCATGCGTCCGGACCGGATCATCATGGGTGAGGTCCGGGGAGCGGAGGCGATCGACATGCTGCAGGCCATGAACACCGGACACGATGGCTCCCTGACAACGTTGCACGCCAACACCCCCCGGGACGCTCTCGCGCGTCTCGAGACCATGATCTCCATGGCGGGCCTGAATCTCCCGGAAAAGGGCATGCGACAGCAGATCGCGAGTGCGATCAACGTCCTCATTCAGGTGGAGCGCCTGTCCGACGGTCAGCGCAAGATGGTCACGATCTCGGAGATCACCGGGATGGAGGGAGACATCATCACCATGCAGGACGTGTTCATATTCGATCGAGAGGGAGTGGACGAAACCGGGAACGTGATCGGGAGGTTCCGAGCAACCGGAATCCGACCGCGATTCACCGATCGCATGCTGGCCTACGGGGTAGAGCTTCCCGTCTCACTGTTCTCCAATATCGAAGCCTGACGGAGGGACTCTCATGCTGGACTTTCTTCCTCCAAACTGGCTGCCGGCCCTGGTCGTGTTCTTGGCCGTGGGCATGGGCGTGGTCTCACTCGCCTTCCTCGGGGAGAGTCTTCGCGAGGTACGAAAGCGCCGCGATTTCCGGAAGCAGCTCCGTTCCGTAACGAGCGATGACGATGCCAGCGCCTTGATGACGCAGTCCTCGTCCGTCGTTCGAGACCGTGAGGCGGATTCGGTCCTCTCGTCCCTGCCGCAGATCCAGGATCTGAAGGTGCTTCTTGCGCAGGCGGATCTGGCCTGGACGCCCGGTACGTTCATTCTGATTTCCCTCGGGCTCGCGGCGGCGCTCTGCGCCAGCGCCTACATCCTGTCGCAGAACGTCATTGCCACGGCCCTGGCCGGGTTGGGGGGGCTCTGGTTCCCGTTGATGTACGTCAAGCGACTGAGGAAGAGGCGGATCAGGAGATTCGAGGAGCAGTTCCCCGAAGCGATCGACCTCCTGGGACGATCCATCCGTGCTGGCCACGCGTTTCCCACCGGGCTCAAGGTCGTGGCCGAGGAGTCTCCCGATCCCATGTCCGTAGAATTCCGACAGATCTTCGAAGAGCAGAAGTTCGGACTCCCGCTCGAGGACTCGCTTCTCGGACTGGCGGACAGGGTCGATCTCGTGGACGTTCGAATCTTCGTGACGGCCATCCTGGTCCAACGGGAGGTAGGAGGCAACCTGGCAGAAATCCTGGACAAGATCGCCTATACGATCCGTGAGCGCTTCACTCTGCAGAGGCAGATCAGCGTGTACACGGCGCAGGGTCGTCTGACGGGCTATATCCTGGCGGCCCTTCCCATTCTCCTGGGTCTGGCGATTACGGCATTGAATCCGGCGTACATGGCTGTCCTGTTCGAGGAGCCGATGGGCAAGGTCCTGCTCGCCGCGGCTGCCATGCTGCAGTTCCTTGGATTTCTCCTCATTCGTCGAATCATCGACATCGAGATCTGATGGTTACTATCGTCGCTGTCCTGATCGCCCTCACAGCCATTCTCGGGGTGATAGCCATCGCGGAGCTGGTCCCGGCCCGGGAACGCTCGGTTGGCCGCCGTCTTCAGGAACTGCAGGAGATCGCCTCCAATCGCGGGCTGGTGCAACGCAGGCAGCGCCAGGCCAAACGCGAACAGCTCGAGGTGTGGCTCCAGAATTTCGGCGAGCGTGTCGCGAGCGGGCGCAAGGACCTGTTCGAGACTCGACAGAAGCTGATCCAGGCGGGCTATCGGCGCCAGAACGCTGCGCCCGTTTACTACTCACTCCGGGTGCTGTCGATGGTGGTGGGAGCCATCATCGTTCTCGCCGTGCTCCCCAGCCTTCAAGGCAGGAACCTGGTCATCTGGGTGGTACTCGGCAGCGCCTTCTTCTGGATGCTCCCGGCGGGTGTGTTGAGGCGCAAGATTCGCCTCCGCAAGAAGGAGATTCAGAAGGCGCTACCCGACTCTCTGGACATGCTGGTGGTCTGCGTGGAGGCCGGACTCGGTCTGAACCAGGCGTTGGTGCGCGTGTCGGACGAGGTCGAGACCATGAGTCCGGTGCTGGCGGAAGAACTCCAGATCGTGAACCTGGAGATGCGTGCCGGAACGCCCCGCGAGGAAGCTCTGCGAAACCTCGGCGAGCGTACCGACGTGGCCGACCTCCGCTCGCTGGCCACCATGCTTATCCAAACTGACCGCTTCGGGACCTCCATCGCCCAGGCTCTGCGGGTGCACTCGGACACCCTGCGCACGAAACGCCGCCAGAGAGCGGAAGAGGCCGCGGCGAAGACGACCATTAAGCTGGTCCCGCCTCTGGTGTTCTTCATCTTCCCCGCGATCTTCGTGGTCGTGCTCGGACCGGCCATGCTGCATCTGATCAACGAGCTCGGGGGGATCTAGTGAGGCAGGTGGCCGTGCGAAACCTCTCCCGGGACGGCGTCGATCTCGGGAATCGCGTCGCGGTCGCGAGCACGTTCTGGAAGCGGCTCAAGGGGCTGCTCGGAGCTCCCCCACTGATGACCGGAGAAGGGCTCCTCCTGGATCCGTGCCAGGCAGTGCACATGTACGGAATGAAACAGGCGCTGGACGTGGCTTTCTTGGGCGGAGGCGGCAAGGTCGTAGCCGTGTACCACGATCTGCGTCCCGGGCAGCGATCGAAGTACCATGGAAAGGCCAGACAGGCCCTGGAGCTACCGGTGGGTATACTGAGGGAGACAGGAACACGCGTCGGGGACCAGTTGGTCGTTGAGGACGTCCCCGACCCGAGGGAAACGAGCGACGGAGATCATGATGACCGATAGCTTGCTTCAGGACTCGGCGGCGACGGCCCCGGGACAACCGACCCAGCCTACGCCGCCGGTTCCCGTCACCACGGAGGACACCGGTCTGACCCCGGGGCTGATCTCGGACCTCATTCTGAAGGCGCTCTACAACCTGGGCGCGCGCACCGGAGAGCAGTTGAGGTCGTTCGTCCGGCTCCCGTTCGCGATCCTCGACGAGCAGCTGGTGGATCTCCAGCAGCGTCGCCTGGTCGAAGTGCGTGGTGGCGGGCAGAGCCGGGTAACCTACACGTTCGATCTGACGGCCGAAGGCAGAAGTCGGGCCCGCGATGCCATGGACGGCAACGGCTATGTGGGACCGGCTCCGGTGCCGCTCACACAGTACGGACGTTGGGTGGAGACACAGTCGGTCCGCGGGGTCCACGTTACAGAGGAGACCATACGCCAGGGCTTCTCACACCTCGTGTTCGAGGACTCATTCCTGGACCAGCTCGGCCCGGCCATCAATTCGGGTCTCTCGCTGTTTCTCTACGGACACGCCGGGAACGGTAAGACCACGATCGCCGAGGCCATTTCCCGGATGCTGGGCGGGCACGTCTACCTGCCATGGGCACTGGAGGTGGAGGGACAGATCATCGTCCTGTACGACCCGGTGTATCACGACCTCGTGGATCCAGACACCGGGCTCGTGGATGATCCGTTGGCTGACAGCCCGATCTTCCACGAAGGCCAACCACACGACGATCGCTACGCCGTTATCCGGAGGCCCGTCGTGTTCGTCGGCGGTGAGCTCACTCTCGAGTTTCTCGAATTGCAGTACGATCCGCACACGCGGGTCTATCAGGCGCCTCCGCACGTGAAGGCGGGCGGCGGAGTCTTCATCATCGATGACTTCGGGCGTCAGCTGGTCCGGCCACGAGATCTGCTCAACCGTTGGATGGTCCCCCTGGAGAAGCGAATCGACTATCTGGCGCTTCGAAATGGGTACAAGTTCCCGGTTCCATTCGACTGCCTGGTGATCTTCTCGACGAACCTCAATCCGCTGGAACTGGTGGACGAGGCGTTCTTGAGACGCATTCGCTACAAGATCATGGTTGAGAGCCCAAATCGGGCGCAGTACGAGGAGATCTTCCGGCGGTGCTGCGAGGCAAACGACATTCTGTACGAGCCGGCGCGCGTAGACCACGTGTACAAGCAGTTCTACGAGCGACTGCGGATGGCCCCCCGGGGCTGCCATCCCAGAGACCTCGTGGATACGGTGTGCAACATCGCGAAGTACGAGAACGTCCAGCCATCGCTGTCCACGGAACTGCTCGACCGAGCCGGTCGATCGTACTTCCTGGACGTCCCCGGCGCGGGCTCTGTCGTCGGCCACTACGCTCTGGGCGACGAAGAGTAGGCGCAAGCGGGAGTGGAGCAGCCAGCGGACCGGTTCCTTCGGTGGGTTCTGCCCACGCTCGGTGGGTTGCTGGTCATGGCAGCCTACGCATTCCCGCTGTTTCTGCGTGGCGCCTCCCTGTTCGCAGGAGATGGCGATCCGGGGCGCCACATACGCGTCGGTAGCTACATCCTCGAGACTCGCAGCATTCCCAGGGTGGACATCTTCTCGCACACCATGCAGGGGGAGCCGTTCATCCCCTTTGAGTGGCTTTCCGAGGTGATTTTCGCCGGATTCCACGCGTCTGGCGGGCTGGCAGGCGCCGCCGTCCTCACGGCGCTCCTGTTCGGCGCCACCGTGGCACTGGTTTACCTGACCATGGTGCGCTCCGGAGTTCCGACGTTCGTGGCGTTTCTCTTCGCGTTCGCATCCATGACCCTGCAGGCCCTGCACCTGCACCCCCGCCCACACATGTTCACGACCCTTCTGGTAGCAGCTTTCGCGTTCATCCTGCTGGAGGCACGGAGGGATCGGCGGACCGGGAGACTCCTCCTGCTTCCACCCTTGATGGCGGTCTGGGCGAATCTGCACGGAGGGTTTCTCGTTGGCTTCATATTGCTGTTCATGTTCGCCGTCGACGCGTGGCTGACCTGGCGGGGCACGCGACAGGAGAGTCCGCCCCGCTACGCGGTGTGGGTTACCGGAATACTGGGCCTCTCTTTCCTGGCATCGCTTCTCACTCCGGCCGGATTCGAGCTGTGGCCCCATACCACGGGTTACCTCGGAGAAGACTGGTTGGTGGACTTCACGCAAGAGTATAATTCACCGGACTTTCACAATCCTCTTGTGAAGTTGTTTCTCGTAGCCCTGATGGCAGGTACGGTGGTGCTGGCGCTGGTGCGCTCGAGGGTCGACCTTCTCGGTCTGGCCACGTGGCTGCTGTTCACGGCGTTCGCGCTGCACTCGGGTCGGAACATCCCGCTGTTCGCCGTCCTGGCGCTTCCCTGGCTCGCCACGTGGACCATCGACCTGGCCGATCAGGATTCGGGCCCCGGCCGGGCTCTCGACCGCTTCATGGACTGGACGCGCCGCCTTTCCCACACCGAGGCGACTCTGAAGGGCTGGCCCGTCGCAGCCCTCGGTGTGGTCCTGCTCACGGTGGCGGCGCTGAGGCCGGACCGCAGCGAGGTGTATCGTTTCTCGAGCGAGGTCTTCCCAGTCGAGGCCGTTGAGTCCATCCTGGAATCGGACGTCGAGCTGGCCGGTCCCGTGTACAACGAGTTTGGCTGGGGCGGGTATCTCCTCTATCGCGCGTGGCCGGAGATACCGGTATTCATCGATGGGCAGACGGACTTCTACGGTGAGGAGCTCACCCAGGAGTACGTTCGGATCCGAGAGCTCAGGCCCGATTGGGAGGCCCTTCTGGACAAGCATGGAATCCGTTGGGCCCTGATTCCGGTGGACGCGCCACTGGCCCAGGGCCTGGAGTTCCACACCGACTGGGAGCGCGTCTATTCGGACAGCGTCGCGGTGACCTTCGTGCTCGAGGCTGCGGCCCCGGCCGGTTCGAAGTAGCCGCTGGTGGAGACGGAGACAGCGAAGACCGGCCTGCGCAGTGCTCTTCGGCAGCAGATTCCGTTCGTCGTCGTCGTGGTCCTGTTCGTCCTCTCCGCCCTCGTCACCGAGCGTGCACTCGGCCGCCCCCAGATGCTCCAACTGCGCATCTTCTCGCCGCGCTTGTTGCTGGGAGTAGCGGTCTACGTACCTCTCCTCGTCATGTACCACGCGACGCGCTCCGTAGTCGTCGAGAAGAAGAGCGTCCTCGATCCAGGCACATGGAAGGCGTTCGCCGAGAGAAACCTCTCTCTGGAGACCCTGCTACCGGCGGTTCTTCTCCTCGGCCTGGTCGGTCTGGTGTCTTCGACGTTCATCAGTTACAAGGCCCTGATCCCCGAGATCAATCCTTTCTCCTGGGATGCCGCCTTCCTGGATCTCGACTCCTGGCTTCACGGCGGCAGACACCCGTGGAAGCTGCTGGCGCCCGTATTCGGCAGTGCGTCGATGGTAGGCTTTCTGGACACCGTCTATGTGATGTGGTTCCCGGCGCTGATCCTGACCGTGATCTGGCAGGCGTGGAACGGGCGGGATCCGCTGCGCGCACAGTTTTTCCTGACCTATGCGCTCACATGGATCATACTTGGCCTTTTCCTGGCGGTCGCGCTTTCCTCCGCCGGTCCCTGCTACTACCTGGACGTCACGGGTGCACCGAGCACGTACGACGAATTGATGCTGCACCTTGCTGACATCGACCGAACGAGACCGCTGATGGCCCTGGAAATCCAGGAGCACCTGTGGAACGCCTACACCGGGAAAGCCGACTTTCGCTACGAGGGAATATCGGCCATGCCGAGCATGCACGTCGCGATGGCAATGCTCATGGTCCTGGTTCACTGGCGCGCGAACAGGCTGGCCGGAATCGTGGCGGGAGTGTTCGCGGTCCTGATCCTAATCGGGTCGGTCATGCTGGGCTGGCACTATGCCATCGACGGCTATGTCGGGGCCGTCCTCGTGGTTCCCGTGTGGTGGTTCTCAGGACGGTTCCTGGCAGCTTTACGGCGCGCCGCCGATGAAGGGTAGATCCATCCCGGCTCGGTCCGGCATGATCTTGGTGGCGCTGACCGCCGCGCATTTCATGGCTCGGGATGCCTTGGCCCAGGACGGGCTGCCTACCATCGCTCGGGTACACTACGAGGGCGGAGGCGACTGGTACGCCAACCCGTCCAGTCTGCCCAACCTGCTCGTGGAGATCGGCCTGCGGACTTCGGTTCGCGTATCGGACCGGCCCACCGAGGTGCGTCTGACGGACCCGGATCTCGCAGACTACCCCTACCTCTACATGACCGGGCACGGGAACATCAGCCTCTCGGGCCGGGAGATCGAGGCCTTGCGGGACTACCTGCGAGGGGGAGGGTTTCTCCACGCCGACGACAACTACGGACTCGACGCGTCGTTCAGGCGCGAAGTCTTGAGGCTGTACCCGGACGCTGAGCTGATCGACGTTCCACTGGATCACCCGGTGTACCGTATTCGTTACCCGTTTCCCGAGGGCCTGCCCAAGATTCACGAGCACGACGGTCTTCCGGCGCGGGGCCTCGGCATATTCGTGGAGGGCCGACTCGCCGTGTTCTACAGCTACCAGAGCGACCTCGGAGACGGTTGGGAGGATCCGGAAGTCCACGCCGACCCGCCCGAGCTTCGCGAACGTGCGATCCGCATGGGAGTCAACCTGTTCCTCTTCGCCATGTCAGCCGGGCCACCCGGCTGAGTCTCAGTCCCGCACCCGCGCCAGACGAAGAGCGTTCGCCGTGACGACCAGGGAGGCCCCCATGTCACCCACCAGAACCGCCACGATCAAGGAGACCCACCCCATCGGAACCCCGACCGCCAGTACGAGCTTCACCGCCAGCGCTGCAGCGATGTTCTCGCGGATCACGCGCCGACTGCGACGGGCCAGTCCGTACAGATAGGGAAGGCGGGCCAGGTCATCTCCCATGACGGCGATGTCCGCCGTCTCGAGCGCAGCGTCGGAGGCGCCTGCCCCCATGGCGATGCCCACCGACGCGGCAGCCAGGGCCGGTGCATCGTTCACCCCGTCTCCTACCATGGCCACACGCCCGGTCTCTTTCTCGAGACGCTCGACCGCTTCAACCTTGGCCGCAGGCTCCAGACGGGACCACACGTCATCCGCTCCCGCCTCTCTTCCCGCCTCTTCGGCCGGCTGCCGCAAATCGCCGCTCAGGACCACCACCCGGGCGACTCCCAGCTCGCGCAGCCTCGCTATTACGCCGGGGACCGCGGGACGCAGAGGATCGGTCAGGCCCAGCAACGCGATCACGGCTCTCGGCTGATCGTCCGGAGCCCGCAGAACGACCACGGGCGTCTTGCCCGCGGCAGCCAGGCCCGCCAGCTCCGGCACCGACTCGGCACCCTGGAGACTGGGCCGGCCTACGAGATGAACCACACCGCCCACCCTGGCCTTCGCTCCCTGCCCGGGGAACGATTCGAATTCAGTGACTTCGAAGGCCTCGCCGGCCCCGTTCGCCGCCCGCACGATGGCCCGGGCGATCGGGTGTTCCGAGCGAGCTTCGACGGCAGCGGCCACTCCCAGGACCTGCTCGCGGGCGAGATCGGCCATCGGGATTACGTCCGTGACCTCCGCCCGTCCGTGCGTGAGGGTGCCCGTCTTGTCAAACGCTACAACCCTGACTTCCGCCATACGCTCGAGGCTGGCCCCTCCCTTAATCAACACCCCGTTCCGGGCGGCGCTCGTGATGGCACTGACCACGGAAACGGGGGTCGAGATCACGAGGGCGCAGGGACAGGCGATGACCAGGAGGGTGAGTCCGCGCAACAGCCACGTCGCGAACGGCTGCCCCAGGATGACGACTGGAATCACGACGACCAGAACCGCGCCTACCGTGACGGCGGGAGTATAGTAGCGCGCGAAACGTTCCACGAATCGCTCGCTGGGAGAGCGTCGACGCTCCGCCTCCTCGATCAACCGGATCATGCGCGCCAGAGTCGTGTCCCCGGCGTCCCGCCCGCTCCGTACCACCAGGAACCCTTCGTGCACTATCGACCCGGCGTAGACGTGGTCTCCCCCCGCTTTCTCCGCAGGCATCGCCTCTCCGGTGATGGGCGCCTCGTTCACCGCCGAGTGACCCTCGACGACCTCGCCATCAACGGGAATCCTCTCCCCGGGTCGTACGACGACCAGGTCGCCGGCCGCGACCTCAGCCGCCCGGACTGATACTTCACGCCCATCTCTTCGAACCCGCGCCACGTCGGGAGACAACTCCATGAGCGATCGGACCGACGCCTCCGCGCGCTCGGCAGCGAAACCTTCCAGTAGTTCGGCCACGGAGAAAAGGAAGGCAATCGCCGCGGCCTCCATGTACTCGCCAATGACCGCCGCGCCGATCACGGCCAGCAGCATGAGCACGTGCATGTCGAGCACGCGCCCTCTGAGGGCGCCCAGAGCGCGAGGAAGGAAGTTCAAAGCGCCGACGATGGCAGCCGCCACGAACAGGAGATCCTCGCCGCCCGGCAAGGAAGGAGCACCGTGGGAATCCACTACGGTTCCGTGCAGGACCAGGCGCAGGGCGAGCCCCGAAAAGAACAGGATTCCAGCAAGGTAGGTCCGATACGCCCGCGCGCTGGACCACGCCCGAATCGCCCTCTCTCCTCGGCCCGACGGAACGAGTACCCGATAGCCCAGGTCTCCGATCTCCCGCCGTATCGTCTCCCCGTCCAGCAACCGAGGATCGTAGTCGACCTCGAGCCGTCGCGAGACGGGGCTGCCCTCCACCAGGGTGATCCCGTCCCGTCTTTCGAGGGCCCTGCGAATCGTGTCCAGGCAGCTGGCACAATCCATGTCCTCGACCCGGAACTCGACGCGGACGACCGATCCGTCAGCGCCTTCGCTCAGTTTCGGGGATCCGGGCATCGTGGATTCGCCGGCTCCAGTGCTGTCGCAGGCGCACGGAGTTGGTGGATCAGTCATGACTCGAGGTTAGTGGAGGCGGAGCGCACCGTCTAGCGCGGCGGGAGGTTTCGCTTCGGGGGTCCCTTCGCCCGGGCCTCAGGCGCGGAACACGCCATACAGGAGAAACATCGCCATCATGACGGCGATCGCGACGACCAGGGGACCGACGAACAACGCGCGATACAACCGGGAGTCGAACTTCAGGTGCATGAAGAAGCCCACGACCATCGTGAACTTGGCCGCCGAAAGCGTTAGCAGAATCGGCACGAGCACCGGCTTCAGGGCGTCCAGGTAGAACACCGCCACCTCCACAGCCGTGATTACGCCGAGTATGGCAGCGACGACTACGTAGGTCCGGTTGCTCGGGTGTGCGTGCTCTGCTCGCTCGTGAGTCTGGGTCATTCAGCGCCTGCTCCTTCTAGACCAGCAGATAGATGAGGGTGAACAGAACGATCCATACTACGTCCACGAAATGCCAGTACAGACCCGCGATCTCGACGGTCTCGGCGTTGGCCTGGGTCAGCCGCCCTCGCAGCGCCATGAAGAACAGGCTGAGAAGCCAAATCACACCTACTGTGACGTGCGCCCCGTGCGTTCCCGTCAGCAGGAAGAAGCTACCGCCGAACAGGTTCGTCTTGAGCGTGAGGCCCTCGTGCACGAAGTGCGTGAACTCGTAAGCCTGGCCGCCCAGGAATATCATTCCGAAGAACGCCGTCATGAAGAGCCACACCTTGCCCCATCTCATGTCTCCGCGTTGCACGGCGGAAAGCGCCAGGACCATCATGAGGCTGCTCATCAGGAGAACGAAGGTGGTGACCGTGATGAACGGGATATTGAGCAGATCGGCGGGGTACGGGCCGATCAGGCTCTTTCCCCTGTAAACCATGTATACGATGATCAGCGAACCAAACAGCATGCACTCCGACCCTATAAAGGCCCACATCAGAATCTTCCGATTCGGGAGCCCCGTCGCCGAGTGCATTTCCATCGTCGTCGCGTCCGTCTGACTCACGCCCGCTCCTCGTTCTCTAGTGCTCGAGCGGCTGGAAGGCCCAACCGTA
>CAZRRU010000117.1:0-3736 GCA_964602635.1 uncultured Gemmatimonadota bacterium | reverse complement strand
GATGTAGTCTCGCGCTCCGCGCCGCATCGCCTCTACCGCGCTCTCGATGCTCCCCCAGGCCGTCATGACGATGATGGGCAGAGTGCCGTCGAGGGCCTTGATGCGAGGGAGCAAATCGAGCCCTTCCTGGCCGGACGTGGTGTCGCGTGTGTAGTTGAGATCGAGCAGGAGGCAGTCGAACTCGTCGAGCTCGAGAAGCTCGAGGACCTCCGCCGGCGAGGCCGCGGTGGCGATGTCGAACCCCTCGGCCTTAAGGAGCAGGCGAAGCGCCGCGAGGACGTCCGCCTGGTCATCGGCGACGAGGATGCTGGCTGTGTGCGTACTCACGGTCAGTCCGTCTTGGCCTCGGATGATTGCTCGCCGACTATGCGCCCGTCGAACAGGTTGATGGTACGCTCGGCGTAAGCGGAGTAGCGGGGGTCGTGCGTGACCATGAGAATGGTGGACCCCTCGGCGTGGAGTTCCTTCAGGAGATCCATGACCGCCTCGCCGTTGGTCGAATCGAGGTTCCCCGTCGGCTCGTCGGCCAGGAGGATCAGAGGATCTCCCACCACGGCGCGGACCGCCGCCACCCTCTGCTGCTGACCGCCGGAGAGCTGCGACGGATAGTGGTCCATCCGATGGCTCATGCCGACGCGCTCCAGGGCCCGGTGCACCCGGTCCTTACGCTCGGCGGCGGCCATGCCCCGGTAGGTGAGCGGCAACTCGACGTTCTCGTACACCGTGAGGTCGCCGATCAGGTTGAAGGCCTGGAAGATGAATCCGATGTGCCGGTTCCGGACCCGGGCCCGCTCGGAGGCCGTGAGGTCGGACACGGGCTCTCCGTCCAGCCAGTAGTCGCCTTCGGTCGGCGTGTCCAGCAGGCCGATCAGCGACAGAAGGGTGGACTTCCCGCACCCCGACGGTCCCATCACCTCGGCGAACTCCCCGTCGCGGATCTCCAGGTGAATGTCCGCCAGAGCGTGCGTCTCCATCTCATCGGTGAGGAAGACCTTCTGCACTCCCTCCAGTCGGATCAACGGTGTCCCGTTTTCCATCTTCCGCCCCCGTGTTCGTCGTCTTCGTCCAGGCAACGCTGCGGTCACATCACTGGCGCGCAGCTCCTGGCACGCCGCTCATGCGTTAGACGCCTTCCGCCCCCAAAGGGTTGAGCGCCTGCGGCACCGATTACGAGGTGGCTCTACGTTGAACGGCCTCTCGCGGTTTCAGGTTCGGCGACAGCCCCTGTGCGTGGGTGGACGCGCGCATCTAGATTCAGCTATTCAATTACTCAATGCACCGGATCCCTTCCATGTGCGCAAAGGAGATCGAATGCTCAAAATGTTGGGACTGCTCGCGGCCCTCAGCCTTGGGTGGCCTGCGGCTGCCGCCGGGCAGGCCACCGAGCCCCTCGAAGTGGGTGTGGAGGCCCCCGATTTCCAGCTCGAGGGTGCGACTCGCCTGGGGGTGCTGCCGGAGCCGGTTCGCTTGAGTGACTTCCGGGGCAAGACGGTCGTTCTCGTCTTCTTCTATCGCGTTCGGACGCCTGGCTGAACGATTCAAATGGAAGCGTACCGTGATCAGTACGCACGTCTGTTTGGAGAGGACGGAGACGTCGTTCTTCTGGCTCTGAGCCCCGACAGCGCGGAAGCGCAGGCGGCCTGGGCTCGCGACGGTGACTTCCCCTTCCTGTTCGGAAGCGATCCGGACGCCGAGGTGGGCAGGCAGTACGGCGCGGCCCGCAGCCGTAACGTGTTCATCGTCGATTCCGAGGGCCGGATTGCGTGGCGGGCCATCCCGTTCCGGGAGGTCGACCCCATGGCCTACGAGGAGCTCGGCTCGGCTATCGAGGAAATCGCCGCAGGGCGTTAGTCCGCCGGCCGCTGCCCAAGTACTTCGCGGACCGCAGCGTCTATGTCCTGGTCCCGTCCGATGCCCGTGTAGGCCACCTTCCCGGACGCGTCCAGGATGACGACGTAGGACGTGGCAGGCGTCTCGAAGGCCCGGACGGCCTCGCCTCGCGCGTCCCACAAGGTGGGGTAGGGGACCGGTTGCTTCTCGAGGTGCCCGCGTACCCGACGCTCCGACTGACCGACGGCCACCGCGATGGAGAAGAACTCCACCCGGTCGCCGTAACGCTCGTGCGCCTCCAGCATTCGGGGGTGCAGAGCCTCGCAGTTTTCGCACCACGTGGCCCAGAATTCGAGGAGCACGGGCCCGTTCCCGAAGTACTCCGCGAGATCGACCTTCCCGCCCTGAACGTCGGTCAGCGTGAGGGCAGCGGGAGTGGTGCCCCGTTCGATCCCTATGCGGGTCTCCTGTGCCGGCGCCGGGGTCGGGATGCCGCTCCCTGCACCGAACAGCAGTATGACGGCCGACATGCGTCGCATTGTAGACATTTCGATATCCCTCACCAGACCAACCAGGCCTGGTAGACGTAGTAGGCAGACATCATGAGCATCAGAACGCCGGCGAGCTTCTTTACCCACATTGTCCAGGCGCCCGCCCGGGGAAGCCGGCGTGCTGCGCCGGCCGATACTCCCACCACGAACAGCAGGGCCGTCATTCCGAGCGAGAACGCGAACAGGTAGACGAAGCCGAGCCACGCGCTTCCGGTCGTGGACACCCAGGTCAGAACGGCCGCGAAAGCGGGGGCTCCGCAGGGCGCGGCGACGAGCCCGGAGGTGGCTCCGAGCGCGAAGACCGCCGGGTAGGATCCGCCGCCGAGGCCACCGGCCCAATCGACCAGCCGCCGTGGAGCGGTTACCGGGAACACGTCCAACATGGTGAGCCCGAACAGAGCCAGCAGGGCCGCGATGAGCAGTCTGGCCCAGACGCTGGCCGCGATCGTTCCGAAGAGCTGCCCCGAAAGTCCGGCGATGAGGCCCGCGACCGCATACAGGAGCGCCAATCCGGAGATATACGCCAGGGTGAGTCCGATCACCCGCGCCCGTCCGGCTTCCTTGCCCGCGGTGCCCGAGATGATCCCCACCGTGATCGGAATCATCGGGTATATGCACGGGGTGAGGCTGGTGAGCACCCCGGCCCCGAACAGCAGAACCAGGGCCAACGCGGGCTGTGCGGCCAGCGAGTCGCCGAGTCCTGTCTGCAGTGCCAGGTAGTGCCAGGTCATGTCCCCCGCCTCATCCCGTTCCCGTGGTCGCCGAAAAGCCGCTCACGGCGTGGCTCGTGACACCCGAATGAACGAAAACCTCGCCCGATAGGTTCCGGGACCGGGGATCCCGTGCTTCAGGCCGGAGAAGGAACCGGGTCAACTTCGGGCCCCCGCTGTTCCCGGTCCACTTCGAGGGGCTGAACGAGGATGTCACGCGCGATATCGGCGTCGAGGGCCAGCTCCGTCTCGCCGATCCGGATCACACAGGCTGGCTGCTGCTGCACCAGCATGATCTCCGCATCGGGTCCGAGTCCGTACACGGTCAACGTCCGGTGTCGATCCGTCGCGGTGGACCCGAGGCACAGCACAGTCGCCCGCTGGCCCGGCCGCAGATCGGCGGCGGTGCGTACGCCCGGGGGAAGTCCGGCCACGGTGGGCAGGCGCCGTCGGAATAGCCGCTTGACGAACGAGACCGCCGCCGGAGTCTCCGGGAACTCGTACTCGCACGCCGGACACCGGACCAGATGGCACAGCGATCCGAGGGGGCAGCCGTGCGCGCACAGCGTATCCGTGCGCTCGAATTCGAAGCCGCACACCGGGCAGGTCAGATAGTCTGGAGCCATCGTCCCACGTGGTTCAGGA
>CAZRRU010000116.1:0-25477 GCA_964602635.1 uncultured Gemmatimonadota bacterium | reverse complement strand
GATTCCACGATCCCGCCTCGGGTCTCCCAGGCGTCATACTCCTCGGCCATTTCGAGGTCCCACCGCCGACCGATTCCTCGGAGCCGCTCCTCCAGCCAGTCAGGATCGGGAAACTCCAACTCGAGTTGATAGTGGAGCGCGAGTTCACGGATCTTGTCTCTGTGCGGGGTCGCGTCGATCGCCACGGCCGGCAGCTGGGAGTGTCGGTCACGGTACGTGAACACGGGAACCGGTTTCCGGTGCGGCGACAGTGGATCTACGCTGCGCTTGATGCGGGCCAGAGTGATCGCATCGCGCACGATCTTCCCGGTTGCCTGGTGGTCGGGGTGCCGGAGGCCGCGGCGCCACGCGTCGCCCCAGGTGAGCACCGCGTCGGGTTGGACCTCGGCGATCACGCACGCCACCCGGGCCGCGGCTTCGGGAGTCGCGTGAACCCCGGTGTCGGGAAAGTCCAGGAACCGGGTCTCCACGCCCAGGATCTCACCGGCGATGCGTCCGTGCTCGGTGCGACGCCGGATGATCTCTTCGGCAGGTATCGGCCCCAGGGCCTCGGTCATTTCGCCGCGGGTGAGCCACAGGAGCACGACCCGATCGCCACGCTCCACCTGGGAACGCATCGCGGCGACCATGCCCACCTCGTCGTCGGGGTGGGCAAGGGCCACGAGTAGAGTCTGCGGGATTCGGTTCTGTCCCGGCCCCTTCACTCGCTCACGTCCGGTGACTTGTCAGCGGAGGAACGTCAGTCGTACGCCGGCCGTCACCGGGATGACCCACCCCGTGTCGAAGCTCGGATTCAGGAACACGAGCGTGTCGTTCGAGTCCATGATCATGAAGTAGCCGGTACCATTCACGAACAGGTTGAGCCACGGGTTGAGCTGGTATCCGATCTTCGCCCCACCCTGAAACGTCAGGTAAGTCTGGTCGAACCCGTTCGCCTGGTGCCCGGGGTCGAACGTCTCGTCAACCTTCAAGTTCATGACTCCGGCACCGAGATTGAGCATGAAAGTGAGCGGCTGGCTCTGATACCTGGGCCCGTTGAAATTCACCTCGAAACTGCCGCCGAGGAACATCAAATCCTGCGGAGGCGACAACACGACCCCGTTGCTGTTGGTGCCATCGTCCAGCTTCATGTAGTCGAAGTCGGCCCTGATCGCCCAGTTCGGATGGAAGTTCCACATGGCGCTGGCGCCTGCCAGTCCCCCGATGTCCGTGATCGTGGCCATGTTTCCCGCGGGAATGGCTACGCCTCCCCGCAGATCGACCGAGACCTTGCCCGTGGCAGGCTGGGTCAGCCCTGCGCTGGGAATCGCGAACATGGCCAGGACTGTGAGAAGCACACCGTATTTCGTGGCGTTATGCAACGTTTCCTCCTTCGTTGGCGGGCCGCAAACAGCCGCCTTTCCGGACCACGGCGCGCGCTGAATCAGCGCATATTTCCGCCGCAACCGGCGTGATTAGAGCCGGAACAGAACCAACCTGTCGTGTGCAGGATCCTTGCCACGCCCCCGATGGGCGCCGGCACCCTTCATTCGTCGCCCGGAACGCCCTCACCGACCACCCGCTTGGCCTGGGTCCCGGCGGGAATCACGTGACCCTCGTCCCAACCGTTGATGAGCCGAACCGTCTCCAGGCTGACCGTGGACGGGAAGCGCATGAAGAAGCGCTCGGCCGTCATCTCATTCGGCACCCGCACGATCTCCAGGTTCTTCGCCTCGAGATTGATCCAGCGCTCTTCGTCCATCGGTGCAAAGCTCGCCAGCGACCTCTCGAAAGTCACCGCGTACGTACCCATGCGGGACGTCGGCGTGTACCCCATGAATCGGTACACCAGATCGCCGTGCTTCACGAAGAGGACCTGACCGTCCAGGGTCGCCTGCTGCGTAGTCACCCGGAACGTCCCCTGCACCGCCCTCAGTCCGTTGACCCTCGTGCTCCGGGCACCCAGTCGCTCGATCCCCTCCTGACCGAAGAACGCGTTCGCCGCCTCCTCGGGCGTAGCCCCCTCTCCCAGGGTGATCTGCATCACGGCGTCCTGCTCGGGCGACTGCGCCAGAACGGCCGTGGGCGCGTTCTGCGTTGCCCATCCCTCCGGGAAACGAAACTGGAACCTCAGTTCGGGGTGGACGAAGCGGCCTTCGACGAAGAAGCCCTGGGCGGGGTCCATGCCGAACATCATGCCGTCGATGCGCTGCAGGTACTCTTCGTCTCTGACGATGCCGCCTTCGATCTGAGACGTGGCCATCCGCTGCTCGGCCGCGATCACCCGGTTGCCGGGATCGGGATGGGTGGACTGCCACTCGGGCACCCCGCCGCCGCCGGCAGCGTCCCGTTGGCGCTCGAGAATCTCGAACATGTCCACGGCGCCCTGTGGATCGTAGCCCAGACGAGTCATGTATCGGAAGCCCAGATCGTCGGACTGGCTCTCGTCGTCCCGTCCGAACTTCATGAACAGCATTCCCATTCCGCCGGCAAGAGCGTCACCGAACGGGCGCAACTCAGGAACCAGGACGACGGACGCCACCAGGCCGATCTGCATCAGCTGGGCGCGACTGATCTGCTCCACGCTGTGACGCGCCGTGATGTGACCGATCTCGTGCCCCAGCACCGAGGCCATCTCGGCCTCGCTGTTGAAGTGCGCCATGATCCCGCGGGCCAGATACACGGGTCCGCCAGGGAGTGCGAACGCGTTGATGACCGGATCGTCCGCCACCTTGAAAGACCAGGGCAGGTCGGGCCGCTCGGAAACGGCCGCCATGGCCTGTCCCACCGAATCCACGTAGGCCTGCAGCGCCGGATTGTCATACAGCCCCATGCCCTGGTCCACCTGGAGCATGGCCTGCTGTCCCATCTCAATTTCCTGCCCCTCGCTCACCAGTGAGAACATGCGTCCACCGGTGGCCGGATTCACGGCGCACCCGCTCAACAGGAGCAACATGGCCGCTGCACTGGCGCCGACGAAGCGGTGACGGACGTTGTGGGTGCTCATGATCTGATCCGTGTATCGGCGTTCTTCTGGTGGCCTTCGCAAGGCAGCGTCGCACCTCGCGGGTCGCGCCCGTTCCGAACAAGATATGTGATTGTGGCGCGGGCACCACACTTTCTCGCAGAACCCGCCCACCGCGTCTTGAACTTTACTACCCCGCACGCGTTCAGATAGCATGGATGGGATTCGCGTCGCACCTCGGAGCACACCTCGAAAGGAGATCGTTCATGCCGCAGGGAACGGGTGACCTCGCCTGGGAACGCGTACTGGACCCGGAGGAGCTCGCGGAGAACCGGGTGAAAGCGGTGACCTGCCGCCACCGAACGGTCTGCATGACCCACTTCGAGGGCGAGTACGCGGCGCTGGACAACCGGTGCCCGCACCAGGGGGGACCGCTCGGAGAGGGATCGATCGAGAACGGTTTCTTGCGCTGCCCGTGGCATGGCTGGGACTTCGATCCGCTGACCGGAAGACCGCCCGGCGGTTTCGACGATGGTGTGGACACGTTCCCGGTGGACGTTCGAGAGGACGGCGTGTACGTGGGTTTTCCGCCCGAGACATCGTCCGTGCGAACCATATCGGATCTGATGGCGGAGACTATGGTGGAGTGGGGCATCCGCTGGGTCTGGGGCATGGTCGGCCACTCCAACCTCGGCCTCGCGGAGGCGCTCAGGCGGCAGGAAGCGCTCGGTCGGCTGCGCTATTTCGGCATCCGCCACGAAGGCGCGGCAGCGTTTGCCGCATCCGCGTACGGAAAGCTCACCGGCCGTCCCGCCGCTTGCTTTTCCATTGCCGGCCCGGGAGCCACGAACCTTCTTACCGGCTTGTGGGACGCCAACGTCGACCGCTCGCCCGTGCTGGCCCTGACCGGACAGGTAGATACGCAGGTGCTGGGACCGGGAGCGTTCCAGGAGGTGGACCTCCAGGCCGCGTACGGCAAGGTGGCGCAGTGGAGCCAGACGGTGCTTCCCACGAGCAGTCACGCCGAGCTGGTGAACCTGGCCTGCAAGAGCGCCATACTGAATCGTGGCGTCTCGCATCTCATCTTCCCGGACGAGGTACAGACGCTTGCCGTCGGCGACGCCAGGGCCGGGAGCCCTGCCGGGAGGATTCCGGACCGGGCGATCCGCCCGCCCGAGGAGGCCCTCCAGCAGGCTGTCGATCGTCTCCTCGGGGCCCGACGCCCGGTCATCGTAGCGGGGCACGGGGCCAGATTCGAGATGGAGCAGGTCGTGGCGCTGGCCGAGCGGCTCAACTGCCCGGTGATCACGACATTCAAGGGCAAGGGTGTCATCCCTGACAGCCATCCGCTGGCCGGGGGCGTGCTCGGCCGGAGCGGCACCCCCGTGGCCAGCTGGTTCATGAACGAGTCCGACCTGCTGGTCGTGTTCGGCGCCAGCTTCAGCAACCACACGGGTATCACCCCCAAGATACCCACGATCCAGGTAGATTTCGATCCGATGATCCTGGGCAAGTTCCACCCGGTCACCGTGCCCGTGTGGGGAGAGATCGGCGTGACCGCGCGCCTTCTCCTGGAGCGGGTGGAAGGAACGGCAATCGCGGAAGATCAACGCCCGGAGATCTCCGAACGGTGGGCCGTCTGGCGGGAGGAGAAGCAGCGCAGAGAAGCCGACGACCGGGGGCGCGGCATCGGGGCCGCCGCGGTATTCGAGGCCCTCAACCGGCACGTGCCACCGGATGCGATCATGCCCGTGGACGTGGGCAACAATACATACTCGTTTGGCCGCTACTTCGAGTGCGAACGGCAGTCCGTCCTGATGTCCGGTTACCTGGGGTCGATCGGCTTCGCGTACCCGGCGGCCCTGGGAGCATGGGCGGCCACTCAGGAAGACGATCCGCGATTCCACGGCCGACCCGTCGTGTCGGTCTCGGGTGATGGCGGATTCGGCCAGTATATGGCGGAATTGACGACCGCGGTGAAATACTGCATGAAGATCACGCACGTGCTGCTCAACAACGGGGAGCTGGCGAAGATCTCCAAGGAGCAGCGGAGCGCCGACTACGACGTGTGGCAGACCGCGCTCAGCAATCCCAGTTTCGCGGGATACGCGGAGCTGTGTGGGGCGCTGGGGATCCGGGTCGAAAAGACTGAGGAGCTGGATGGTGCGCTGGAAAGGGCCCTGGAACACGATGGTCCGAGCCTTGTGGAAGTGATCACGGATCCGGACCTGGTGTGATGAGCGAATCGAAGGCTGGCCATCCCGAACGGGTGGCCCGGTGGAGCCAACTCGAGGATCGAACGCCTGCGTATGCGCTCGTCAGGGACGTGGACCTGGTCGTGATTCGATTCGATGACCGGGTATCCGTTCTCTACGGACGCTGCCTGCACCGCGGGGCGCTCCTGTCGGACGGTCGGGTGGAAGGCGACAACCTGATCTGCGGAGTCCACCTCTGGGACTACCGAATCGACTCAGGGGTCAGCGAGTATGAGAACGCCGAGGCGCTGCAACCCTTCCGGGCGTGGATCGACCACGAAGCCGATGCCGTCTTCGTGGACGCCGACGAGGTCGCGGCGTGGGCCGAGGAGAACCCACAGCCCTATCGCCGCGACGAGTACCTCGGCCTGTACCAAGACGTTCATGGTACGCCCGAAGAACCACACAACCGTTATATCCAGGAACTGGCGCGAGACGGCCTCAACCGGTTGGGCCACCACGGCCGGGTCTCGGCCATGGGCGTGCCCCTCACGGAGCTTCCTCGCTGGGACGACATCCAGGTGTTGACCGCGCAGCTGGCGAGGCGCCCGCTCGCGGACGATGCGGAAGTGGCGACCGAGCTGGTGATCGGCCCCGCAGCTGAGCGCCCGCTGCGACTCGAGATTCCGATCTTCGTCAGCGATATGAGCTTCGGAGCCCTGAGCGAAGAAGCGAAGACCGCCCTGGCTCGCGGCGCCGAGCTGGCAGGCACCGGGATCTGCTCCGGCGAGGGCGGGATGCTTCCCGAGGAGCGGGCGGCGAACAGCCGCTACTTTTATGAGCTCGCCTCCGGCCGATTCGGCTGGGAGCTCGATAAGGTGAAACTCTGCCAGGCCTTTCACTTCAAGGCCGGCCAGGGCGCCAAGACGGGCACGGGTGGACACCTCCCGGGCCACAAGGTGTCGGGCCGGATTGCCGAGGTGCGTGGTATACCTGAAGGCCAGTCGGCCATCAGTCCGTCGCGATTCCCCGATCTCGCGACACCTGCCGACTTCGCCGAAGTCGCGGCGCAGGTCAGAGAAGCCACGGACGGCATCCCGGTTGGATTCAAGATGTCCGCGCAGCGCATCGAAGAGGATCTCGATTTCGCGCTCGAAGTAGGCGTGGATTACGTGATCCTGGACGGCCGGGGCGGTGCGACCGGCGCGGCTCCCGACATCTTCAAGAACAACATTTCCGTGCCGACGATGGCGGCGCTGGCCCGAGCAAGGCGGCACCTCGACGCGCGGGATGCCGGATCCGTGACTCTCATCATCACCGGCGGGCTGCGTACCGAATCGGATTTCGTGAAGGCGCTCGCTCTGGGTGCGGACGGCGTGGCTATCTCGAACTCGGCCCTGCAGGCCATCGGGTGCCTGGGGATGCGGGCATGCCACACCAACAACTGTCCGGTGGGAATCGCCACGCAGAAGCTTCCGCTGCGGGAGAGGCTCGTGATCGACGCTTCGGCGCGTCGGTTGGCCAACTTCCTTGAGGCGAGTGTGGAATTGATGCAGGTCCTGGCGCGGGCGGGCGGGCACTCCAGTCTGGCCGGCTTCGACTCGAGCGATCTGTCCACCTGGAGTCCTGACGTCTCGTCCCTCACGGGAATTCGATACGCGGGCGTCTCGTCGCCCGGAGGGAATTCGCCATGAGTCCGTTCGCCCCGGACGAAGACACGCGAGCCCGGTTCGCCAGTCGCTGGGTTCGCCTCGGCGATCCAGCCCCCGGCACCTTGAGGGATGCGCGGCTTCAGCTTCACTGGGCCCTGCAGCTCCTGTCGGCGTTCGGAGACTGTTTCGTCCCGCATCGCCCGGACTTCAGCCATTCCTCGGTGACCTGGAGCCCGGAGCGGAGGGCTTTTCTCTCAGAGCAGACGGTCGATGGGTCCTCGCTGCGCCTCGGCCTTCAGCCCGGCCAGTTCGCCTACCGGCTGTTTGGACCGGGCACGTCTCGATCCGGTGCCTTCGATCTGAGGAACCGGACACGGTCCGAGGCTGCCTCATGGTTGCGGGAGGAGCTGGAGGAACGTTTCGGGGCGGCTGCCCGGGCCTTCACGACTCCGGAGCCGGAGATCCCGGCGCATCCGGTGGGAGCTGGAGCGGCCTACGACGCGCGGTTGGCCGAGCTGGCGGAGGTGGAGCGGTGGTTTCACGATTCCTCGCTCCTCCTGGAAGCCGTGTCCGCGGCCGAGGAAGGCGCTTCCCCGGTGCGATGCTGGCCACACCATTTCGACATCGCGGTGCTGATCAACCTGGATTCCGGCTCCGATCCGCCGATCGAAGTCGACGAGGCCCGGTCCGTGGGAATCGGGATGGCTCCGGGTGATGATTCGTATCCGGATCCCTACCTGTACGTCTCGCCCTGGCCGTACCCCGAAGCTGAGGCGCTGCCGAAGCTGCCGCCGCCGGCCGGCTGGCACACGCGGGACTGGACCGGCGCCGTGCTCACGGCGAACGACCTGGTGGGCGACGGCGACGAACGGGCGCAAGCAACGCGGGCTGCCAGCTTCGCACGGGCGGCGATAGCTGGCAGCCGGGCGCTGCTGCGACGCTGAGGCGAGCAATTCCGATCCTGCGAACGTGATCAACTTCCACTTCCACGACGATCGCTCTTCCGACGGTATGGCGCCGCTGGTCGAGCATTGTGAGGCCGCCGTCGCCGCCGACGTCCGTGAGATCTGTGTCACGAACCACGCCGAGGTGATGGGCCCGGACGGAGCGTGGAAAGCGGATTTCGCCGAGATGCGCGATCGCTTTCTTGCGGTGGGCGAGAGCGTCCACCAGGCCCAGCGGTACTTTCCCGAGCTTCGCGTTCGCTTCGGCATCGAGCTCGAGTACCGACCTGAGTGGACCAGCACGTTCGATCGCCTCACGGACGAGATCCCGTTCGATTTCGTGCTCGGTTCGGTTCACATAGTCGACGGGTTCAACATCTCGGGCGGTCCACGCAAAGACCTGTTCTTCGACGGCCGGACCCAGGACGAGGCGTACGGCCGGTACTTCAGTGAGCTCGGTGCGATGGTCGAGTGGGGCGGATTCGACGTCGTATCTCACTTCGATCTCATCGCCCGGTTCGGGCATCTGCGCTATGGGCCCTACGATCCGGCCCGGTACCAGGACACGATACGATCGGTGATCGAGAAGATGGCCGCACGCGGCCTGGGGATCGAGATCAACACCTCCGGAGTCTTCGGGCCGGGGGTGCCCTACCCCGCGCGCGATATCCTCGTGTGGGCGCGGGAGGCGGGCGTGCCCGTCCTCACCCTGGGAACCGATTCCCATAGTCCCAAAGGGTTCGCGAACGGCCTCGTGCAGGGCGTGCTGCTGGCGAGAGACGCGGGCTGGCGAGAGCTCACGCTGTACGAGCAGAGAGCTCCGTCAGAGACAGTCGCGGTGGAACTGGCCGTGCAATGGGCTACGCAAAGGTTGGATCCGGGGGACTCGATCTGACGTCTGCCGGCGTCAGTCCACCCGGCGGAAGCGCGCATACAGGAACTGCTGAACTGCGTCCTCCGGGGTCGCATGCAGCTCCACGAGCGAATCCACGACGCGGAATTCCGGGCCCAGCTCGTCGGCCAGCATGTCTGCGGAGTAGCGGCGTACGTCGAGTCCGCTGCATCGCGTGGGACCCTGCGGACCGAAGGTGGCCAGGATCACATGACCGTCAGCCGCGAGCGTTCTTCGCAGCGCCCCGCGGTACGCCTCCCGATCGGCCGCCTCCGTGAGGAAATGAAACACGGCGCGGTCGTGCCACAGGTCCCACTCCCTGGCCGGCTCGAACCGCAGCAGATCCGCCTGGATCCACTCGATGTCCCGGGCAGCCGATCCCACGCGGTCGCGGCCGGCGGCGAGTCCACGGGAGCTGATGTCGAGCACCGTCAGGTCCTCGTAGCCCGCATCGACCAGTTGACGCGTAAGCAGGGATGCGCCGCCCCCCACGTCGATGATGGCATCTCGGCTCGCCACGCCGGACTCCTCGATCAGGCGCAGAGAAACCTCGGGACGCGGCTCGAACCAGCTCACCTGGTCGGGATCCGCCTTTCCCCAGATGGCATCCCAGTGATCACGCGCGGACCGCGCGATCAAGTCTCCTTCATCGGGCATGTTCGCCATCCGAACGGAAGCAGTTTCCAACCCATATGCGACTCCTCTCGGGCTGGTGGGAGAACCAAAGGTACCTTCCGACAGGAACTGGCGGAACAACAGGCGCTCTTGACCCGCGGTTCGTGCCGAGGGAGGTTGCGGCCTCGCTTCGCGGCACCCTCCAGGGGGGCTCGACCTGACGGTGATTGGCTGGAGACAGATCTCATGAACCCGGATCGGCCATCAGGCCACGTTGCAAGTCGCCTCTCGTTTCTGGACCGATACCTGACGCTGTGGATTTTCGTGGCCATGGCCGTCGGTATCGCGATCGGATACGTGTGGCCAGAGGCCATCCAGGGCCTGAACGAGGCCACGCAAGTCGGAACCACCTCTCTTCCGATCGCCGTCGGCTTGATTCTGATGATGTATCCGCCCCTCGCCAAAGTGCGGTACGAAGAGCTCGGTGACGTCTTTCGGAACGGGAAGGTGCTGGGCCTGTCGCTGGTGCAGAACTGGGTGATCGGGCCCGTGCTGATGTTCGCGCTCGCGGTCCTGTTTCTGCGGGGCTACCCGGAACTGATGGTCGGCCTGATCCTCATCGGGCTCGCCCGATGCATCGCGATGGTGATCGTTTGGAACGACCTCGCGGATGGCGACCCCGAGTACGCTGCCGGCCTGGTGGCCTTCAACTCGATCTTCCAGGTCCTGTTTTTCAGCGTGTATGCCTATGTGTTCATCACGGTCATCCCCGGGTGGCTGGGGCTCCAGGGAACCGTGGTCAGCATCACCATGGGCGAGATTGCCCGCAGCGTGTTCATCTATCTCGGCATCCCGTTCATCGCAGGCTTCCTCACCCGGGCGATCCTGGTTCGCCTGAAGGGGAAGGTCTGGTACCACGAGCGCTTCATCCCGAAGATCAGCCCCATTACGTTGATCGCGCTGTTGTTCACCATCGTCGTGATGTTCTCGATCCAGGGCCGCGCCATCGTCGGACAGCCGATGGGTGTGGTGCGGGTGGCGATTCCGCTCCTCATCTATTTCGTGGTCATGTTCACGATCACATTCTTCATGAGCCGCCGGGTCGGTGCCGACTATCCCCAGACGGCGACGCTGTCGTTCACCGCCGCGTCCAACAACTTCGAGCTCGCGATCGCCGTGGCCGTCGCCACGTTCGGCATCACGCACGGGGCAGCGTTCGCGGCGGTGATCGGGCCGCTGGTGGAGGTGCCGGTCCTCATCGCCCTCGTGAACGTGGCCCTGGCCTGGCGGAAGAAGTACTTCCCCGAAGAGGAAGCCCGGATCGTGGCCGTGAGCAATTGCGCGGTTCCGGCCGGCGTGCAGACGGACGGGCCCGATTCGTGAGCCCCTCGATCGAAGTGCTGACCACGCCCGGCTGCCCGCACGCCGAAGACGCGATCCGGAGTGTCCGTGAAATCGCTGCGCGGCTCGCGCCGGAGTCCGAGGTGCGAGTGACGACGGTCCGGGATTCTGACGAGGCTGCCACCCTGGCTTTTCCGGGATCTCCAACCGTCCGTCTTAACGGTCGGGATCTCGAGGACCCTGAAGTTGGTCCAGCGGCCTTCGCCTGCCGTCGTTACGAAGGGGGAGCGGGAGTACCGCCGACCTGGCTGATCGAGGCCGGGATGCTGCGTGCCCTCGCCCCGAAGCACGTGCTCTTTCTGTGCGTGGCGAACAGCGCCCGGAGCCAGATGGCCGAGGGCGTCGCTCGGAGCCTGGCCGCGGCCGGCGTGCGGGTTTCTTCCGCGGGGTCGGAACCCTCGCAGGTAAGACCGCAGGCGATCGAGGCCCTGGCCGAGATCGGCATCGATGCGGCATCGCACCGATCCAAGAGTTTCGACGAGTTCGACGACATCGGGGTGGACTGCGTGATTACCTTGTGCGCGGAGGAAAACTGCCCGGTGTGGCTCGGCGACGCCTGGCGAGTGCACTGGGCACTGCCCGACCCGGCCGCGGTGACGGGCTCCGACGAGGACGTACTGGATTCGTTTCGGGGCGTTCGGGACGAGCTCGTGAAGCGGCTCGGGATCGCGTTCGGCCCGGCACCAGGTGAGGGGAGAAGCAAGCCCAGGACGGGAGGGAGACTCATGGTAGTGGAACTGAAGATTGAGGGCATGAGCTGCGAGCACTGCGTTGCGCGCGTCGAGAAAGCCCTGGCGGCCCTCGAGGGCGTGAGCGCGGCAGAGGTCAGGCTCGAACCTGGTTCGGCCACGGTTACCGGTGACTCGGTGAGTGCAGCCGATCTGGCCGAAGCGGTGGATCGGGCGGGTTATACGGCGACTGCCGGCTAGCTGATCTACCGCGGCTCAGGCCGCCGGCGCCGGCCCCTCAGCCTCGCCTTCCCTTCCGTACCACAGGAAGAACTGGATGGTGATGGCGGTCCACAGGATCAGTCCGCCGCCCACCTTCATCAGCAGCCCGGCGACCTGCTGGTCCTGGTGGGGTCCAAGCAGTCCAACCGGCGGCGCCAGCTCGTAGACGCCGTAGAACGGAAGCTCCCCGAACGTCAGGAACGCGTACGGCATCGTGTTGAGCACGGTGGCCAGGAACAGATAGCCCATCTTCAGCGGGTATCCGAAGCGTGGCCGCGTCGGCACGGGGGCCACCACCGGCCACCAGAAGACCAGGCCCCCCGCCAGCCATAGCGTATCGATCGCGAATGAGCCGAGGGGAGTCACCATCAGGCGGTCCACCACCGACGGCAGGTGTGTGTAGAACAGGATCAGCTGGAAGATCGCGAGCGCGATCAACGGGTGCGTAAGGAAACGCAGGAAGCGTATTGCGCCGGGCCGGGAGGCCAGACGCCGCCATGCGCCGTCCGGCACGCCGAGCAGTAGCAGCGGCGGGGCCACCAGGGCCGTCAGCAGGTACTGGAGCATGTGGACCGACGCCAGATATCCCGCCAGGGCACCCACCGGCCAGTCGAGGGCAATCCACAGGGCGAGGACTCCGCCGAGCCATGCCCACCTTCTTCTGCGATCCGCCGATCCTCTATACCCGGGCGCGGCTTCGCCGGCAGCTCTTCGAAGCGTCCAGAACAGGCCGGCCAGGAGGGCCACGAGCAACCACACGCCCGGAAACGGCCGCGGAGCCCAGCTCCAGGCCGCGGTCTGGGCGGAGCACCACCACTGCAGGCCGTTCACGGGTTCAGTAGGCGCGGAAGATCGTGCTTCCAATCGGCCTGTCGCGTGCCGAACGGGTAGATCACGCGCTGCCCATCACCAGGCGGAAACGCGATCACCTGCGATGCGTGCCCCACCGTGTAATCGGGACCGGCCGACGTGTCCCGAATCGCCGCCGGAAGGCCGAGCGCCAGCATGATATTGTCGACCTCGGCTTCGCTTCCCCGCAGGCCCACGAAGTCCTCGTCGAAGTTCCCGAGCCACTCTCGAAGACGCTCGGGAGTGTCCCGCCGCGGGTCCGCGGTTACGAAGATCACCCGCATGCGGCGCTGTTCGTCCACACTCAGCCCGCGCCTGGCCGCCGCGAGGCTCGCCATGTGAACCGGGCATACGTCCGGACAAAACGTGTAGCCGAAAAACAGGAGGACGAGCTGCCCTTCGGTCCGTGCGCGGAAATCGAAGGCCTCGCCCCGCATGTCCGTGAGAACGAAATCGGGCCGGGGGCCGGCGTCCGCGAGATAGATCCCACGGTAGCCGGTATCGCGGGCTCGCTCCTCGGCCTCCGCGCGCTCCGGAGCCTCGACCCGGCACGCGGCAGGCATCAGGCCCAGGCAGACCGCCACGGCTGCCAGTGAGACGATTCGTCCGGTCCCTCGAATGCTCGAGCGCTCTTGGTTCGGCTTCATATCGCCGGCAACCTACAGTAGCGTGACCGGCGGCACGAGCGTCCACACGACGGCCGCACGAGCGGTCGGCGACGGCCCACGGGACGACCCGGCGAGGGGATTGATGGAACCGAGTCGTCGAGAATATGTTTGAGAGATACGGTCGGCCGAACTCGAGCGAGGAGATTCAATGGAGAACGGCGCACGCACACGCTACCAGTACCTGGCGTGGACGGTCCTGCGCATCGCGGTCGGACTGGCTTTCATTACGCACGGGCTGCCCAAGCTGTTCGGGTGGTTGGGCGGCTTTGGCGGCGCCGGAGAAGCCGCCGAGCTCATGTCGCGGTTCGGCGTGGCCGGAGTCCTCGAGACGTTCGGTGGGCTGCTGATTGTGCTGGGTTTGTTCACGCGTCCGGTGGCGTTCCTGCTGTCCGGTCAGATGGCCGTCGCCTACTTCTGGATACACGTAGGCAGGGGAGGGCCATGGTGGTGGGAGAACGGGGGCGAACTGGCGATGATCTTCTCGTTCGTGTTCCTCTTCTTCGCGGCCTGGGGGGCGGGACCATACAGCATCGACGCGAAGCTGAGCGCTCAGCGCGAATAGGAGCCCCCCCGCGGCATTATTCCGCCGGAGGTGATTCGCCCGACGAGCGTGCGGACCGGGACCAGTAGATGAGGGTCTCCTTGTCTGCCACCGAGAGCCTCGCCTCCGGGTGAAGCGACAGGTAGATCTTGAGGGGCATCTTCTTCTCCGTGACGAGCTCTTCGATTTCTTCCAGCTTGCTGTTTCGCCGGCGTTCAGAATAGTCGCCCCACTCGGAGAAGTTCATCTCGTCCCTCCCCTTCTTCACATCCCGATACACGAGCCACGATGCCGGGGCCACACGGCTGTACCACGGCCATTCCGTCAGGTTGGAATGGCAGTCGTAGCAGGAGTTCTTCAGCACGGTCTGCACGTCGTCAGGGACACTGATAGGCGCCACGACCGGCGGATTCTCCCTCGGAACCGGCACGAACTGGATTCCGAGTGCCAGTACGGCCAGGCCGACAAGTACCTTCCACCGTGTGCTCATGCTCTTTCCCCTGCTCCCGTGTTCTCTCGGATCTGTCGTTTGAGCCGCGCCAGGATGGCGCCCATACCGCGGAGTCTGAGAGCCGACACCACTTCCTGAAGCCCCATGCCGACATAGAAATCCGGCGGCACGGCCAGAACCTCTTCCCATGGCTCGCCTTCGAGTCCCTCGCGCAGAATGCCCGCGAAGCCTCGCACGGTGGGAGCCTCGGGCGAACAGTCGAAGAACAGGTGTATCCTGCCCGCTTCATCGATCTCGGTCGCCAGGAAGAACGGCGTCTGGCATTCATGGACCCGCTCCAGCCGATCCCTGTCGTCCGCCAGCTCCTGCGGCAGCGAAGGCACACGTCGCGAGTAGTCGAGAAGTGCCTGGACGCGCAGCTCCTTCGGTGCAGCGGCAAATTGATCGACGATCATCTGCAGTTTTTCCGCCATCGACCTCTCGTCTGAACCGGGATGTGGAGCGATGCGTTATCTTTGCTCCAACGACACCCACACTGCAACGGTGCCACGAGAACACAGGAGTACGCCATGCCGGCCGGCCAGGATCCATCGCCTCGATTCCAGCAGTTCGCTCATCCGGAGAAGCTCGTCTCGTGCGACTGGGTCGCGGGGCGACTCGATGACCCGAGCGTCGTGATCGTCGAGTCCGACGAGGACGTGCTGCTGTACGACACCGGACACGTGCCCGGCGCGGTCAAGATCGACTGGCACGCCGACCTCAACGACCCCCTGGTGCGCGACTACCTGTCACCGGAAAGATTCGCCGAACTGCTGTCGCGCAAGGGAATTACGCACGATCACACGGTCGTGTTCTACGGAGATAATTTCAACTGGTGGGCCGCCTACGCGCTCTGGGTGTTCACGCTGTTCGGACACCCGGACACGCGCTTGATGGATGGAGGGCGGCAGAAATGGGTGGCGGATGGCAGGCCGATGACGACCGACGTACCGGAGCGTGCGCCGACGACGTACCCGGTCGTGAAGCGTGACGACGGGCCGGTGCGTGCGTTCCGCGACCAGGTGTTCAGGCACTACGATCGCGGCGGCCGGCTGGTGGATGTTCGCTCACCGCAGGAGTATCGGGGCGAGCTCCTTCACATGCCCGACTACCCGCAGGAGGGAGCCCTGCGCGGTGGTCACATCCCGGGAGCAGCCAGCGTTCCCTGGAAGCGCGCGGCGAACGACGACGGCACGTTCAAGTCGGCCGACGACCTACGTGCGATCTACGTGGACGAGATCGGGCTGAAGAAGGATGAGGAAGTGATCGCCTACTGCCGGATCGGTGAGCGCTCGAGCCACACGTGGTTCGTGCTGTCGCACCTTCTCGGATTCTCTCGAGTTCGCAACTACGATGGATCGTGGACCGAATGGGGGAACCTGGTCGGGGCGCCGATCGAGAAATAGACGCCGGTCCCGACCAGCGCGGCCCACAGGGGGGACAGGGCGGCAAGACCTGCCCGTCCCTCGACCAGGACGGACGCCAGCAGGGCGGTCAGGCCGAGCCATTGTGCGGCCCGGACGCGACTGCCGGAAAGCGCCTGTCCGCCAGCGTCGGACACGGTACGTGGCTTTCCCGTTGCCCTGATCAGGACAAGGAACGGCAGGGTCATGGCCAGGGCCAGCCATAGCCATTTGGGCGCGGTCGGCGGGTAGCCCTGCGCCGGCGGGAGGCGGCTGACCCCGAAGGCGAGCAGGCCGATCGCCGCTCCCGCGGCGGCAAGGTGTACGCGGTACGGCGGATTCAGGATGGCATCGAGCGTGAAGGCCAGGGCCGCAGCGCCGGCCAGCGCCAGGTGCCCTCTCCACACCGCCACCCCGACGAGAAACAGGATGCCGAGCGTATCGACGGGTCTGGCCTCCGGCCCCACCGTCCGGTTCACGATGCGCAGCATCAGCAGGACCAGCAGCACGGCCGCGATATCGGGCCGGCCGAGGACGAAGCCCGGAAGCAGGCCCAGGACGGCCGCCACGAAGGCCGACTGGTCGTGGTCCGGATCCAGCTCGCGCGCGATCGCCCATGCCAGGAAGAAGCCGAGTGCGAGGAAGATCCCGGCGAGAAACGACTCGAGCGAGGGCGTGCCCGTCAGGCGCCGCAGTGTGAAGCCGAGGACTGCCACGCCGAGGGAGAGACTGGCGATGGCCCGGTTCGTCGGGTAGCGCCGGTCCACCGGGCGGCCGATCGAGGTGAAGCGGCGCGCTGCCTCGCTCACCTTACCACCCGGTCGCGCTCAAACCGGCGGGCGCCCGGTGCGGACGAGTTCCCGATACTCGCGCCCGATCCGGTAGGCCACCGCAAGCCAGACCAGCACCAGCCCGATGTTCAGCAGGGCGAACGCCCGGATGCTCGTCCCCAGGAAGGTGGCGACGACGAATACGGTGAGCGCCGCCAGCGTGTCGCCGGCTCGCTTGGAGAACGAGTCCGTGACCTGTTTTGCCTTGTACTTCTGCTCGCGGGTGGTCGGGAGGAAGAGGGCGTTCTGCACCGTGTTTTGTAGCGAGTAGTCGGTTGCGTTCTCGGCCGTCTTGGCCCACCGGACGTATTGCAGTACGGGATAGACGGCGATCAGGCCGTATGAGCCGAGCGCGATCAACGGCAGGATCATTATCCCGATGTGCACACCCAGGTACTTGATGATCCGGGACACGAGAAACAGTTGGATCACGAGTGCCGCGACGTTCACCCACTTGTGAAATCCGGCGTAGAAGTCGCCTATGTACTGCTCGACCGTGGCGCCGCCAGCGGCGCCCGTCTGGACCGCGGCCTGGGCCGTGTCGGAGATGAGGAACCGGAGAAGATTCTCACCGTTCGTATTCACCCAGTTGAGCAGCAGGACGAGGATCGCAATGTACAGCAGGTATCGGGTCTCGAACACCAGCGCGAAAGCGCCGCGGCCCGATTCGACCGCCGGTTCTTCCTCGATCGGCTCCTCTTCGACGCTCTCACCCCTGGCCTCTCTCTCGAGCGCCTCCTTGAGTGCCTCTCTGAGGTTCTTGAACTCGCCTGTGTCCATGCGGAACTCGCCGGTCGCAGCGGGCGACGTCGCGGTACTGAGCTTCGGATCGACCGATCCCTCCGTGCGCTGCCGCTCCCGGCGATCCACCCAGTTCGTGAGGAGGAGACTGAGGACGAGCAGGACCCCGGCGATCAGCATGGGAAGGTAGAGCCCGAGCGGGATGATCATCTCCTTGACGATCGTCGCTCCCGCGATCGCGCCGGCCGCCGCTCCGACCGCCACGACGGGAAACAACCGTTCGCCTTCTTCGTTCGTGTACAGGTCGTTCGCGAAGCCCCAGAACTGGGCGATGATCATCGCGCTGAAGATCCCTATCCAGATGAAGAACGGAATCCCGATCTGGAGACCTCCCCGTCCGGCCACGAAGAAGGCCGCGCAGCACGCGGCGAAGAACAGCGTCACCACGTTGATCAGTCGGCGGCGTGGAAACCGGTCGGCCAGCTTGCCGTATCCGGCGATGACCGGGATCAGGATGAACGCCATTGCCGCGGCCATGTAGGCCGTGAACTCGGGACCCTCTTCGCCCAGGATCAGACCGTCCCGGAGCGGCTTCATCATCGAGTAGGCGGTGAGGAGGATGAAGACGTTCACCGCCAGGATGACGACGTTGGCGCCTTCTCCCGCCTTCACTTCCGCGAACAACCGCAGAGCGCGATCGATCAAGCTGGGTCTACGTCCGCCGGCCACGTTCGTCTCCCTGGTCAACCGGGTCGTCTGGCTGCTGCTAGCTGTGAAGAGGAGGAGGGTACCGGCCGTATTCCTCGGTCAATCTAAGGCGGCCGGCCCCCGGACGGCGAATCCTCGGGCCGGGTGTCGGCGTATGATATTCCTGGAAGCGAGGCCACATTTCACGTAAGGAGCGAAACTGATGGGAAAGAGCGGCCGCACTCGAACCCCGAGAGACCGGAAGCGACCCTACTCGTTTCCTAAGCCGCCGTGCTCGCCCACGCCGCCCCGTCCTCCGGGCCGAGTGAAGCCCGGCCCGCCAGGCTGTGGCACCGGACCGGACCTGGACGAACTGCGCAAACGCGTCAAGCGGCGCAAGTAGGTCTATCCAGCGCGTCGCTCAAGGACCGCCGCCAGATCATCAGGTGTGTTGATGTTTCGCCGCCAACCCTGGTAGGGCATGGCTGAGAACGTGGAGCCAGCGGCCATGAGTCCCGTCACTGCATCCTCCAGTTCCTGTTCGCCCGAAGCCGCCGGCGACAACCCGCCGGCTGTCTCAAAATACGAATCTGGAAACCCGTAGGCGCCGGCTACACGCCAGTTGGTCTGTCCCTCCCAACGGGTCTTGGTGATGCTCGTGATCCGTCCGGCGGATAACTCGACCAGGCCCATCGGCTGTCCGCCCGCCTCCGTGGCAGGCTCGACCAGCACTGCGCCATCGTCGCCCGCCTGCCGCCATCTCCCGAAATGAGGTCCCAGGTCACCCTCGAAGTAACAGTCACCCATCACGACGCCGAACGGGCCGCGGACCGTCGCCTCAGCCCGAGAAACTGCATCTGCGACACCGGCTGCCTCGGCCTGCACGACGTATCGCAGCTGCATGCCGTTTCGATCCTCGCCCAGCCGACCTCGGAAGAGGTGGTAGGTTTCAGGCGCCGTCACCAGGCACACCGCCGAGATCGGATCGCCGAGTCGATCGAGCAAGTGCTCGATGAGCGGTTGGCCGCCGACGTCGAGAAGCGCCTTGGGGCGCCCTGCTGTCAGCGACCGCAGCCGGGTGGCTCGGCCGGCAACTGGAACGACGCACCACATGGCAGGGACGCTATCCAGGCATTCCCGGTGCTGCGACGGCCGCCGCGAACTCCGGTTGGCCGATCAGGTTGCCCACACAGTCCTGGTACGCCTCCAGGATGGCATTCGGCTGGATGCCCGTGAGGCCCATGCTCTGTCCCTTGCCGAAGCCGCTGGATGATCCCGAGTACACCATCGCCCCGGAATCGCTGTCGTACAGCTGCCAATCCACCGTGACCCTGACGTCATAGTGTGCCGAGACGGTGATCCGGTTCAGGGTGCCGCCGAGCCGGTATCGCACGTCCTCGTAGAGGCCCCCGACGAAGTCGAGCTCGGCCCCCTGCTCCAGGACGGGCAGGCCCGCGACCTGGAGACGCTCAGCCGAGATCAGGACGTCGGTAGACCCTCGTTCGAGTAGCGTATGCTGGGCCTGCCATCGGAACACGGTCGTGGCCTGATTGGCGCCCGTGGGGGTCGACTCTCCGAGGTACTGCCGGTGTGGAATGTCCGCCACGATACCGAACATGTCGACGTCCATGTCGAGGAAAGTCTCGGGCGTTACTTCCACGTGGGGTTGTGAGGTGGCCGATGAGCACGCCGCCAGGACGACGGCGACGGCGCAGATGAGGTACCGCAGGTATCCGGTCATGCGCACCTCCCTGTCAAAGCGCGTCTGGCACAAGGTACGGCTGGCCTGGCCACTCGGTCACCCCCTTTCCGGCGGGCGCCGGGCGGACGCCTGTTGTGCAACCCTGCCAGGCAGGTCAAACTGGCCTCCGTGCGTCGCGTCCGAGATCACGAGAACGACCAGGAGTGCTTCTGATGAAGAGTGCGTTTCGAATCCCGACAGGCCTTTTCGTGGCCGTCTTCTGCCTCGCGGCACCCCTGCGTCCTGCCATCGCGCAGGAGGACGCCTCGGCCGATCAGATGGTCGAGCTGCTTACACGACTCGGAGGTGTCGAAGGAAGGCTCGGCTACCTACAGGCGAGGTATGACAGCGCCGTCGGAGAGGACCGCGAGCTGTTTGCCGATCAGCTGGCAAGGCGCTGGCGCGAGCACCACGCCATTCTGGGGGAGATGGTCGCCGCCACGCAGGCTGCCCGGGAGGCGGGCACGGTGCGCCCGGACGCCACGGCCCGGATCCGGGTGGCACTCGAACGCGAATTCAGTTTCGTGCGCATGTACGGCGAGCGAGTCCAGGAACGGATTGAGGCGTTGCGCGTGGCGAGTCCTGACACGCCGCCTGAGGAACGGTTCGCGCTCGAAGTGCGACTCACGGAGTTGAACGAGGACCTGGACGAGCTCATCAAGGCGGCCACGGCGGACGTCGAGAGAGCCGCCGTGGTGGGAGTCGATCTCGGACCCGATGTGGTTCTGCTCGATCGCAGACTGGAGGATCGGGCTGCCACAGTCGGGGCCCGCGTCGAACTCGTGCTCGATCAGCGAGCCACGCTCCTCGACCGCGTCAAGAAGGCCGGAGCTGACACCGTCGCCATTCGGGCAAGGCTCGCCGGGCTCCAGGAGAAACTGCACGGCACGACGGCGAGCCTTCAGACGATGGTGGACCTGATGGGCCAACGTGACCTGGAGACGGCCGGCTACCGGCAGCTCCTGCTCGAGGCGACGGGAGACCTGGGTCTCAACGTGCTGGATCCGGAGGTCGTCGGCGGGCTCGTCGGGGATCGCTGGGCCTCACTTCGTGGCTGGCTGCAGGACAATTCCGGCGGAATCCTGGTCAAAGTGGCTACCGTCCTCCTCGTCCTGGTCATCTTCGGCGTCTTCGCCCGCCTGGCCCGCGGGATCGTGAAACGGGTGCTGGCGGCCTCTCATGTAGAGACCACGGAGCTGCTCCGCCGACTGCTGCTCGGAATGGCCTCGAAGCTCGTGTGGCTGATCGGACTCCTCGTCGTTCTCTCTGTCTTCGGAGTGAATGTGGGCCCGATGCTGGCCGGTTTGGGCATCGTCGGCTTCGTTCTTGGCTTCGCGCTTCAGGACACACTCTCCAACTTCGCCGCCGGCCTGATGATCATGTTCTACCAGCCGTTCGACGTGGGCGACCTGGTGACGGCGGCCGGAGTGTCAGGAAAGGTCAAGGCCGTGACCCTGGTGTCCACCGTCGTCACCACACTGGACAACCAGGTGCTGATCCTGCCGAACAACAAGGTGTGGGGCGACGTGATCAACAACATCACGACCCAGGACACGAGGCGAGTGGACCTCGTGTTCGGGATCGGATACGGAGACGACGCGGCGAAGGCCCAGGGAATCATGGAAGACGTCCTGGTCGGGCACGACCTGGTCCTGGCTGATCCCGAGCCCATGGTGCGGCTGCACGAGCTCGCGGACTCTTCCGTGAACTTCGTGTGCCGCCCCTGGTGCCGTACGGACGACTACTGGACCGTGTACTGGGACGTGACGGAGACCGTGAAGCAACGCTTCGACGCGGAGGGAGTCTCGATTCCGTTTCCGCAGCGCGACGTGCACATGTACCAGCACGGCGCCGCCGACTGATATGGGGTCTTCCACCCGGGGACCAGCTACCCCGGGGTTGTAGGTCGATTCAGGACCCGAACCAGAGTTCCAGTCGATCCGCTTCGAACCGATGCTTGTGGTCGGCGTGAGCCTGTGACTCGTCGCGGACGCTGACCCGTGGCTCGGGCCGGGCATAGAATTCTCCCTCGATGAACGCGGCCGTCGAGGTACTCATCTCGAGAAAGCAGTAGCCCCTTCCGTCGAACGGATCGGGGTGATCGGCGCCGGCGATGCGGGCTGCGATGGCCGCGGCAACCCGCTGGCCCTCCAGGTCGGCCATCACTCCGGCCTTCGGCAGGGGAAGACCGTTGGCCAGGGTGATCTTCGTCACATCGCCGATCGCGTACACGTTTTCGTACCCGGTCTCGAGCGTGTTCGGATCGACCGTCACCCAGCCGCCCGGTCCGGCGAGGTCGCATTCACTCACGACCGCTGGAGGTCTGTGAGGCGGAACTCCGATCAGCAGATCGAAGTCGAGCGTGGTGTCGGCGTACTCGATGTGGCCTGCCTCCACCCGCTCCACCTGTCGGCCCGTGTCGTATCCGATCGCCCGGCCGCTCAGCTGCTCGGCGAGCCACGTGGAGCCCTCGACGCCGGCATTCGGAAGGAGGATCGGCTTCGGCGTGGTGACCGTGATCGAGCAGCGGTCGCGGACACCGCGCTCCCGCAGGTAGTCATCGAGCAGCATGGCGCACTCGAAAGGGGCTGGGGGGCAGGTATAAGGCATCCCCGCGATGGCGATCAAGATACTGCCCCCGTCGAACACATCCACCGCGGCTTTCAATCCCGGCACGCCCGCTACGTCCCACACGTTGTGCCCGTGCTCCGCGAGACCGGGAACGAGGTCCGGCCGCGATTCGGCTCCGAGGGCCACCACCAGGTAGTCAGCGTTGAGAGTCCCAGCGTCCGTCACAACGCTTCGGCCCTCAGGATCGATAGAGAGGATCTCGCGCTGTTCGAAGCGAAGGCCCGTGTGTTCGAGGAGGCGCAGGTCGCGGCTTCCGTCCTCGATCCGGCCCACGCCAACCAGGGCCCAGAGCTTTCTGAGGCCCATCAGGAAAGTGGAGGACCGGTCGATCAGCACGATCTCGTGGTCGTCACCCAGCGCCTTGCGGAGCTCCGTAGCGGTAGACACTCCCCCGAATCCGCCGCCGAGAACCAGGACACGGGCCATGTCAGTCTCCCTCCGGTTCGGCGGCCGGGAGCTCCGACGCGATCCACTCGTCGATCGTGACTTGCAGCATGGTCAGCGTGATGGTGCCGTTCCGTATCACGCGGTCGTGGAAGGCCCGGATGTCGAACCGATCGCCGAGTGCGTCCTCGGCCCGCCGCCGCAGATCCTGGATTACCAGGCTGCCCGTCAGGTAGGCGGTGGCCTGGCCCGGCACGGCGATGTATCGGCTGATCTCGGACTCGACTTCGCCTCGCGAGGCCGCCGTGTTGGCGAGCATATAGTCCGCCGCTTCCTCGCGGCTCCATCCGAGCGCGTGCATCCCGGGGTCTACCACCAACCGGGCCGCGCGGAACGCCTCGTTCGACAACATCCCCAGTCGGTCCACGTCGGCCGTGTACAGGCCGGCCTCGTCGGCGAGCCTCTCACCGTAGAGGGCCCAACCTTCCCCCAGCCCCGAGCTGAAGAAGTACTTGAGGACCGGATGAACGCCCGTTCCCTCCAACCCCACGTACACCTGCATGTGGTGACCCGGATACGTCTCGTGGAAAGTGGTGGCCTCGAAGCCACCTCCCCGATTCAGGTCACCCGGCTCGAACGTCCCGAACTCGTAGGTACCCGGGGTGCTGCCGTCCGCCGCGCCCGCCGAGTAGAATCCGCCCCCCGTGACCTGCATGTAGTCCGGATACGGTTTGAGCGCGACCTCGGCCTGCGGAACGAACCCAAACCACTCCGGCATCGCCGTCTTCGCCCGATCGACGGCCTCGCGGGCGAAAGCGACGATCTCCTCCGGCGTCTCGAAGCTGTTCGCAGGGTCGGCGCGCACGAGCCGAAGCAGCTCCGGCACGTCCTCCGTGCCGAAGCTGCGCCGCCCGATCTCGCTCATCTCGGCCTGGATGCGCGCCATCTCGCGCAGTCCCGCCTCGTGGATCTCCTCAGGCGCGAGCGGAAGCGTGGCGTGGAAAAGGACCGAGGCCAGATAGCAATCGCGGCCGCCCGGGTCAGCGGTCACGCCTATCTCCTGGCGAGCGGCCGACAGATATTCGTCCACCAGGTAGTCCCGATAGCGCCGGACGGCGGGAAAGATCTCCGCCGAGATCACCGCTGCCAGCTCGGTCCCGAAGGCCTCATCGTCGTCCCGCACAGCCGGATCGAAGTAGGGTGCGTCCTCGGCCGGAACGGAAAGAAGAGCCTCCAGTTGTCCGATCACGCTTTCCACGTTCGAACGCGGAGCCGTGAAGCCCTCTTCCACGCCGATGCGGAGGTTGTCGATTTCCGTGTCGATGTAGCGGGCGACGTCGCTGGCGCGGGAGAGGGCGTTGGAGCGGGCCCTCTCGGTGCCGACCGGCTGCTTGGCGAACACCCCGGGGAAGAAATTCTGCCACCCGGTCCACGTGGGACTCACGTTCCAGAATTCGGTCCGGCACACACGCCTGGCGGTGGTCGCCGCCAGGCGCTCGCGAGAGAACGTGTAGGGTACGGCAGCCTCCGTTCCTTTCAGCAGCGCCGGGTCGATGGCGCGCAGCCGGGACAGCCATGCGTCCTCGCGCTCCTTCCACGCCTGGCGTGCAGCGGGACTGTGGTCACCCATGCGATCGAAGGCCGCCGGGTAGCCCGTCTCGTACGCCTCTTCTGGAAACTGGTCGTAGTAGCCGGCGACGTATTCGTCGGCGATCGCCAGGGCTTCGGTCACCGCATCGTTCGACGAGTCCATGCCAGGCGCCGAGGAGAGATCGTCGCCGAACTCAGGCCGATCGCACGCGGCGGAGCAGATCGCGATCAGGACGAGGCTCTTCAAACGCTTCATGGGACCTCCGGGTGACGAGAGACTTGCCGGCGCTATTCGCGGGCGGGCGCGTGCCGCATCGGGATGGCCTGCCGAACTTCGCGCAGGCGGTCGAGATCGATCTCGGCCACCGCGATTCCGGGAGTGTCACCGGCATCGGCCACGACCGTTCCCCAGGGGTCCACTATAAGGGCGTGCCCGTAGCTCTCTCGCAGCCCCTGGTCGTCGTGCTTGCCGACCTGGGCCGGGGCCATCACCCAGGACTGGGTCTCGATCGCGCGGGCCCGGAGCAGGATGTGCCAGTGGTCCTTCCCGGTAGTCAGCGTGAAGGCAGAGGGCACCGTGATCAGCTCTGCGCCCCGGGCCCGCAGCTCTCCATACAGCCACGAGAAGCGCAGGTCGAAGCAAATGCTCAACCCGATCCTGACGGAATCCGCCTCGACGACGACTAGCTGGTTGCCGGGCTCGATCGTCGCCGATTCTGTGAATCGGGCATCGGCCGAGATGTCCACATCGAACAGGTGAATCTTCCGGTACACGGCCAGCCGCTCGCCCGTGGGCCCGAACAGAACCGACGTGTTGTGGCAGCGAAGGGGGTCGTCGCTCCGCTCGTTGAACGACCCGAGGAGGAGGTGGACCTCGAGCTCGCGCGCCAGATCGGAGAACTGGCCGCACACCGGTCCGTCCAGCGGCTGGGCCCGCCGGACCTTCTCCTCGTGCGGCCCCAGGTAGTTCGTGTTCTCCGGAGTCGCGACGAAGGTCGCGCCGTAGCTCGCCGCGCGCCGGATCAGGACTTCGGCCTGCTCGAGATTCGCCTCTTCGTCAGAGGTCGAATTGAGTTGAAGAACCGCAGCGAGATTACCCACAGATCGGCCAATCTCCGTCATCCGAGGCGGTGGTCGTTGAAGATGCGTCCGCTAAGATAGATGGGCCTGTTGGGGACGCAAGCAATGCTCGGAATGGAGCGACCTGATCCCGAATGGGAGGTCGACGCGAATCGGTGCCCGATCGTGATAGGCAGGCGGACAGCACTAAGAAGCGGGCCGCCTCGTCAAACGAGACGGCCCGCTCGGCCCTTACGGGCGGTCACGGCT
>CAZRRU010000115.1:0-22955 GCA_964602635.1 uncultured Gemmatimonadota bacterium | reverse complement strand
CCGCGATCGATCTGGTCGAGGTGTGGGACAACACGTCGAGAGCCGGTAGCCGAGGTGGGGTCCTGTTCGAGCTGTGGGAGGGCCTCTACGACGGCATGGGAGGCGACTACGCCCGGGAGTGGAGCCCCACCGAGCCGACATCGACTCCATTGGGCCTGGACGATCCGGAGATGGCGGCGCGGGCGTTCGCCGCGGCCGTGGAGGAAGCTTCCGAGCGCTACGGCGCGTGGGATGTCTCCTGGGGTGAGGTGCACCGGGTGCGCTGGGGAGACGTGGACGCGGCGGCTTCCGGTTGCCCGGCCAACCTGGGCTGCTTCCGACACATCGCCTTTGAGAGAGATGCGGACGGGCTCCTGCGCGCCTACTCCGGAGACGCCTGGATCCTGGCGGTGGAGTTCGGCTCACCACCCCGGGGCTACTCCGTGCTCGTGTTCGGTCAGACCCGAGACGAGGAATCTCAGCACTTCGACGACCAGACCGAGATGTTCGCGCGTGGCGAGTTGAAGCGGGTGGCCTTCACCGAGACTGAGATCGAGGCCGATCTCGTCCGGCGTTACAGACCGGGGCGGTAGCGGACTCGACCTTCCGAGGTCTCCCGGTGTATTGTAGGGTGTATCGCACGATGGGATGCGTCGCTCCGGCACCTCCCGCCATACCGGACGTTGTCACCGCGCCCGTCCCCACGGGCGCCATATCGCGCGCGGTCCGCCGTCAGTGACCGCAGCACGGAGGAGAGTCATGCCCTACCGAATCCGCCGCGTGGAGTACTACTACACGACCGTCGAGGATCAACCTGGCGAGGCCTACAAGTTGTTGTCTCGTCTGGCGTCCCTGGGGGTCAACCTGCTCGCCTTCACCGCCGTGCCGGTAGGGCCGATTCGGACTCAAATGACCCTGTTTCCCGAAGAGTCGGCCCGTCTCGAGACCGCCGCTGCCGGAGCCGGCATGACCATGGACGGCCCCCATCCGGCGCTTCTCGTGCAGGGCGACGACGAACTGGGCGCCCTGGTGGCAGTCCATCAGCAACTGTTCCAGTCTCGGGTGAACGTGTACGCCTCTACAGCAGTGACGGATGGCAAGGGGGCGTATGGCTACGTCCTGTACATTCGGGCCGAGGATTACCCGCGCGCGGTGGCCGCCCTGGAAGTGTGAGCAGACGCCGGTCCATGTGGGCCGTGCGGCTGAACGGTTCTCTGGCGAGCATGCCGTACACGTCCGACGCGACTCTCGCCTCAGTCCATCCGCACGACATAGGAGTGCAACCGATGAAGCTTCACGAGATCGGACTGTACGCTCAGGATCCAGGGGCGAGCAAGGAGTTCTACCACGATATCCTGGGGCTGGAGCTTCATCATCACGAGCCGGGGCTTTCGGTTTTTGACAGCGGATGGCCGGGACTCGAATTGGGTGCCTGTTCAGGCTATCAAGATCGCGTTCATATCTCCTTCGTCGTGAATGACGTTGACGCAGTGGCCGAGGACCTTCGTGCAAGAGGTGTCGCGTTCGAGGGTCCTGCGGACATTCACCTGGACAAACGAGGGATCACGCTCAGGGATCCGGACGGCCTTCGTGTCCTGATTCAGAGCCCGACCGAGGCCTCCCCTGATTGGCTGAAGAAGATGCTAAAGTAGACCGGGCGCCTTTCGGGGAGGCGGGATTTGGAGTCGAGGCAAAGCCGAGACATTAAGCACGCGAAGCGTGCGAACTACCCGCGGCCCCAAAATCGGGGAGGCGGGATTTGAACCCGCGGCCCCTGGCTCCCAAAGCCAGTGCTCTGCCGGACTGAGCTACTCCCCGTGAACCACTCCTCTATTGCGCGGGACCCGCCTCCGGCGAGTCAGCGCTTGCCTCATCCGCAGCCGCTCCGGCTCCACACTACGGCTACGGCTACCAGCGCCAGCAACGTCAGAACCTCGGACATCGGATGTTCTCCGTTGCGAGAGGGTGAAAAAGCGGCCGAAAGATGACACGTGCGCCCCGCGCGCGCCATACGTCCGGCGCCTCGTCAACGGTCTCCGAGGGTTCCTGGTTCCTCTCACACGCCGCGCGCAGGGGACCGGCTCACGAGGTGTGAGGGATATCCGCCCGGTCCCCGGGATCTCGGAAGTGGCGGCGGAAGGCCGCCGCCCCCTCGAACAACAGCCACAACTCGAGCACGAGAATCGTGCCGCCCACCACCGTCAGTAGAACCTGATCGTCGGTCACGAATCCGACCAGGTTCAGGATCATGGCCCAGGTCGTCATGAAGAGAAGGAACACCATCGGAACGGCCGTGACCCACACGTTGCGCCCCAGCTTCAGGAGGAAGAGAGTCAGGACCAGGAGGCTGAGCCCGGCGAGCAACTGATTGGTCGTTCCGAACAAGGGCCACAACCGCATGCCACCAGCGCCGCGGTCCAGGCCGAGGGCCAGCAGCCCGCAGCTCACCACCGCAATCAACGTCGCGATCCACCGATTCTGGACTCCCCTCACCCGGTACTCGACCCCTAGCTCAGAGATGATGTAGCGCTGCAGGCGCACGCTCGTGTCGAGGGTCGTCGCGGCAAAGCTGATCACCACCACGGCCGCGAAGATCGTGGCCACCCGGTGTGGAATCCCGACCCCCTCCGCCAGAACCCCGACTCCGTTGACGAAAGCGGCCGTCGCGCCCGTAGACGCGGCTGCCCAGGAACCGTAGTGCGCGTGCCACCCATCGACTCCCACAAAGAGGGCGAAACCGGCGGTGGTGGCGAGAATGGAAGTGAGGGCCAGGGCTCCCTCGCCGAGCGCCCCCCCATACCCGACGTAGCGCGCGTCCGGCTCTCGGTCGAGCTGTTTCGAGGAAGTGCCGGAGGCCACCAGGCCGTGAAAACCACTGATCGCTCCACACGCGATGGTGATGAACAGGAGGGGAAACCAGCTCGGCGCGTCCGGCGGCAGGTGGGTGTTGACGGCCGGGGCCACGACCTGCGGGTTCGTCACGATCACCCCGGCCCCGATGATCCCGAGCGCCACGAAGAGCTGGTGCCCGTTTACGTAGTCACGCGGTTGCAGGAGCAGCCACACCGGAAGCACGCTCGCGAAGAACGTGTAGCCGAACAGTATGACGATCCAACCGACCCGCTGCCCGTCCTGCGCCGCGGCGGTGGCCGCGGCAGCCGAATCCTGCGCGGCCGCCGCCAGTTGATCGCTCGTGGGAGCCAGGCCCAGGACGTCGGGAAGGGTGAACGGCACGTACTGGCCGATCCATATCAAGGCGTACAGGATGGCTAGTGCCGCGAGCGACGGGACGAGGATGCCCGCGCCCGTACGGTAGATGAGCAAGCCAACCACCACGGCCACGACCAGGCTGCCCCATACCGGTAGCACGGCGCCCGGGTTCGCCATGAACAGGTTTGCGATGATCACCGCGAACACAGCGTTGACCATCAGCAGAAGAAAGAAGATGAGTAGTAGAAACAGGACCCGAGCCCGGTCTCCAACGATCGACTCGGCCAACGTGCCGATCGAGTTGCCCTTGTGGCGGGTCGAAATCCACAGGGTGCCGAAATCGTGAACCGCCCCGGCGAACACGGTACCCACCACGACCCAGAGAAAGGCCGGAAGCCAGCCCCAGATTACTGCGATCGCCGGTCCGACGATGGGGGCAGCTCCAGCGACCGATGTGAAATGGTGTCCGAACAGCACGTGGCGGTTCGTCGGCACGAAATCCACTCCGTCCTCGAACTCGTGCGCAGGGGTGATGAAGTCGGGATCGAGACGGTAGATGCGGCGGGCTATGTAGCGGGAATAGAGCCGGTACCCGGTGACGAAGGCGGTACCGCCGATCACGAGAAGCACGATCGCGCTCAATCTCAGTTCTCCGTCCGGTCCGCCCGCATCAGATCGAGCAGACTCCCAAGCTCATCCGGTCCCACCGGATCTCGTTCGAGCAGCGGCAAGTAGCCAACGGACCAATCTTCGAATCGGGCTTCGATGTCGCCAAGCTGAGCTGCTTCTCGTTGCTTGCGGCGAAGAAGGAACGGATCCGTCGTGGAGCTCGGAAGCAACTGGTTTACGATCACTCCCCCCACGGGGATCCCCCGACCGGTGATGGCCGTGATGACTCGATGGGTCTCGAGCACGGGAAGCCTCTCAGCCAACACCACGAAGAGGAACGCGGTACGGCCCGGGTCCCGAAGCACGGCCCGGGTCCGCTCGAATCTGGCCCGCCGCTCCTCGAGCGCCTCGAGGACCACATCTCTGCCCTGCCCGTCCGAGCCTGCCGCCGCGCCTGCTACGTTCCTCCACATCCGACCGAGCGTCCGCACCTTCCTGTGCTGCACGACCAGGCTCTCCATCCAGGCCGTCATGAGCTCGGGGAGTGACAGGAGACGAAGCGTATGTCCGGAGGGAGCGGTGTCGAAGATGATGCGCGGAAACGGCTCTTCCTCGATGATGCGCGTGAAGCGGTCGAACACGGCCGCTTCCTCTGCCCCGGGCGATGCCCGAGCTACGTCCAGCTGCCTTTCCACTTCGGCTGCAAGGCGAGGCGGCGTCGCATCCGCAATCCGTCCCTTCACCTCGGCCATGTAGCGCTCGGCCGCCGTGGAAGGATCGAGCTCCATCGCCGACAGATTGGTCGCGACTTCAGTCGGTTCCGGGCCCAGTCCCGCACCGAGGACATCGCTCGTGGAGTGAGCCGGGTCCGTGGAAACGAGCAGCGTGCTGGTGCCTTCCCTCGCCGACTCGAGCGCCGCCGCGGCGGCCAGCGTGGTCTTCCCCACTCCTCCCTTGCCCCCGAAGAACACGAGGGACCGACGCATCGCTTCCCTCAGAGACTCCACGAACGGCCTGACGGATTCAGCAGCATCGGAAGGCCCCCTCAGGTGGCTCTGGCATGCCCATGCGGAGATGCCACTCGTGGAAGCCGTCGAGCACTTCAGGAAGCAGTTCGAGGGTGTAAAACTGGAGCGGGCTTGGCACGCCGAGAAGGTCCGAGAATCCGAGAACGAAAAAGAGGTCTCTCTGCCGCAGGTACTCCCGGTGGATGGTCGTCCGGTAGGGGACGAAGTACACTCCTTCGTAGATTTCCCTGGCCCATCGAAGGCGCCGGAGAAGCTCTGACCGCAAGCCGGCTCCGCCGCTCACTTCAGATCGCATGTCATAGAGGTCAGCCGCACCGTGCCGCGGATTTGCCCGGTCGAAACCGGAGCCGCCGATGACAGGACCCGCCCCTCCCCTTCCCAGTCCCGTCCGTCTCGTTCGGCCCTGACGGTCAGCATGTCGCGCTCCGTGCCGGTGACCAGACGCACCCAGACCGAGTCCGGCCCCGGCGAAATCCAGACCGCTTCGTGGAACTGACCTTCCACTCGCGCGGGAAGTCCGACCCTGTAGGCCCGGCCTCCCGACCCCGCCGTAGCCTCCGCGGGCGTCAGCTCGATCGCGCCTGGCAGGTACGCCAATCCCGGTGACCACGAATACTCGAGTCGATAGCATCCCAAGGCCGTTCGGGCCCACGGCTCGTATGGATCCGGCGGTACGTCGTGCCACGGGTCCAAGGGCGCCTGGATGGACTTGGTCTCGAAGTACTTCTGCGCAGGAGGAGAGGACGGGGCGTCGGCTCCCGCATCCGGAGCCGCTACGTCCGCCTCCTGTCGCTCCGCCTGGGCGAGAGCCCCCGTCCGACTGGGCACCGCTTCGGCGTCATCCGGTTGCTCTACGACTTCCTCCAGGGCGCGCCGTCCACGCTCCATCTCCTCGCCAGACACGGCGCCTTCTGCCTTCAGTCGGGATTCCGTGACGACATCCTGTTTCTGGAGCGCCTCGTTTGCCTCCTCAGGCGCGTCCACTCGCCCCACTTCGTCCCCAAGCCCCGAGATGTCGTCCATGTCGCGCGCGAATTCGTCTGCCGGGGTCTGCTCGGCGTCCGGGTCGGTTGACCGGCTGACCATCGGCGCGGGTCCCTCGTTGAACGGATCCGTCCACCCCTTCTCGACTAGGACCGCCCGCCCCAGCCATCCGGCTCCCAAGGCAAGCATGATGCTGGCCGCCCAACCGAGGCGCTGCACGCTGAGCCATCCCGCGCGCAATCGGCCCGCCCGGACGCTGGATGCTCCGTGGTCCGGAGCCTGTTCAAGTGATCTCCGTCGAATCTCCTCGAACGCGGGGCCGGCTTCTTCGGGAAGCGCTGAGGTTAGAATGGACTCCGCCTCGCCTCGCAGCGCTCGAGCGTCCTCGAGCTGGGCGGCACATTCGGGGCACGACTCCAGGTGGAACCGGATCGCCTGCAATTCCTCGGAATCCTCGGAAATCGCTCCATCCAGCCACGCGTGCAGATCGCCCTCAGAGATGTGCGGCATTGTCGTCCTCCCCCGTCCTGTGCGCCTCGACCAGGCGCCGGCGGGCCCTCGAAAGGGTCGTGCCGATCGCGCCTCGGGCAAGGCCCGTCTGCTCGGAGATCTCGTCGTAGCTCAGACCGGCGTCCCACAGAAGCAGGGCCTCGCGATCCCTTTCGCTCAGCCGATTCAGGGCATTCCTGACGGCTTCATGTCTCTCCGAACGTTCCAACTCCTCCCCTGCGTCCTCCTCGACCCGGTCGGCCTCTTCTGCCCGCATCAGTGTGAGGTGGCTTCGGCGCCGGGCCGCCATGCGCGCCTCGTCGCGGGCCAGGTTGCGGGCCACCGAGAACAGCCAGGCGCGCGGTTGATCCGGCTCGTGCCTCAGGGCCCGCACGAATGCCTCCTGGGCCAGGTCGTGAGCGCGATCCTCCTCCCACACCAACCGGTACAGGAAGCGCACCAGGTCGGCATACGTGGCCTCGTAGACGGCCGTCCAATCCGTAGCCAAGCCGGATCCTCGTTCTCGGGACATTCCTCTCTGTCCCTAGAACATACATCCCGAGAAGCGCCGTGGCCCGGGCCTGGCAAGCCGTCTCTGACATGGATGACGAACCGACGTGTCAGAGTTGCACACCTGGTCCAAGGGAGCTTCCGGCACTGCAGCGGGAGCAAGCGGCGACATCAGGGAAGGTACCCGGCCGGAATCGGCTCCGACTGGGTCTCGCTTTGCCAGTAAATGTTCACGATCCACCACCGCTGGCCATCGAACAGGAGCTGAAAGCTGTTGATCCCGCGAGTGAACGGCTCACTGTCAGCTTCCCTGCGCGACTCGTATGTGCTGAAAACGTGCGCGATGTGGCCGTAGCTCTCCTCAACCCGGTGAATCTCGACCTCGAAGAAGGCGTTCTCGGCAAACCAGCCCCTTGCCCCCTCGATCCAGTCCTCGACGGTCATGAAGCGAAGGCCGTATCCACCTTCCGGATCGGGGATTGACGGTATGAGGTGGGCCCCCGGCGGAAACAGCGAGCGCATGCGATCCCAGTCCCGCTCAGCGCCCGCGGGCCCCGAAATCACGTCGTACACCGCTCCGATGATGGCGTCGACGGACTCGACATCGGCGGGGTCTGCCGTCGCGCTCTCTTCCTGGGCGCGGAGGTCGCCCGCAAGAGCGATCAGGAGAGCCAGGACCAGCGGAGTACGAACGAGAGACGTCGGCTCGATTCTCATGGTGTGTCCTCACGGGTTGCAACGGGTTCGAGCCATCGACGGAAGGAACGGACCGCTTCGGCCCGGTGACTGATGGACGCCTTGACCTCTGCAGGAAGTTCCCCGAACGTATTGCCGTACGAAGGCAGCAGGAATAATGGATCGTATCCGAAACCACCGGTACCTCTCTCTTCGCGTGTGATCTGACCGTCGACCCTGCCGCTCACGACGAGCGTTCGCTCGCCCCCCACGCAGGCCAGGGCGCACCGATAGTGTGCCCCTCTCTCGCCGTCGCCCAGCTCTCCGAGCTCCAGGAGCAGGCACTCGTTATTCGCGGCGTCCTGATCGGCGCGCCCCATGCCTCGGTCGGACGCGAAGCGCCGAGACCTCACGCCGGGTCCGCCCCCGAGGGATTCGACGCACAAACCGGAATCGTCAGCCAGCACTGCCATTCCGGTGTGACCACGATAGAAGCGAGCCTTCGCGAGAGCGTTTTGCTCGAATGTCGGGAAGATCTCCACCTCGTCCTCGCCGGGGAGGACTCCGATTCCCAGATCGGCCAGAGAGCGGAGCTCGATCGGCAGTCCGGACAGGAGATCCGAGATCTCGCGCAGCTTGTGGCGGTTCCGGGTGGCGAGGAGGAGCAACGGAACCTCAGAGATCGCCTTCACCCCCGGACCTGATCCGGCGGACAAGCCCCGAACTGGAGAGACCGGGTGCGAGATCGACGAATACTACTTCCCCGCCGGCTCTGCGCACCGCCTCCGCGCCCGCGATCTGTCTGTCCGCGTAGTCCGCGCCCTTGACCAGGATGTCAGGCAGGAGCAGGCCGATCAGCTCCTCCGGAGTGTCCTCGTCGAACACCGTTACCACGTCGACGAACCTGATGGATGCCAGTATACCCGCGCGGTCGGTCTCTGTTTGGAACGGCCGCGGCGCTCCCTTCAACCGTCGTGTGGACGTGTCCGAATTCACGGCCACCACGAGTCGGTCTCCCAGCGACCGGGCCGCCTCGAGAGACGCCACGTGTCCCCGGTGGAGCAGATCGAAGACCCCATTGGTGAAAACGAGCCGGTAATCACGGGGCCGGCCGTACTCGAGCAGCAACTGGTCCCTATCCACGATGGGAGCCCCCTGGGGCGGAACGTTCGACGCCGCTTCGCGGGGCCCGGCCGACTCAGAAATGCGTGTCCTCCAGCTCACTGATGGACGGAGCTGCCGGTTGCGGCTGGGACGCGAACAGCACCTTGAGCACCGGCGGCACGATGAAAGTGGAGAGGATGACCATGATGAGGATGGCGCTGTACACTTCACCCGACAGGATCCCCGCGGTGAGGCCGATGGAGGCGAAGATGAGCCCGACTTCTCCCCGCGGAACCATCCCTACCCCTACCACCAGCTTGCTCACGTCGGGCCGCCGAACCGCCAGACCCGACACCAGCTTCCCGACGATGGCGATCGCGGTAAGGATGAGTCCCACAAGGAGGACCGCCAGATCGAAGTCCTCCGAGCCCGGAATGAAAAGGCGCACGTTGACCGGCGCGCCCACGGCCACGAAGAAAATCGGCGTGAAGACGTCGGCCACGGGCTCGATCTTCTCGACCACTGAATCGAATTGATTGGTAGAAGACAGCACCAGGCCCGCCGCGAAGGCTCCGATGATCATGGCGGAGCCCGCCCAGTCGGCCAGGGCCGCGATGCCGAGAGCGAAGCAGAAGGCCGTCACGAGAAGCACTCCCCGAACCCGCATCCGGTCTACGGCATCGAACAGCACGGGCGCGAATCGATTGCCGATCAACACGGCGAGCACCAGGAATCCGACCGCGAACACGAAAATCTTGCTGATGGCGAAGACGCCGACGGCGGCGCCGGACGCGAGCCCGGCCACGACCGCCAGGATGACGATCCCCAGAACATCGTCGATCACCGCAGCACCGATGATGATTCGGGCCTCCGGGGTATGCATCCGCTCGAGATCCGACAGCACCCGGGCGGTGATCCCCACCGACGTGGCAGTGAGGGTCGCGCCGACGAACACGCAGACGATCACGAATCCGACGCCCTCCGGAGTCACTCCGATCGATGGGTTCGCCAGATACCAGTACAGAAAGCCGAGACCGAAGGGAAACACGACCCCGATCAGTGCGACTGCGGAGGCCGTCCGCCCCACGCTGAACATCTCCTTGAGATCCGTCTCGAGACCGATTTCGAACAGGAGTATGGAAACGCCGATTTCTGCGAACACGTGGATGATTCCGTACATCTCAGTGCCGGGATCGGGGATGACCCCGAGCACGCTACCGCCCAGAATGACGCCTGCCACGAGTTCACCCAGGACGGCCGGCTGCCCCCGGCGCTCGACTAGCTCGCCGAGGAACTTGCCCGACAGGAGAATGACGATGAGGATGAAGAAGACGTCCCGGATACGCACCCCGTGCCCGGCAGCCTCGCCCTCGGCCGCGCTCTCCGCATGAGCCTCTTGCTCGCCGGATTCGTGCCCGGCAGCGTCCTGTCTTGCGCCGGTGTCCGTCCAGTCGCCCGTGGCGCCGTAGGCCGATGGCACGGCGGTCGCGAGGCCTGGCGTCTCACGTGATTGGCCGGCAACCGAACCCAGGCGATAGTCGCTCCCGGGTCCCCCGAGGAGGAACCAGAACCCCACCCCCAGCATCGCCAGGCGGCGCAGGCGTCTGGCACGGGAAACGGGGGCGCGCCTTACCATTGCGATTGAGCTCCGTCCACGATCTTCTGCACCAGGTTATCCAGGGCGACGTCCTGTCCGCTCGACTCGCCCCCGGGGTCCGCCGGGCTATACTCGCCCTGGCCGCTCACTCCGGCACCATTCCAGATGATCTCGTTCTTCGACCGGTCGACGATCTGAATCTGCGCCGTGATCGACACCCTCCGCTGGAACACCGCAGCTCCGACGTCCTCCACGCCCTGGAAGTTCATGGCCACGTCATTGTACCGGGAAAGCTCGGCCACGATCGTCGCGTCGGCCTCTGCCTCGGCCGCGAGCTGCGCACCAAGCTTGCGCCGGACGGCCTCGAGCAGCTTGTCGGTGAAGGTCTGAGTCAGCCCGAACTGCGTCGTCCGGTTCTCGATCGGAGGCACATACACGGTCTCGATGTGGGAGGGTAGCCCTCCGCCCCCGGCAAACGTGTAGTTGCAGCCGACTGCAAAGGTCACCGCCACCGTCGCCAGCAGCCTCACCCAGACCGCGGAACGGTTACGGAACGGGTGGCAGGTCGTACGCATACGCCGGATGGCTCTCCTCGTGGTTCGTGATCTCTTCTACACGCCAGCGAACCCGACTGTGTTCTTCGAAGTTCCGGTATTCCGCCTCACTCGGCCAGTCGGCGGACTCAGCCCATTCCAGGTTCACACGCTGCACGGTGCGCCCGCGAATGCGCTCCTCCACCCGCCTCAGACGCCCCTCCCGAATGAAGAAGTATGTCCTTCGGCCGGACTCGCCGCCGTATACGAGCACCGAGTCCGTTCCTGCAAGGTAGCCCTCCGCGACCCCGTCTCCCGGACGGAAGAGGCCCGCCATGGCGTACACGAACTCCAAGCCCGGGATCTCCACGTCCTCGATCTCGCCGATGCTTCGGAGCTCTCCGCCCGCGACCGCGATCGCCATCGCCACATCACCCGAGGTGAACAGGTCGACCCGGAGACTGTCAGGCGGATTGTACCGGCCGACTCCCTGCCCTCCAATGTCTCCCCGCCTGTCCGCGTAGCTCCAATCGAAACGCAGGGTAACCGAAACCTCCACGGCCGTCTGGCTGCGAACATCTGCCGCGACGTCTGCCGGATTCGCTATCGGAGGACCACTCTCGATCGTGGTCGCGCAGCCCACGAACAGGACTGCCGGCAAAACCCGAAATGCAGCCCGAATCCTACGACCGCTGCGGCGCTCCGACGGACCGCAGACGGCGCGGAAGCTACCGAGCGTCCGAACAGCGAGCAAGAAAAGCGGGGACACCGCTTTCGACTCGAGCCTCACGATCCGGCGGTCCCGGGATGGGCATTTTGGACCGAACGAAGGATCTTCAGCAGGTGCGGGGGGATGCGCTTCGGTCTCCCCTCCGCGTTCGTGCACACGAGGCGAGTGCTTCCCGACGCGAGGACCTCACCAGTCTCCGCTCGCGTGGCGACGTAAGCGAAGGTGACCGTCCGACTCCTGACCTCGCTGACCCGCGTCTCGATTTCCACAAGCTCGTCGTATCCAGCACCCGAAAGGTACTCGACGTCCACGTTGGAGACCGGCAACATCACACCCTGCCGTTCTATCTCGGAGTAGGCCGCGCCCGCGGCTCGAAGCAGCTCCGTGCGACCGAGCTCGAACCAGGCAAGGTACTGCATGTGGTGCGCCCGCCCCATCTGGTCCGTCTCCGCGTATCGCACCCGCAGACGGGTGCGATCACCTGCGGTAGCATCTGAGGTCATGTCTTCCTCGCGTGGTTCTCGACGGGCCTCGAGGGGACCGTTTCACGTTCGTCAGCGGCACTCTATACTTGGCGCCATGGAAAGGTCCACGATCGTCATCTCCGATGCGCACCTCGGGGCGGCCCCTGCGGAGAATGAGGCAGCCCTCATGCAATTCATGAGTGGGATCCCCGACCGCACGGACGACCTCCTGATCAACGGCGACCTGTTCGATTTCTGGTTCGAGTATGACACCGTGATCCTGAGCCGCTATTTCCGCGTCCTCCGGGTGCTGGCCGACATCGCGGATTCGGGAGTGCGGATACGCATGTTGGGAGGGAACCATGATTCCTGGGGTGGGCGGTTCCTCAGCGAGGAGATTGGCATCGAGCTTCTTCACGGGCCCGTGCGCGTGGAAGTCGGAGGACGGCGGGCCTTCGTGGCTCACGGAGACGGTCTCGGAGGGGGCGACTGGGGCTACCGCGCGCTCAAGTCCGTGATCCGAAGTCGGCCGGCGAAGACCGCGTTCCGGCAGGTTCACCCGGATTGGTCGGCGCGTGTCATCCGTCTCGTCAGCCGCACGGAGAGCCGACACGGCCTCTCGGACGACCCCGAGAGCCACGATCGTGCGAAACGGCTCCGCGAGATGGCGACGGGGCTCCTCACGTCGGAGCCCGATCTCGACCTGGTGATTCTCGGTCACTGCCACCAGCCCGAGCTCCTGGAGACGTCCCCGGGTCGATACTATCTCAACGCGGGAGACTGGGTTCGCCACTGCACGTGGGCTGAAGTGTCGACGGGCCACATCCAGCTCAACCAGTGGAATCCACGCTGACCATTTCCAGGTGATCGACCTCTTCTCCCAACAGGCGACAAGCCAGGAGATCGAACCTGGCCGCCTCGTCGGTGACATAGTAGCGGCCGACCGTCTGCGTTCCGGCGGTGCTGGCAATACCCGATGTGCTCAGCAGGTTCTCCAGGGAGTCGGCCGTTGATTCGGCCGAGTCGATCAGGGTCACGTCCGGACCCACCACCCCCGAGAGTAGCGGCTTCAGAAGTGGATAGTGCGTACAGGCTAGAACGAGCGTGTCTATCTTCTGTTCTAGGAGCGGTGTCAGGTAGCGGACCGCGGCCAGGCGCGTCACCTCATCATCCGTCCACCCCTCCTCCACGAGCGGCACGAACAGCGGGCACGCTTGCTCGAACACGAGGGCGTCCGGTCGATGCTCGTGAATCACCGCGTTGTACGCGCGGCTGGATATCGTCCCCCGCGTGCCAATGACACCGATGCGGCCACCTCCCGAAGCCTTCGCCGCGGCCCGCCCCCCGGGCTCCACCACCCCGAGGACCGGGACTCCGGCTCGCGCCCGGACCTCCGGAAGGGCCCGTGCCGTGGCGGTATTGCACGCGACGACGATCACTTTGACCCCTTTCGCCACCAGGAAGTCGGTCGCTTCGATCGAATACCGTCGAATCGTCTCGGCTGCCTTGGGTCCATACGGCACCCGAGCCGTGTCTCCCAGGTAGACGGTCGACTCAGCCGGGAGGCGCTCTCTGATAGCTCGAAGCACGGTGAGCCCGCCAAGACCGGAGTCGAAGACGCCGATGGGGGCGGTAACCCCAGTACTACCGGGTTCCAGTCTCAACTATGGACCTCCGATCGGGACCGAGTACTGGACGGCCACTCCGGGCGACCCATCGGGCGGAGGGACGACGGCGCCCTCGAAGTCCCACAGGTGAGCCGACACCCAGGCATCGACGCCCGAGAACAGAGCCCAGAACACGGCCATGACGATCCAGTCCTCCTTCTGCTCCTGCCGGGAATCTGCCAGATCGTCGTCTCCGGCGCGCCGGGCGGCATCCAGTTTGGACTGTGTCTTGAACAGCATCCACAAGGAGGCGGCCTCCATTGTGAAGTAGAACGCCCCTCGTACGGGTTGATCGACGGCGGCCTGACCCCAGCCCGGCAGGATCAGGCTTCGGAAGAAGGCCCCCATGGGAGTTACCGGGGGGCCGCCCGAGTCCACTGCCGCCGCGGGTACGGCCGCGGGTGCCTGGGGTGGAAGCACCGCTGGCGCCGGAGCTTCGGCTCCGGCCGAATCGGTCAGGACCGGCTCCTGCGCGCCCGACGTTCCGAACGCAGCCATGACGGCGAGCAGGGCGAATACCAGCGAGCGAAAGTGGCGGGAGCGTGTGGGAGTCGAACCCACCCGGGACGCTACTCGCGCCCCGCAACGGTTTTGAAGACCGCAGGCGACACCGGCCGCCATCCGCCCCCCCTGTCGTGTGCCTCGCACTCCCGTGTCGATCGACCTCAGGGCCTTCGAGCCACCACGTCGATCTCGACGCGCGCCCCTTTGGGAAGTCCCGCGGCGGCGACCGTAGAACGCGCCGGAAATGGAGGTGCGAAATGGCTTGCGTATATGGTGTTAACCAGCGTGAACTCACCCATATCCGCAAGATAAACCGTTGTCTTGACTACGTCGGAAAAGGAAAGACCGGCTTTCCGTAGTATCGCGCCGAGGTTCTCGAAGACCTGTGCAGCCTGCGTCTCGACGTCCTCTCCAGCGAATTCTCCCGTGTCCGGGATCAATCCGATCTGACCGGCCGAAAACAAGAAGCCTCCGGCCTCCACAGCCTGCGAATAAGGCCCGATCGCCGCCGGGGCGTTGTCCGTGTGCAATACTCGCATCCCGTATTCTCCGGTTGTCGTCGCGGATCAGAACAGGCCCTCGATCCGTCCGTCGGGGTGGATCTTCATGCCTTCGGCGGCGGGTCGGGCCGCCAGGCCCGGCATGGTCATGACGTCCCCAGTGAGGGCCACGACGAAGCCAGCTCCTGCCGAGATTCGGAACTCGCGGACGGTAATGTCGAACCCGCTCGGCCGTCCGAGCAGGGTCGGGTCATCGCTCAGCGAGTACTGCGTCTTCGCCACACACACCGGGAGGTCTCCGAGACCGTTTTCCACGATCAGCTGGGCCTGCTTGCCCGCCGCCGGCGTCATGCTAATTCCGTCGGCGCCGTACACCCTCGAGGCCACGGTCTCCAGCTTCTCCAGAAGGCTGAGGTCGGTGGAATACAGGGGCTCGAAGTCGGCCTCGCCGGCGTCGAGGGCCGCCAGCACTTCCTCCGCCAGGGCGATCCCTCCCTCGCCACCTCTCGCCCACACGTCGCAATCCGCGGCCCGGACACCGGCAGCCTCGCACATCGAGGCGACCAGGCCGACATCCTCGTCGGTGTCTTCGGCGAAGCGGTTGATGGCCACGACCACGGGCACGCCGAACTGCCGGACGTTATCGACATGCGCCATCAGATTCCGAAATCCGGCGTCCAACTCACCCGTCACGGCCACGTGGTGGTTCATCGCCCGCAACGTGGCGACCACCACCGCGGCCTGAGGCTCGAGTCCGCCAGCCCTGCACTTGATGTCGAAGAACTTCTCTGCCCCGAGGTCCGACCCGAAGCCCGCTTCGGTTACCACGATGTCGCCCAGCTGTGTGCCGGCTCGCGTGGCGATCAGGGAGTTGCAGCCGTGCGCGATATTAGCGAACGGCCCGCCGTGGATGAGGGCGGGACCACCTTCGATCGTCTGTACGAGGTTCGGCGCCAGCGCGTCTCGCATCAGCAGGGCCATCGCTCCGCCGATGTTCAGGTCGCCCGCGCGGGCAAACGATCCGTCAGGACGCGTTCCCAGAACAATCCTGTCCACCCGCTCTTCGAAGTCCGCGAGGCCACTGGACAGGCAGAAAATGGCCATGATCTCAGACGCGGCCGTGATCGTGAAACCGTCTTCCCGGGGGAGCCCCGACATCGGTCCCCCAAGTCCAATCACGATGTTCCGCAACGAACGATCGTTCATGTCGACGGCGCGCCGCCAGTTGATCTTGCGCGTATCGACCCCGATGGAATTCCCGCGCTGCAGGTTGTTGTCGAACACCGCGGACAGCAGCGAATGCGCAGAAGTGATCGCGTGAAAGTCACCCGTGAAGTGGAGGTTGATCTCTTCCATCGGCAGGACTTGCGAGTAACCGCCGCCCGCGGCACCACCCTTGATCCCGAACACTGGACCGAGCGAGGGCTCCCGGAGGCACAGCATCGTGCTCTTGTCCATCCTGCGGAGAGCTTGCGCGAGGCCGACACCTACGGTGGATTTCCCCTCCCCGGCTGGTGTCGGCGTCATTCCTGTCACGAGCACTACTTTGCCGTTCGCCGCGCGTCCCTCCAGAGCGTCCGGAGTGATCTTGGCCATCGTGTGTCCGTACGGGCGCAGGTCCTCGGCAGTCAGTCCGATCTCAGCCGCCACGTCCACGATCGGTCTGAGGGTGGACTCCTGTGCAATATCGATATCGGTAGGCATGGTATCGGCTCCGTGTTTGTTGGCGTGCTTTGAGATGGCTAATCTGCTTGCTGTCTGTCCAGCGCCCGAGCCAGGTCGGCCCCCGTAATCGGCACCGCGCCGAGACGGGCGACCTCGATGCCTGCCGCGAGGTTTGCCAGGTAAGCAGCCTGGCTGACCGTGGCCTGCGCGAGCAGGCAAACCGCCAGCACCGCGGTTACGGTATCGCCGGCCCCCGTCACATCAAAGACCTCTCGAGTCTCCGGTGGCAGCAGGCGAGTCTCAGCGGACGGCTCCACCAGCAGCATTCCCTCCTCGCCCAGGGTCAGGAGAAGACAATCGCACTCCAGACGGTCGAGGAGAGGGAGGAGCGTGGCCTCGTCTCTCGGCTCACTCTCCAATCCGAGCGCTGCGGCAAGTTCGCGGGCGTTCGGCTTGAAGACTGTGGCTCCCGGAAACTCGAAGAAATGCCTGAGCTTGGGGTCAATCACCGACGGAATCCCCCGCGAACGGGCCCGGGCGAGAAGCGCGCGCGACAGGGTGCCGGATACGACTCCCTTGTCGTAATCTTCGATCACAAGTGCATCTGCCCACTCGACCGCGTCGAGGGCAGCGCGCGCCACCCGCCGATGCGCTTCCTCCGCCATCGGATCGGGATCCTCGCGGTCGACGCGCAACATCTGCTGGTGCCGCGCCAGGATCCGGGTCTTCCGGGTCGTGGGTCTATCCTGCATGGTCACCAGATCAGCCGCTGGCACTCCGGCCGTCGCGAGTCGCTCGGCCAGAATCGTGGCCGCCTCATCCTCTCCGACGGCCGACACGAGCCTGCAGTCCGCCCCCAATGCGGCGACTCCCATAGCCACATTCGCCGCTCCGCCTGGAGCTGAGACCTCGCTTTCCACGCGAATGACGGGCACGGGGGCCTCCGGTGATATCCGATCTACTGACCCGCGAAGGTAGATGTCCAGCATGGCGTCGCCCACGACTAGAACGCGGCCGCCTTTGGCGGAATCGAGGAGGCGCTGAGCTTCGTCCAGCGCTACGAACGGAGAGTCTGGGGCCACGATGTCGTCTTGCGTCCGATCTGGATCCCGGGTAACCTGCCGCGAGGATTTCACGCCGCGAGAAAGCGGCGCAGACCAATGGTCCTGCAACAGTTTCGACCGATCGTGTTCGAGCAGGACGCGCGTCGCGCGAAACTAGTCGCGGGGCGCAGGGGAGTCAAAGCCCGGGGGATCGTCAGCCCGACATGAGCTTGAGCGAGACGGCCCGCACTCCACTGCGCTACGCCAGCGACACAGTAAAGGGCTGGGCCCTGCACACGCAGGAGTACTTCCGCCTCCTTGGCCGCTCCCTTCACGGAAGCCTTTCGCGCCCGTTCTACGGCCGTGACCTCGTGATTCAGATGGACGTGATCGGAGTCGGGTCCATCGGAATCGTCCTCCTCACCGGCCTGTTCACGGGAATGGTGCTGGCCCTGCAATCGGCGGTCGAAATGAAGCAGTTCGGGGCCACCATCTACATCGGGCGTCTCGTGGGCGCGAGTGCCGTCCGAGAGCTGGGCCCCGTGCTCACGGCGCTGATGGTCACGGGCCGGGCTGGTTCGGGCATGGCGGCAGAGATCGGGGCCATGAAGGTTACCGAGCAAGTGGATGCGCTGTACACGATGAGCGTGGATCCGGTGCGGAAGCTAGTGGTCCCGCGTTTCGTTGCCGCCATCCTGTGCCTCCCATTGCTGACCGTAATCACAGACGTAGTGGCCGTGCTCGGTGGAATGCTGATCGCGGTGGTCAAGCTGGACCTTACGGTCGATCTCTACATGCGCTCAGTCTACCTGACGCTTGCCGAGACCGGGTACATCCTGCGCTATATCCCGATCGACCTGTTCGCCGGACTGTTGAAGCCTGTGTTCTTCGGGGCGATCATAGCGATCACGGGCTGCTACTTCGGCCTCAAGACGAGCGGCGGTACCGAGGGAGTCGGGAGAGCTGCTACCCGCGCCGTCGTCACGACTTCCATCTTCATCCTGGCAACCGACTACTTCCTGACCCAGGTCCTCATAGCGCTATTGATGGAATGACACAGGACTCGCTCGACCTTTGGGATTCGCAGATGCGGAAGGAGATCCGCGAAGAGGTTCGAAAGGCCCTCGCGGACCTCGGCGAAGCATCGGGCCTGGCCGCCGGAGAGGGTCCCGTCGTCGAACTGAACGACCTCTATCTGTCGTTTGGGGACTTCTCCGTCCTCCAGGGAATCTCGCTCGATCTGCACCGGGGAGAGACCCTGTCCGTCCTCGGCGGCTCGGGGGCGGGAAAGTCAACCATCCTCCGGTTGATCCTCGGCCTGTCTCTCCCCGATTCGGGACGCGTCCGGCTGGAGGGACAGGACATAGCGGACGTGCCCCTCTCACAGGTCCTGTCCTTGAGGCGGAATATGGGCATGGTCTTCCAGGAGGCGGCCCTGTTCGACTCGCTCGCCGTGTTCGACAACGTGGCTTTCTACCTGCACGAGCACACGAAGCTGGCTGAGGAAGAGATCATTCGCCGGGTCAGGGAGTCCCTGGAGTTGGTCGATCTCGAGCCGGATCAGGTCATGGAACTGCTTCCGGCCGAGCTGAGCGGGGGAATGAAGAAGCGAGTTGGAATAGCCAGGGCCGTGGTCCACCGCCCCAGACTCCTTTTGTATGACGAGCCGACGAGCGGACTCGACCCGATCACGACCCGTACGATCAACGACCTGATTCTGAAGCTGCAGGCGGAGCTCGAAGTGAGTTCCATCGTCGTGACTCATGATATTCGTTCGGCCTTCCGCATCAGCAATCGGGTCGCTCTATTGTTCGAGGGGGCCCTGGTATTCATCGGAAGCCCGGAGGAGATGGTGGCATCTGAGGATGAGTATGTACGAGAGTTTCTTCGCTGAGAAGTCCGGGATGTTAGGGCCGATCGCGCCCGTGGGGGCTGGGGAGAAGTCGTGAGAAGAGGCGCTGCCGTCACCTGGGAGCAGGTGCGGGTCGGCTTACTGATCCTCGTGTCTCTCGCGGTACTCTCGGTCTCGGTCTTTCTGGTCGGCGACGCGGGACGCGTGTTCGGGGAACGGTACAGTCTCGTGACCCTCGTACGCTCAGCTTCCGGGCTCGTCCCCGGAGCCGCCGTTCAACTCGCGGGTCAGACGGTCGGGCAGGTGTCTGAGATCCGGTTCATTGCGCCAGGAGATCGCCCGGAAAGCCGGGAAGCAGTGGCTATCTGGCTTGCGATCAACGTCGAGGTGCAGGACCAGATCCGCGAGGACTCGAGAGCCCAGGTCCGCACCCAGGGCCTGCTGGGGGATCGACTCATCGACATCCGACCGGGCAGTTCGGGCGCTCGCGTTCTCCAGCCCGGGGATACGGTCACCTCGGCGGCTTCCCTGGATTACGACGCGTTGCTCGCGGAGGGGGCGGAGGCGGTCGGTGACCTGACCGACGTCGCCAGACAATTGTCGGATCTCACCCGCGGGCTTCTCGAGGGCCGCGGCACGCTGGGACAGCTGGTGGTGGATGCGGAACTGTACGAAAGTCTCGTCGGGCTGGCGGAGAGCCTGGACACTCTGGTCGCGTCGGCGGCCTCTCCGGATGGCGCTCTGATGCGTATGCTGACGGACGACACTCTCTACGCGGCCGTACGGTCGGCCGTCACGTCTTTCGACACGCTCACGCGCTCGGTGGTCGAGGGAGAGGGCACGCTGGGACAACTGGTTCGTTCGGACAGTCTGTACCGCGAGCTGAACGGGACGGTGTCGAGGGCGGACTCCCTGCTCGCGGGTTTGCTGGCCGGCGAGGGATCTGCGGGCCGGCTGTTCAGTGACGAGGAACTCTACGAAGAGCTCCTCCGAACGCTGGTCGAGCTGAACGCCATGCTGGAGGACGTACGCCGGGATCCAGCCCGCTATGTCCCCCAGATCTCGGTGTTCTGATGCTCTTCGAGTCGGGTCAGCCGGGGCCGTCGCCCAACTCGTGAAGGGTCTCGAACGCCAGGATCCGGTAGCGGATACGGCCGTTCGGCAGCGAGACGTCTACCTCGTCCCCATTCCCCTTACCCAGCAGGGCCTTTCCGATCGGAGAGGCCATGGAGATCTCCGCCTTCTCGAAGTCCAGGTAGTCTCCGAATGCGATCGTATAGCGCTCGACGGTCCGGTCGTCGAGGTCCTCGACCTCGACCCGAGATCCGAATCCGATCCGATCAACGGGGACCTGATCGAGGTCGATCTCGCTCACCTCACCGAGCCGGCGGGAGATATGATCCAACCGTGCCCGGACGAACTGCTGTCGTTCCAGGGCGGCCGTGTACTCCGCGTTCTCGCTCAGGTCGCCTTGCGCGACGGCGGTCTCGATTTCGCGAGGAAGGGTCACATTGAGCTCGTGAAAAAGAGCCTCGGCCTCCCCGTTCAGGCGTTCCAGTAGTTCGTCCAGCACGTCCGCTTTCTCCTTGCTTCCGTGGCGGGATCCGATCCCGTCGTTACCTGCAAGCCAGGATCCGACCGGAGCGGCCCAAAAAAGAAAAACTCCGCGACCCGGCCACCGGCCGAGCGCGGATAGTGATGGAGGTGCCGGGAATCGCACCCGGGTCCGCGGAGCCTTCACCCTCAGTCTCTACGTGCGTATTCGAGGATCAGATCTCACCGACCGTAGGGCTCCTCAACGGCCCACTGTCGGCCAGCCACTCGCGGCTCTCGCCATCTCGTCAACGCAGCCTGCGGCCTGCTACGGAGACCAGCCCGAATTATCGGCGCTCCCCTGACCGCCTCGGGCGGGCTGCCTGGGGAACGGGCCACGTTAGTTACGCAGCCAAAGCCAAGTTGTCGTTGGCAGTTGTGTTTTTTCCCGGTGTTTCACGAGGTTCCGGGAAACCTCGGCACGCTACCTCAGGATCCGAAAACGCGTCGAATCTATTTCACCCCCTCGTTATCAATCAGCAGCGCCTGAGCGCACCCGGCGGCCGCAAGAAGCGGCCGCCGCGACTATTCGACACTAAACCTGCCGCCGGGTTCCGTCAATCTCCATCGGCGGACGGGAAAAAGGGACGCATCGCCTTTGCAGCCTTTCGAGGAACCCAATATACTCCACGTTCCCGAACGTTCAACGGACGACCGGGTCGGAAGCGTAGCTGCGTGCCGACCAGGAGAAGATAGATATGCAACTGCGCGACTTCTTTACGCTGGACGCCATTAAACTCGACCTGGCGGCGGAGACGAAGGACGAGGCTCTCCGTGAGCTCGTCGGTCTGCTCGGGCTGGACGAGAAATCGAGAGGCATCCTGTTCAAGATGCTGAAGCGGAGGGAGAACCTGGGATCCACGGGAATCGGGCGGCGCATCGCCATCCCGCATTGTCGTTCGCTTGTGGTCAATCGGTTGCGCGTGGCTTTCGGCAGGAAGATGCCCGGAATCGACTGGGATGCGATCGACAAGAAGCCCGTCCAGCACATCTTCCTGATCGTGGCTCCACCCCTCGAGGTCTCGAACCAGTATCTACCTGTACTGGGACGTATCGCCCAGTTCGGAAAGGAACCGGATGTTCCGGAGCGACTCGCCCGCATAGAGACGCCGGAGGAGTTCATTTCCCTGCTGGAGGAAAAGGGAGTCTGAGCATGCATCCGCAGCTTGAGCTGCTGTTGGAGCTGCAGGATCTCCACACGCAGCGGCGGGCGCTGCACAACGAACCGCTGCGGGAAGTGGAAGAGTCCGTATTCGAGTTGCGGCCCGAGGAAGCTCTGGTCCTTCTGGACGCCAAGATATCGGAGCTTGCCGGTCGCCTGGACCTTGGGATCCAGCGTCGGTATCGGAATCTCATCGCGACGCTGGACCGGGCGGTCGCCCCGGTCCTGAATGGTATCTGCTACGGATGTTTTGTCGCGACACCTACGGCCTGGTCGTCGGAAGCGGGCCGGAACGACAGCGTCGGCGTTTGCGCGCACTGCGGGCGGTTCCTCTACTACGTGGACTGAACCGCCTGGCCGTCACGGGTGGCAGCCACCTCTGTCACCCCGCGACTCTTCCCTCGGGCGTCCTTTTGGTGACGCCGATTCGGTCCATGTGCTCCAGCAGGGGTATGAGGTACTTGCGCGTAAGTCCGAGCTTCTGGCCAAAGGCTCCCGGAGCGACCGCCTCCCCGCTCGCGATACTCCTCACGAGGTCTCGGGCCCTGGCCTCGGATTCTCGTGTCACGAAGATCTCAGGGGTCACTCTGACTACCTCGCCGCGCTCAACGAGCAACCTCAAGAGGTCGTTGAGAACATCCCGATCGACTCCTAGCAGAGTGGCCAGGTCAGGTGGCGCCGGTGGAGCCAGTCCAACCTCTGTCAGGGCGGCCACCAGAGCGGCCATGGCCCTCTCTTCCTTTGCGCTGAGTCCAGCTGTGTGACCGGCAAGTCTGATGCCCGGTCCCTCCACCACGACCTGTCCGCTTGAAGCCAGCTCCGAGATTACATGGTCGATCAGGTCCGTGACGAACCGACCGGACAGGCCGGCTCGCACGGACTCGAGGGACTCCGCGGACGTCCGTCTTCTCAGCTCGTGAGCGCTCTGGAGGTGACGGAGGACGGCTTCCGAGGCTCCCTCCACTGGAGTGCGCCCGTACCACGCCCCGCCAACGACCGCAACTGCATCGCTACCCGCCAGAAGGTCGTCGGCTCTCTCCACCGAGAAGCCAGTCTC
>CAZRRU010000114.1:0-11394 GCA_964602635.1 uncultured Gemmatimonadota bacterium | reverse complement strand
TGGACTCGGGCCCGGACCATCCAGTTGATGATCGGATCGACCGCCTTCCGAAGTCCTTTCTCCAGCGCGGCCCGGATTGCCTTCATGAAGGAAGGATGATCCGTGACTGCTCGCCCGCTTTGACCCCCTCGGCGATCGACTGGTTCACCTTTTCCACGAGCTTGTCGAAGTTGGCCTGGGCAGCGATCAGCGACTGGTACCTGGTGCTGGCCTGCATTTCCTCGCTCAACCTGGCCAGGTCGTCCCGCAAGTCCTCGGGCGGCTCCTCCTCCTTCTCCAGGAACCCGAACAGCTTCTCCTGCAGCTCCCGAATCGAGTCCAGGCGTCCCTTCGCCTCCTCGTCCGCGTCGATCTCACGCATCGCGGCACGCAGGTAAGCGTACTCGGGCGTCTGGGAAATCAGTCGGCCCACATCTACCGCCCGCTCCATTATCCTGTCCCTATCGGACGATTCCATCCGTTCTCGCTATTTAGAAGTCTCGTCTCGCCATACTCTGGAGCGGATGCTCCGAAGTTGTTCAAAGTAACCCAGAGTACCGCAGCCCGCGACACACGGGCACGGTGACTCGCGCGGAGCGAGCATTCAACGGAGGGCGATCACGAACCGTCCACGTTTCGCCAGGTCTGGAAGGGACTCAACGGTCCTCCAGGAACCGGTGTCCCCCAGCAGGCCGCGGACCCGCTCCGCCTGCCCGTCCCCGACCTCCAGGAACAGGCCGCCGCCGGGACGGAGGTGGCGCATCGCCTGGCTCACGATCTCGCGAACGAGGTCCAGGCCATCGACTCCTCCCTCGAGCGCGACTCGTGGATCGTGATCCCTGACCTCGGGCTCGAGAGTCACGACTTCCCCGTCAGCGATGTACGGGGGATTGGACACGATCACGTCGAAAGTCTCCTCAGAACCGATCACGTCCCAGGGTGATGCGGCCACCCTGCGGAAATCGACACGCTCCTCCAGCCCTGCCCTGAGGGCGTTCTGCCTCGCCTGCTCGAGGGCGACGCCCGAGATGTCCACCGCGACGGCTCGCTCCGTGACGCGCTCATGAATCAACGACAGGGCGATGGCGCCGCTGCCCGTGCCGATGTCGAGCGCATTGTGGAGCGCCGGTGCCAGCGCCGTCGCAGACCGACGAACCCGGCGGACTCCGTCGGTCGTGTCCCGGCTGAAGGCCCAGTCCACTACGTGCTGAACCAGTTGCTCCGTCTCGGGTCGCGGCACCAGGGCCCGCCCGTCACACAAGAGCTCGAGGTCTCGAAATGCGACGGTACCCTCGATGTGCTGCAAGGGGACTCCCGAGAGTCGGCGCCGCGATACGGCTGCGATGCGGCCCGCTTCTTCGGGGCTGACCGGAGAATCGGCGTGCAGGAGAAGGTCGGTGCGCGACACGTCGAGGACGTGACACAGGAGACGCTCCGCCTCGTGGCGGGCTCCCGGGACGCCGCCCGCTTCCAATTCCGCCGCCAGACCGGCAATCACCTCCCGCCGGCTGAGACCGGGCAGCCTGCGCATCGGTTCCCGGCCCGGGGCATCGACCCCGCGGTTCACGCCGAGTCCGCGTGCTGTAGTCGCTCCTCGAGTCCCGCCGCGCGCAGAGCCTCCACGAGCTCGTCAACGTCCCCGCCCAGCACCGCGTCGAGCCGGTGCAGCGTCAGATTGATGCGGTGGTCGGTCACCCGATTCTGCGGGAAGTTGTAGGTTCGGACCTTCGCCGATCGATCGCCCGTGCCCACGTGCGCCCGGCGTTCTCTGGAGCGCTCCGCCTCCTGGTCGGCCACCACTCGATCGAGCAGCCGGCTGCGCAGCACCTTCATCGCCTTGGCTTTGTTCTTGTGCTGGGACTTCTCGTCCTGGCACGACACGACCAGTCCGGTCGGCAGGTGCGTAATGCGGACGGCCGAGTCCGTGGTATTCACGGATTGTCCTCCGGGGCCGGAGGACCGGAAGACATCGACCTTGATGTCCGCAGGGTCGATGTGCACATCCACCTCCTCGGCCTCGGGAAGGACGGCCACGGAGGCAGCGGACGTGTGAATCCGACCTGAGCTCTCGGTCACCGGGACGCGCTGCACCCGGTGGACGCCCGACTCGTAGCGAAGGGCCCCGTACGCATCCCGTCCACGCACCAGAAAGATGATCTCCTTCAGGCCGCCCAGCGTACCTTCGCTGGAGGACAGCTCCTCGACCGTCCAGCCTCGCGTGTCTGCGTACCGCGTGTACATCCGGTAAAGATCGGCCGCGAACAGGCCTGCCTCGTCGCCGCCGGTTCCGGCCCGTATCTCAACCACCGCAGGACGGTCATCGAGCGGGTCCCGGGGAACGAGAAGGGTCCGCAGGCTCTCCTCCGCGACCTCCAGTTGCTCAACCAACGACTCCGCCTCAATTCTGGCGAGCGAAGCGAGCTCGGCCTCGGTGGAATCCACCAATTCCCGGGCCTGGGCGAGTTCGTCGAGGAGCTTGAGGTAGCTGCGCCCGGCTTCCACCAGCGGGATCAGATCGGAGTGCTGTTGGGCAACATCTCGCAGTCTCGCCGGATCCTCCAGAACGGCCGGATCGGCGAGCTGTGCTGCGAGCGATTCATGGGTCTCGATGGCCGCGGCGACGCGACTCGCGAGTTTCGAAGCGTCGGCCATATCGAAAGAGTGTGGCTGCGGGATGGACCCGGGGCGCTCTCCGGACGCCCCCAGGGTCACTCCTTCGCGGTGTCCGCCGGCTCGGCCTCGGCGTCCGCCGCCGGCTCGGCCTCCGCGACTACTACCGGCTCGGCCTCCGCCTCCGCTGCCGGCTCGGCCTCCGCCACCGCCTCAGCCTCAACCTCTGCCACCGGCTCGGCCTCCGCGACGGATTCCTCCACATCGTCTCCGATCTCGCCGTCCCCCGCACCGTACTTGCGGCGGAAACGTTCGACGCGTCCCGCAGTATCCACGAGCTTCTGGCGACCGGTGAAGAACGGGTGGCAGTGGGAGCAGATCTCCACGTGCAGCTCGTCCACCGTCGAATAGGTCTCTGACACGCGCCCGCAGGCGCACGTGATCTTCGTCGCCGTGTATTCCGGGTGAATCCCTGGCTTCATCTTCCACTCCAACTGAGTTGCTGCATTTCGTCAGGCTGCCCACGACCTCGCCGCGGGATGCAAAGCACGGCAAAATGGATCCGGTTCCGTGATTCGTCAACCGGGGGACGCGGGCTCAGCAGATCCTGGGCAGCTGGTCTCCGGGCAACATGTCCACGACGCGGCTCGCCCCGAGGCCCGTCCGGAGAAGTACGAGTCCCGGACGGTCTCCCGTCACCGTCCCAATCCGGATGGCGGCTTCACCAGCCGGATGGGAGCGGAGGGCCTCGAGGGCCGCACCGGCCTTCTCCGGGGCGACGATCGCTACCAGAATCCCCTCGTTGGCCACGTATAGAGGATCCAACCCGAGCATTTCGCAGGCGGCGCGCACCGGCCCGGGAATCGGCAGGTCGCCCTCCTCCAGGCGAATGCAGACGCCGGACGAGGCAGCGATCTCGTTCAGGGCACTGGCCACTCCACCTCGAGTCGGATCACGGAGGCTGTGGATCGCCGAGCCGCACACACCGCGCAGGTCCAGGACGAGAGGTGCCAGGCACGCCGTGTCGCTCCGCACCTCGACTTCGAACCGGAGGTCCTCTCGCGCCGCCATGATCGCCACGCCGTGCCGGCCGATCGGACCCGACACCAGGACCGCGTCGCCCTCCCGGGCCCGGGTCGGGCCCGGCCGGAACTCGGGATCTAGCCGGCCGATGCCGGTGGTATTGATGAACAGCCCATCGGCCTTGCCGCGCTCCACGACCTTCGTGTCGCCAGTCACCACAATGACTCCAGCATCCGCGGCCGCACTGGCCATCGCCTCGATCACCCGATCGAGAACATCGAAGGGGAGTCCTTCTTCGAGGATGAATCCGGCCGACAGGTAGAGCGGCTCGGCGCCCATCATCGCCAGGTCGTTTACCGTCCCGTGGACCGCCAGGTGGCCGATGTTCCCGCCGGGGAACTCCAGCGGGCTGACCACGAAGCTGTCAGTCGAAACCGCGATCTCGTCACCAGGCACGGGAACCACCGCAGCATCTCCCAGCTCCGCGAGGACGACGTTCCCGAAGTGGGGAAGAAACTGGTCTCTGAGCAGCGCCGCGCTCAGCTTGCCGCCCGAACCGTGGCCCAACAGGACCCGGTCCACTTCGCCGGCCGGAACGGGACACGTGAGTCCGGCCGAAGCGACCCGGGCGATCCCGCCCTCCGGGTCTCGATCGAGCGGCCGGGACTCCTTCGTCACACCGTCTCTCCCGCGGGTTCCGACTGGAAGCGGGCGTAGTTGTAGTACGCCGCACAGGCGCCCTCCGACGATACCATCGGCGCCCCGAGCGGCTTCTCCGGCGTGCACACGGTGCCGAAGGCCGGACATTCGAATGGCTTGATCCTTCCACGAAGGACTTCTCCCGCCATGCATTCCTCCGGCTCGGAGGTCCGGATGGATCCGAGATCGAACTTCTTCTCGGCGTCGAGGGCCTCGAACTCCTCTCGCAGGCCGAGGCCGCTGGCCGGGATCTCGCCGATTCCGCGCCACGACCGATCCACCAGCTCGAATACCTTGCTCACCAGCTCCTGGGCGGGTTCGTTCCCGGACCGCCTGACGGAGCGCGCGTACTGGTTCTCGACCTCGGCCCGCCCCTCCTCGAGCTGCCGAACCGCCATGTAGATCCCTTCCAGGATGTCCACGGGCTCGAATCCGGTGACGACGATGGGCACGGCGTACTGGGCGGCCAGAGGCTCGTATTCCTTCCAGCCCATTACGGTGCACACGTGTCCGGCGGCGAGGAACGCCTCGACCCGGTTGTCGGGCGCGTCGAGGATCGCTCGGATCGCCGGTGGGACCGTCACGTGTGACACCAGCACGCTGAAATTGGAGACCCCGAGCTCCCGGGCCTGCCAGACCGCCATGGCGTTGGCCGGAGCCGTAGTCTCGAACCCCACCGCGAAGAACACGACTTCGCGGTCGGGGTGAGCCCGCGCGATCTCGAGGGCGTCGAGCGGGGAATACACGACCCGTACCTCTCCGCCGCGGGCACGGATCTGCAGCAGATCGCAGTCGCTTCCGGGCACCCGAAGCATGTCTCCAAAGGAGGTGAAGATCACCTCGGGACGCGCCGCCAGGTAGAGAGCGCGATCGATCTGTTCGAGGGGTGTAACGCACACGGGGCAACCCGGGCCGTGGATCATGTCCACGGCGTCCTTCAGGAGCTCCTGCAATCCCTGGCGCACGATCGTGTGAGTCTGCCCGCCGCATACCTCCATGATCACTCGCGGACGCGTAGCGGCGCCGAGTATCCGGTCCACCAACGAACGAGCCAGGACCGGGTCGCGGTACTCGCTCAGGTACTTCAAGCCTGGCCTCCTGCCGGAGTACCCCCGGTACCTTCGTTAGAAGGGCCACCAGGGGAGTCCAGCCCCGCGAGGCTCTGCTCGGCCACCTCCTTCATCCACTGGAGCTCGTCGAGCTCGCTGAGCTCCTCGAGGAGCTTGAACGTCCGCCGCGCCTCCTCTTCGTCGACCCTGGAGATGGCGAATCCCACGTGGACGATCACGTAGTCGCCGGCTTCGACTTCGTCCGCTACGTAGGCGAGGCAGACTTCCCGCCTCACACCGCCGAAGTCCACCGTACCCATCTGCAGACCTTCGCTGCCGTAGACTTCAGTGACCTTGCCCGGAATTCCGAGACACATGCGCTTACCTCCCCTGCTCGTCTGCAAGTCGCGCGGCCGCCACTACTGCCTGGCCGTAGCTGATGCACCCGTCGTTCGGTCCGAGTCGCTCCGCAAGCAGAACGTCGAGGTCTCTCTCTTCGAGGCCCCGTACAACGATCGCCAGAAGCAGTGAATTCTGGAAGACGCCGCCCCCCAGCGCCACCCGATCGATACCGTGCTCCCGGCACGCCGTGGCCGCAAGCTCGACCGTCGTTTCGCCGACGGTCGCGTGAAACGCGACCGCCAACAGGCCGGCGTCTTCGCCCGCATTCCGTCGCTCTCCAAGCTCCGCGAGAAGCGGAACAGGATCCATGGCCGCGGGCACACCCCCCGGATGATCTACCGGAAACTCGATCTGCGGCAGTCTCGCTCGCTTCGGAAGGGAGGTGATCACTTCCTCGGGATCGGCTGAGCCAGCAGCGAGCGCGGCCAGATAGCGCGACGCCAGCGCCTCGAGCTCCATCGCCGCCTGGCCCTCGTACGAAGCTTCCTGCCGGCCCCCGAGTACCGCGGCAGCCGCGTCGAACAACCGTCCCATCGAGGAGGCCAGCGGGGCGTTGAGCCGCCGCTCGATCTGAGCCTCGACGATCCTTCTGGTCTCCCCGGGAACCCCTCGAAAAGCGCTCTCGAACGAGCCGGCCAGCTCGGGCTCGAGCGACGCGTATCCGGCCGCCACGCGCCACGGCGCTCTCGCCGCCAGGTCCCCGCCCGGCATGGGCGCGTAGCGCAGTTGGGCGAGGCGACGATAACCCTCGAGGTCGGCCAGGAGGAGCTCCGCCCCCCAGGTATGGCCGTCGTCTCCGTATCCGGTCCCGTCGAAGGCCACGCCGATCACCGGGTCCTTCACTCCGTGCTCGCCGGCGACCGCTGCGACGTGCGCGTGGTGGTGCTGAACCTCGATCACTCGAGGCAGGCCCATTTCCTCCGCGATCCGGGACGACAGGTACCCCGGGTGAAGGTCGCGGACCACGATCTCGGGGTCGATGCGAAACAGGGTCCTGAACCGAAGGAGGGCTTCACGGTAGTGATCCAGGGTCTCGACATTTTCCAGATCTCCGACGTGCTGGCTCACGAAGGCGCTGTCGGCCGCCACGAGGCTGAACGTGTTCTTCAAGTGCGGCCCGACGGCGAGCAGCGGTCGAGGAGACGCGACGGGCAGGGGAACAGGAAGCGGAGCATACCCCCGCGCGCGGCGCACGAACACGGGAGCGCCGCCCATCACGCGCACCACCGAGTCGTCGTAGCGAGCCACGATGTCTCTGTCGTGCATGAGGAAGCCGTCGGCCACGGAGACCAGCTTGTCTCCGGCTTCGGCGTTCGAAGTGCAGATCGGCAGCTCGCTCAGGTTGCCGCTCGTCATGACCAGGGGGCGGCCGACGCGGTCCAGGAGGAGCAGGTGGAGAGGTGTGTACGCCAGCATCACTCCCACGGTGTCGAGGCCCGGCGAAACCGAAGGGGCCAGGCCGCAATCGTTCCGCGAGCGCAGCAGAACGATCGGCCGTTCCGCGCCCGTGAGCACGCCTTCCTCGACCGGCCCGACCCGACACAGGCGACGCGCCGCTTCCAGGTCCCGGACCATTACGGCCAGCGGCTTCTCGTCACGTACCTTCCGGCTCCGAAGCCGGCGAACGGCTGCCTCGCTGGTGGCGTCGCAAGCCAGGTGATATCCGCCCAGCCCACGGGCGGCCACGACCTCCCCGTTCTCGAGCATCGTGCCGGCGGCCTCGATCGCGGCGGCGCCGTCCTCCAGGGGATTCCCATCGGGTCCCGTCAGCCACACGCGCGGACCACATTCCGGACAACTGTTGGTCTCGGAATGAAAACGCCTGTTCGCGGGATCCGCGTACTCTCGCCGGCAGGCGGGACACTGCGGGAAAGCGCGCATGGCCGTCCGCACCCGGTCGTACGGCATCTCCTCGATGACTGTGTACCGGGGCCCGCAGTCCGTGCACGTGATAAACGGATAGCGGTAGCGGCGATCGGCTGGATCGAACAGTTCGCTCTGGCAGGCCTCACACGTAGCCACGTCGGGCGATACGGGTAGTCGGCCCTCGGTCGCCCTGCTCTCGAGGACCCGGAACCCGGTGGCGCCCCTGGGCGGTACGGCTTCCGCCTTCACGCTGTCGATCCGCGCCAGCACCGGCGCCTCACCCCGCAAATCCTGGACGAACGCCTCGACGGCCCGGGCGGTTCCCTCGACCTCCACGAACACCTCGCCCGACTCGTTGCGAGCCCACCCGGCGAGACCGTGGCGAACGGCCAGACGATGCACGAAGGGCCGGAAGCCGACACCCTGCACGACGCCGGTGACGTGTATGCGCCTTCCAGCCATCTGCTCGGGGTCCGGCGGATGAGGCTTGCCGGCGGGAACTTCGCCGGCCGCGGGAACGTCGTGGCTCAAGCGGTAATCTCCGTAACCGCCCCGGTGAGCTCCAACAGGAACTCGTACCACCCATCCATCCCCTCTCCCGTGAGCGCCGACGTGAAGAAGAAGCGTAGCTCCGGGTTCACTTCCCGAGCGTACGCCACGGCCTGGTCGACGTCGAAAGGCAGGTACGGCAAGAGGTCGATCTTGTTGATGACACAGTAGTCCGACCGCTCGAACATGCGGGGATACTTGAGCGGCTTGTCCTCTCCCTCCGTCACCGAGAAGATCACGACCTTCGCATCCTCACCCAGATCCCAGGAGGCAGGGCACACCAGGTTCCCGACGTTCTCTACGAACAGCAGGTCTGTCTCGCCGAGATCGATCTCGTCCAGGGCGGTGGCGATCTGGCGGGAGTCCATGTGACAGGCTCCACCCGTGACTACGGCCTGCACGAGACGGTCGGTCCGTGCGGCGAGGCGCTCCGCGTCGTTCTGTGTCTGAACGTCTCCGGTGATGACCGCCATCGTCAGACGCCCCCCCAGCTGGTCCAGCGTGCGCTCGAGAAGCGACGTCTTTCCGGACCCGGGCGACGATACAAGGTTCAGTGACGGTACGCCGTGCTCCGACAGGCGACCGCGCACGGCAGTCGCCAGCTCGTCGTTCTTCGCCATGACCTTCTCGCGGACGTCGATCCTACGAACCGCCATCGTCCTCCACCTCCACGTAAGTCACGCTGAGCTCTTCGCCCGCCAGCCTGTTGATCTCCGGTCTGGCGCTTCCGAACGGAGCGCTGCCGAGCAGGGCCTCCAGACAGAACTCCAGGTTGTCGATCTCGATGCCGGCCCGGGCCCCTACGTCGAGACCGACCGCGGTCACCCGTACGAGGGCATCGGCCCCGACGTGCTCTTCGGCGATCCGACACACGTCGAGCGCGATGCTGAGCTCATGCAAGCGCTTCTCCTTCGAGCTCGCTCGCCACGTATCCCCATTCTTCCAATCGCTCGATGACGCGCGCCACGAGGTCGCCCAGCCGCGAGACCAGCACGGGGCTCAGTGACGTCCGCATCTCCACGCTCTCCGGCTGGAGGCCTACGGCCACGAGCTCAGGCGGCAGCGTCCCCCTCAACTCGGCGAGCGCCAGGACCTCTTTCACATCAATCTGATGCGGAGACAGCTTGCGGGCCAGAAAGCGTGGAATGTCCTCTCGCTCCAACTCCACCAGGGCTCCTGGTTCCGCGTCGGCGTTGATCGCATCGATAAAGAGGACACGCCGGGCTCTCTCGACGTGCGGGAGCAGGTTGAGCCCCCATGTGCCTCCGTCCAGAAGATCCAGATGCGGCTCGAAGTGCCACCCGTTTCGAAGAAGCTCGAGGGCCGCGATCCCGAGGCCGTCGTCACCCATGAGGGGGTTACCCACACCGATGACGACGGTCTCAGGGACCGGTACTTCATTCATCCTCGAATCTGAGGTCTGTGCGGACGAAGCGTCCGCCGCTGAAGATGGAGGACATCTCGCCTTCGCGGTCCATGACGTCGGCGCGGAAGGCCAGTTAGATGTGAAGCGGTATGAAGGTGATCAGGACCCAGGTCAGCGCGTGGTGCACGAATCGCGCATTCTGGATCCCGCCGAACAGTGGCCCGACCCAGGAGAACATGGTGTGGAACAGGCCGCCTGGATTCGACAGTCCGTACATGGCGAATCCGGTGACGATCTGCACGATCACCACGAGATAGATGGCCGTGTAGCTGAGCTGCTGCAGCGGATGGTGTCCCAGATAGTGAGGCATCGACTCCTGACGGACCAGGAAGTAATACTTGAGCATCTTCCACAGGTTCTTCCAGTTCTTCGCCCGAACCGGAAGCAACGCGTTCCACCTGGCCCACTTGTTCCCGGCGAACAGCCAGTACACGCGCAGGATCGCCGCTGCGACGATGAGTGCAGCCGCCGCGAAATGGAGGAAGCGGGCCCAGCCCATCAGGAAGTGGCTGCTCGCCTCGCCCCACGTCGTGAAGTACGGTGCGCCGATGTAGAATCCGGTCACGATCAGGACGGTGACGGTGAGCGCCGATACCCAGTGCGTGAGCCGCAGGGGCCAGCGCCACAGGTACACCCACTTGTACTCGGGGGCCGCCGGAGGATGCGGAATGTGTGTCGCTTCCGCGACCGCCTCCGGAACGACCCCTCCCGTGCCGGCCGGCTGAAGGACCGGCTGCCTGTCGTCGCTCATCGGACCTTCACCTCGGTCACGGGCTCGCCGTTGGCATCGAGGACGTGCACCCCGCAGGCCATACACGGATCGAACGAGTGGATCGTCCGCAGGAGCTCGAGCGGCTGTTCGGGATCAACCAGCGGGTGGTTGTCGGTGAGCGACGCCTCGTATGGACCCATCTGCCCCTGCGCGTCACGTGGAGAGCAGTTCCAGGTGCTGGGCACCACACACTGGTAGCGTGAGATCTTGCTGTCCGTGATCTGCACCCAGTGGCCTAGATTCCCTCGCGGCGCGTCCTGGTATCCGTATCCCTGCGCCGTGGCCGGCCAGGTGCTGGGATCCCAGCGCTCCCCGTTGAACGTGGCCGTATCGCCCCCTTTGATCCGGCCGACCAGGTCGTCGAACCATTTTTCCATCCGGCGTGCCAGAAGGACCGTCTCGATTCCGCGCGCGGCCGTTCGGCCCAGGGTCGAGAACAGGGCCTCCGGTCCCACCTCCAGTCGGCCCAGAACTTCGCCGACCAGCTCCTGGGCTCCCTCGTGTCCGGAGCCGTAGGCGACGAGCATGCGCGCCAGCGGGCCCACCTGCATCGGCATTTCGTTGTAGCGCGGGGCCTTCATCCATGTGTACTTGTCCTCCTCCTGGAGGTACTCCCAGGGCGTCGGAGGGCCTGTGTACCGCGGATTCGTCTCGCCCTCGTACGGGTGCAGGCCTGTCTGGTCGCCCGCCTCGTACTCGTACCACGAATGGGTGATGTACTCCTTGATCAGCTGCTGGTCATACGGCACCACTTCGCCGAGGTTCTGGTTGAGGATGATACCCTGCGGGAGGTAGTAGGAGTCGACGTCTCGGATGTCCCCCTCGGGGAACTCGCCGCAGGCCATGAAGTTGGGCACACCGCCTCCGATGGCTCCCCATTCCTTGTAAAAGCCGGCGATCGCCACCAGGTCGGGCCAGTAGACCTCCTCTACGAAACGGCGCGCCCGTCGGATCATCTCATAGATGTCGGTCAGCCGTTCGGCATTGATCGTGGCCGTGCTCTCGAGGTTGATGGCCGA
>CAZRRU010000113.1:0-3197 GCA_964602635.1 uncultured Gemmatimonadota bacterium | reverse complement strand
CTCCTCGGATGAGAAGTTGATCGCCACCAGCACGCGCTCGGTGCCCTGGGAGCGCTCGAAAGCGAAGCACTCGCGCGGACCCGGGTCGAGTGGCCGATACGACCCGGTTCTGAGAGCCTCCGAGCCCCGCCTCAGCGACAGCAGCCTGCGATACAGATTCAGATGCGAGTCCGGATCCTGAAGCTGGGACCGGACGTTTCGTACGGCGTGATCGGCTCCGATGGGTAGCCATGATTCATCGGCCGCCGTGAACCCGGCACCCGGCTCCGGCGACCATTGCATCGGCGTTCGGCAGCCATCGCGACTCAGGCTCGGCTCCGTGACGCTCCATGGATCCTGCCGCCTCTCCGGCGGAATCTCGGCTTCGCGCATTCCGAGCTCGTCGCCATAGTACAGCGTCGGCGATCCGCGCAACGTGAGCAGCAAGACAGCCGCTTGACGGCTCCCGTGCTCGCCGAGTCTGGTTGCCAGACGCTGATCGTCGTGATTGCCCATGACGTAGTTCGGCCACGCGCCCCGGGGAATCGCCGCCTCCACCCCGTCGACCACCCCGCGAACGCCCATCGCTGTCCAGGGCGCCTCCAGGAGCCCGAAGTTGGTCGGCATGTTCAACTCATCGAGATCCGACCCGTAATACGATCCCCACTCGGTCCAGTCGAAGACGTGCATCTCCCCCAACGCCATCCGTGGCGGCTCGTACTCCTTCAGGACCGCCCGCAGTTCGCGAAAGACCTGATGCACGTCGGGGTGTCCCTGATCATGCTCGTGCACCTGCACGTCGTACGCCCCCAACGACTTGTGGAGGTGCAGCGAGCCACGGACGTTCGGCGGATTATCCCGCTCGGCGGGATCCTTCATGAGGAACAGGACCGTATCAATTCGAAATCCGTCCACGTCTCGATCGAGCCAGAACCCCATGACCTCCAGCATCGCAGCTTTCACCGCCGGATTCCGCCAGTTCAGCTCGGGCTGCTCCTTCAGGAAGGAATGCAGGTAGTACTGACCCGTCCGGTCGTCCAGCTCCCAGGCCGAGCCACCGAACACGCTCAGCCAGTTGTTGGGCGGCGAGCCGTCCGCCTTCGGGTCCCGCCACACATACCAGTCACGGCGAGGGTCCTCGCGAGAGCTTCGTGACTCGATGAACCAGAGATGCTGGTCCGAGGAGTGGTTCGGCACGAAGTCGATGATCACCTTGAGGCCGGCCTCGTGGGCGCGCGCCACGAGCCGATCGAACGTCGGAAGGTCGCCGAACATCGGATGCACGTCGCGATAGTCGGACACATCGTACCCGAAGTCCGCCATCGGCGAAGGATAGAACGGACTTATCCAGAAGGCGTCCACGCCGAGCGTGTCGCTCAGGTAGCCCATCTCGTCGATGATGCCCTGCAGGTCTCCAACGCCGTTTCCGGTCGTGTCCTTGAAGCTTCGGGGATAGATCTGATAGACGACGGCGGTGTGCCACCACTCGTGTACTTCGCGATCGGACAAGGGAACCCTCTTCGTCAGAGTGTGCCGGCCATTCTCATACCTGCGGGTCTGGCATCTCACTTCCGCGCCGTTCTTCCAACTCACGCTTCATCGTCGCGCAGGTGGCCTCGTCGATGGTGTAGAAGATCAGGACGAACGCGCAGGACATATAGAGCAGGCCCGGGAACACCGAGATCAGGAGCTTGATCCCGGTGAGGGCGTGAGCTGTCTGCAGGGTGGCCTGCTGCACGTAGCCGTAGGCGGCGAGCAGCCAGCCCGCCAGTGCCCCACCGATGCCCCAGCCGCCCTTCTGGGCGAAGGTGGCGGCGGAGAAGAAGAGACCCGTGGCCCGCCGCCCGGTCGTCCATTCCGCGTAGTCGGCGGCGTCCGCGATCATGGTCCAGAGCAGGGGCACCGCCGGGGCGTAGGCCATCTTGCCCAGGATATTCAGCGCGTAGATCCAGCCGAGGCTCTCGGCTCCCGGCAGGTAGAGCAGGATGAAGAACGAGCCGGAGAGGAGCGAGCTGCCGATGAACACGTTTCTCTTCCCGAACCGCTGGGCGAGGGGCTTGGAGAGGGGCAAGGCGACGATCAGGGCGACGCTCCCCACCACATTGAACAGCTGCACGCTCTCCTCCCTGCCGATGTAGTACTTGAAGTAGTAGGCCAGGGAGAGGTTCTGGAGAGCGAACATCACGAAGGAGACGATCCCGACGGCTGCCAGGATCACCCACGGCCGGTTGGCCAGCAGGATCTTGAAGTCCTGCCTGATGGAATCCTGCTGCGTCGGCGGAGGTTGGATGCGCTCCCGGGTGGACAGGAAGGTGACGATGAAGAGCACGAACGAAATCACCGCGAACAGGGTGACGGTGAGCCGATAGCCCCGGGCGCTGTCGCCCTGGCCGAAGTACCCGGCCAGGGTCAGGGCCAGGCCGGAGACGATCAGCTGGCCAACGAACGCGCAGACGAAGCGGTAGGTGTTCAGGCTGGTGCGCTCGTAGGAGTCCGACGTCATCACCGCGCCCAGGGACGAATAGGGCAGGTTGATCGCGGTGTAGGCGGTCATCAGGAGCAGGTAGGTGACCGCCGCGTAGACCACCTTGCCGGTCTGGCCGAGATCGGGAGTCGAGAACGCCAGGACCGCGAGAACGCTGTAGGGCAGGGCCATCCAAAGGATGTACGGGCGGAACTTGCCCCACCGGGACCGCGTGCGATCGGAGATCACCCCCATCAGCGGGTCGGTGGCCATGTCCCAGAACCGCGCGATGAACATGATGGTGCCCGCCGCGGCGGCCGAGATCCCGAAGGTGTCGGTGTAGAAGATCAGGATCCAGAAGCCAACCATGTCCCACACGAAGTGCGAGGCGGTGTCCCCCAGGCCGTAGCCGAGCTTCTCTTTGGCCGAGAGACTGGCGCTGTCTGTCGTCATCGCGTTCCCTTCGAGGTTGGGCGTGCGCCAGCGAGTGTCGAACGTCCCTGGCGATGTAGCCAGCGGAATCTACCGGAGGGTCGAGGCGCCGAGGCCTGGAGCCGGCGAGGCGCACCACCCAGATTGATACGATGGCCCGCCGCAGCATGCGGCCTTGATGGAACCATCACAGCGAGATTGCCGCGTACGGTGGCGCTGTGCCAATCCTTTCTCGGAGGACTTTGGATGAATCGGATTGTCTCGCTCACGCTGGCCATGCTCTTCGCATCGTGCGGCGCGACCGACGAACCGCCTTCCGGTC
>CAZRRU010000112.1:0-9540 GCA_964602635.1 uncultured Gemmatimonadota bacterium | reverse complement strand
AGATGCCCATCGCGATGCGGGCCGGATCCCCCCAGGGCGCGCCACTGTTTTTGCCGAGCTCAATGCAGGAGATAATGTGGTTTTGGTCCCCGAATTGGCGCTCTTCCCGCCAGTAGTTACCCCCCAGCGTAAAATTCACGGGACCGTCGAAACTCGAGGCAAAGCGCAGTTCCTGGCTGAATTGAGTCGTCCGCGCGTCGCCTTGTGAGTGGAAGTCGGCCAGCAAGGCGTCCGGGCGACCAAAGGCTTGGGCATCCTGGTCATATTCGTCGGTCGAGTCGAAATCCGTGTAGCCCGTGATCGACGAAAAAGTACCGAAGCTCGTGTCGAAATCGGCGCTCAGCGTGGCGCGAAACAGAGTTGTCTCGAACCCCTTCCAGTCCTGACCGGTTCCGGGATTCTCGCTGTGCGTGATCGGCCCGTAGTCACTGACCTCACCGTACGTCTGCGGCACGCAAATACCTGAACCCAACACGGCGCCGTTCTCGTCCACCGCTACCCCGCGCGGGCTGCGAATCGGGGATGACGCGGCGGGCTCGCCGTCCGGCACCGTGCCCGCCTCTCCGGTCCCCGCGAGCAGGGTGCGAGCCCCCGTCGCGGCGTCGTAGCGCCACACCCGGTGTCCGCGCTCGTCGGCCACGATCAATCCGCCCGCTCCATCGACCGCCACATCGATCGGCTCCACCAGGCAGCTCGTCACGCAGCCCGTGTTGTCCGCCACGACCCGCACAGCGCCCGACGAGGTGACGGCCAGGATTCGCCGGTTGTCCCGGTCCGCCACGTAGAGCACTCCATCCAGGTCCATGGCGAGGCCGGTCGGAAACCGGAGCTCGGTGCGGGTGGCGGTGGACCCGATCTCGCGGCCCGGCTGGTCCGGCACCCCTGCCACGATACGCATGAGACCCGGAATATCCCCGAGGACGGCGATCGGCTCGCCGCAGCCGGAAGACAGCGTCATCAAGGCGCACAGCCCAAGAGAGGGAGCGAGGCGCGCGACTATGGAAGAGGAACGACCCATATGTCCCCCTTTCCGTCTTCGCCGTGCTTCGTAAACGCGAGCTCGGTCCCGTCGGGCGACACCGCGGGCCCCCCGCCGGCTTCCGTCCCCGGGATCAGCTCCGGCTGTCCGCCCGCGACGGGAATCCGCCAGATCCCGTCCGCGCGGGCGAAGTAGACCCACGAGGCGTCCGGCGACCAGGCCGGTTCAGTGCCTTCCGCGATCTCGACGGCCGTGCCCCCGGAAGACGGAACCAGCTGAATCGTCGCCCGGCCGATCGGCCACTCGGTGCGCTCTTCCACGCAGCCGACTGTCGTACCCGCACGGGGATCGATGGTGAGGTGCTGACACGTGGTCTGGAGCTCGGCACCGCGGTCGAAGCGGGTGAACGCGATCGACCCACCGTCGGGACTCCACGCGGGCGAGCTCCCGTCGTCCGTTCCCGGTATTGGGGTCGCCGCGCTCTCGCCCGGGCGCCACACGAACAGGCCGAGCCCGTCGGATGTGACGAGACGACCTCCGGCAGGATCCCACGACGGCCGGACCGGCAGCATTCCCTCGTCGTTGAACCGCCGCTGGAACGGATGCAGACGCGTGATCCAAACTCCCGGCAGGTTGAACGGGTGCCGCGAGTCGTCGAGCGCGACGCCGTCGAATACCACCGCGAGCGTCGGGTCCTGTTCCGCGGGCGTCGTCGCCCCCGGGGAGCGCGCGCGAAGTCTGCCGGTCTGCAGGCGCGGAGGCTCCGCCTGCGAGTCGGCGGGGTCGCACGAGGTCGCATCTCCGATGCAAACACCCTCGGAAACGAGAAGCTGCGCGTAGGCTATGCGTCCGGAGCCCGGCTCGACGGCCGGCGCCAGGAGCGCCGCCGCAGTCGTGCGCTTCGGTTGGACGAGCGGAAAGACGGTGCGCGCGGCTCCACCCTCCCGCGGGATGGACAGGAGCACGCCGGCGGATCGCGCCAGGTCGCCGAATCCCTCCGCCACGTACACGATCGAATCGCCGCCCATCGACCACGCGGGCGAGCGGTCGTCGCCCGGATTGAACGTGAGCCGACGGGCGCCCGCCGGGACCTCCTCGACTGGAGGCTCCCACGGAGACGGGGCGTCGCGGCAGGCCCATGTCAGGCCGGTCAGCAGGGCGGCGATCGCCACAAGCGCGAGGCGTCTCAGAACACCACCTCCAGTCCGAGGCGCAGTTGCCGCGGCTCGCCGAACAGAAACGACGGATCGTTGGCATCCAGGGCGGCCGCGAACCGCGCGGTGTCGAACTCGGTCGCCGTGATGACCCCGTCGCGGTCCAGGTCCGCGAGCGGCGCGTAGCGCTCCGACTCCCGCAGGATAGGGAACGTCGAAGTCACGGGCCGATCGGCCACCTCCAGAAGAGTCTCCATGGACGGCGCCAGGAGGCCGCTGTCACCCCGGAGCGCGATCACGTTGTCTGCCCCGAACAGGTTCTTCCCGTCCACCACGAGACGCAGGGCGCAACCCTGGCAACCCGGCAGGCTCGCGAAGTCCCACGTGAACCGCGCGTCGAGCACGCTGGTCCACGGAAGGCGGTCGACGGCGGGAACCGGCGCGTCCTCCACTGGCGGACCGGCATTCAGGGGATATCCACTCCGCACGCGGGCTGTCAGCACCAGCCCGAGTCGCGAGCCGGCGAGTCCTCCGTCCGACGCGCCCGCGCCGGCTGACGAGGCTGCCCGGCCGAAGAACAGGGCAGCGTCGATCGTGTGGCGTCGGTCGAACGCGAGTGGATACTCGGCCGTCGTACCCGGGGGCAGGGTTCCGGAATCGTCGAACGCCCCCGACGTGAGGCCCGTCGCATCGGCCAGAGCGTAGCCCAGGCTCGCCCCGAAACCGGGCCACCTTCCGCGGGCCACGATCTCCACGCCCTTCACCGTTCCCTTGTCGCCGGTCGAGAACTGACCGGGAGCCACGCCGCCGAACGCGACGTTCCCGGTCACCAGGTCGGTCAGATTCTTCAGGAACCCTGTCACATCCAGGCCCACGGCGTCCCCGAATAGTTGGCTGAAGCCGATCTCGAACGCGTTGCCCTGCTCGAACGCCAGGTTCGGGTTACCCTGGCGGCGCACGTCGGTGCGTAGAGAGTCACCGATGGTGTTGTCGATGAAGAACTGGAAGTCCGGCGGCTGCGCCACGCGGGCGTAGTTGAACCGGAACGCGCTGCGGCCCGCCGAGTTCTTGAACGCCCCGGCGATCCCGAGGCGTGGGGTGGCGTTCACCTTCCATTCGGCGGACCCGGTCGGGGCGAGGAAGTCCGAGCGATCCAGGCTGAAGTCGAGTCCGGACTGGAACCCTTCGACCCGCATTCCGGCCGTGATCGTGAACAGCGGATCGGGACGTATGTTGGCGTCGAAGTACCCGGCCAGGGTCGTCGGGTAGAACCGGGCGTAGTTCGGGGCCGAGCCCGCCAGGTACGCGCGGGTTCGTTCGTAGGTCTCGACCTGGTAGAACTTCCCCTGGAACCCGGCCCGGAACGAGTTGCCGTTCGCGGTGATCAGTTCGCCCGCCAGGTCGGTGCCGAGGAAGTCCGAACGAGTGTACGCCGCCAGGCCGGAGGTGCCCGTCGTCGTGAGGATCCCCTCCCCGGCCGCTCCGAACGGGGAGCCCGTGAGCCCACCCGGTAGCCGGTAGCCGGGGACCGCGACCAGCGAGTCGAGTTGCCGTTCGATCGGGAGGCGCACGAACTCCTCTCCTGCGAACTCGAAGTCGGACAGCCCTAACCCGAGCACGGTGGAGCGGTCCCTGACCTGTGCCGGATCGACCACGCCCAGGTACCGGTCGACCCGCTGAAGGGCCAGCCGCGCTGACAGGTTCAGGGCCTGCCCATCCTTCTGCGTGACATGGTCCAGGATCAGGGCGCCCAGCCAGGATTCCGTGCTTCTTCCGAGCTGGCTGCCGGCATTGTACTTGAGATCGGGGGTGTAGAGCTCACGCTGGAACCGATTGCGGAGCAGCGTTGCCGCCAGATTCAGACGTCCGGACAGGCGCTTGTCGAACCGTAGAAAGCCGATGAGGCCGTCGCCCTGTTGATACGGAAGACCCGCCTGCTCGTAAGGGCAGTACAGGGGGGCGGTCGCGGGGTTCGATACGTAGGCGGCGATCGCAGCTGCCACCGTCGCATCCGCGTCGTCAGGCTGAATGCACGTGAGTCCGCGCGCCCGGGGCTCGGAGTCCTGGAGCCCCTGCAATTGAAGATCGACGAACAGGGTAGCGCCCTCACCCAGGAAGCGCAGCGGTCCTCCCGTCGACAGGTTGAGCGTCGACTGTCCGATCGAGGCGTTCTCCGGGGACAGCCGGTCCGTGAGGAAACGGGCCATTCCACTCCACCGGTTCGGGTCACCCCGCCGGGTCGTGTACGATACGACGCCGGACAGCGCGGAGCCGTACTCCGCGCCGAACCCACCCGTGATCACTTCGATCTCCGACAGCGCCGTCGGAGAGAACTGCAATCCCTGGCCCTCGGTCGCCCCCTCGACCTGGTTCTTGATCGCCATTCCGTCTACCAGGTACGTCTCCTGACCCACCCGGCCGCCGCGGAAGTGACCGTCGGACACACCTGTCGTGAGCTCCACGGCTTCTGCGATGGTCGTGACCGGGAGCTCGCGCAGCGCCGCGCCCGGCACGATCTGGCGCGTCTCGCTCACCTCGGGCTCGATGAGAGGAATCCGATTCGCCTCCACCCGGATCGGAGCCACGGGGACGGCCGTCGGCTCCAGCTCCAGGGCGAGCTCGGACGCCCGGGAAGCTCGCACGACCACTGACTCGAGTTCCAGGGACGTGAATCCCACCAGCTCCACCTGCACATCGTGTTGCCCGGCCGGAAGCCCGGCGAGGATGAACCGACCCTGGTCGGAGCTCAGGGTGGAGCGATCCAGGGCCTCGACGCGTATCAGCACGCCTGCCAGCGGCTCGCCGCTCGACAGATCGGTGACGGTCCCCTGGATGCGGCCGGTCGTCTGAGCGCCCAGGGGCGAGGAAGAGAGGACCAGCAGGAAGAAGAGGCCGAGCACCCGCGCACCCGGAACGGACACTCCAACGCCGGGCGGAAATGCCGGCGCGCGTCGAGGCGTGGCGGCGGGATCCGTCAGCGGAACCGGGCGCACTCCTGGCACGCCTCCGATGGAAGATCGGCCGCCCGTGTGATCGGATAGACCCCGCCATCTTCCAGGGCCTCGTCCAGCAGATTCCACGTGAGGAAGCCGTCGTCCGAGCGCGGCTCCAGCAGGACCACGACCAGTCGCCCCAAAGGCTGCCGGATCGGCACCACGACCGTGCCGGCCGTGAACTCGCGGCGCACTTCGCCCCACTCCCCCCATACCTCCCGCAGGTGATGCCCCTGGTACTGGCGCTCCGAGGCGCGCGTCGAATCGACGTGAAATGCGGAGACGGCGAGGTCGGCATCCGCCTCCAGGCGAAGGACGCGTATTCCGTGCGCCTCCAGCCGCTCGATCACACGCACTTGATCCTCCCGGATGAGATAGGCCGCAGGCGAGGCCACGCTCTCGGTGGCCCCGAACGACCCGTAGTCGGGCATCCTCTCGACGCTCCGCTCGTCCCGCCGCCGATACATCAGCTCCCCGGTGAACGGGTTTCGCTCCCTGTTCACGGCGCCGAGGAGCACGTCGATCGTGTCACCGCGCACCACATCGGAGCGCAGCGCGATCTCCATGCCCGGAACCGGCGCCGCGTCGGCGGCCTCCACCGCCCGCCGAACACGAGTCGCGTTGGCGAAAGCGAATTCGATCACCGCCTCGATGAATCGCCCGTGCGCCAGTATCCGGTCCTCGAACGTGGCGTAGGAATAGGCCTCGCTGAGGACGCCGAACCGGTTGCGCAAGCCGAGGTAGTTGGTTGTGAAGCGCGGCCGATGATCGAACGTGTACCAGCCGCGCTCGCCTTCCATGCCGAACGTCCCGGGTACGTTTCCGTAGAAGAAGAACTCCCACCCGTACCGATCCCGGACGCTCTGGCTGACCGCCGGGAGCCATTCGTTCCTGAGCAGATCCGTAATGCGCGCGTCCGTGGACGGGTGCAGCGGCGGAGAGTACGTGAGGTGATAGGCGTGGAACGTGCCGTTCGTGGTGTGAAGGTCGAGGGCCACGTGCGGATCGTATTCCTGCACCAGGCGTGACAGCGCCCGCGCCTCAGCCGATTCGAGCTTGGCATTGTCCCGGTTGAGGTCCAGGTCACGGGCGTTGGGGCGCCGACCCATGCCGGCCAGCGGACCGTGCTGCCGCGGTCGGTTTCGAAGACCGATGCGCTCGTTCCCGTCCGCATTGTAGATCGGCGCCACCAGAACGATCAACGAGTCGGCCCACGGGTCCCACAGCCCCTGAGCCAGCTCTCGCACCAGGAGCTGGGCCGCTTCCTTCCCCGCGACCTCTCCGGCGTGGATGTTGGCGAACACCAGAACGCGGGTCGCGTCGGAAGATCGCACGGCGCCGGCTGATGCGTCTGGAACGTCCCCGAACACGGCCAGCGGAAGGGCCCGGCCCTCCTCGGAGTAGCCGAAGGTGGTGAACGCGAGATTCGGGTGCCGCCCCTCGAGACCCGCCAGGAACTGCGTGACATCCGCGTACCGGGACGTCTCGCGGTAGTCCGAGCGCTCCGGCCGCGTCAGTGGCCAGCTCTGGGCAGCGGCCGGGGTAGCCGCACCGAGCCACAGCGTCGCGGAGAGGACGAGCGCACGGGTAGCGAGGTGCACGCGCATGGGGGGTCTCGAGCCTCCTCGCTACCGCCACCGGTGGAGCCGGCACACGACGGGCCGCGCCGGCGGGAGAAGCCAAGATACGGGGCCTCCGGCGCCCCGCAAAGCGCCGGAGGTGTCACTCATCCTGCCATCGCACTACCAGTTGATCAGCGCCCCGCCGATCACGATCGCCGGAATCGCCACGGCTACGAGCCACCCGAGGAACGCCGTCAGAATAGCCTTGCCGGTGTCGAAGTCGAGCGCCTGGCGGATCGCCACGATCCCCGTGACCAGGAGCCAGATCCCGACTACGGCCGCGAGGAGGCCCCCGAAGAACGGAAGGGGCAGGATCCCGAGAACCAGGAGCACGGCAGGCGCCTGGGCGTATCCCAACGTGCGCAGCAGTTCGCCCCAGGTGGCGGTCCCCTTAAGGAGCTTGTCCCCGATCAGATATGTAATGCCGGCCCACACGAGCCAGCTGAACAGGGCCGCGATGACCCCGACGATGACTCCGGTCTCACCGTCGTTGAACCCGCCGATGCCACGGGCCAGCGCCGCGATCAGCACGACGGTCGCGGCCTGCACGGTGAGGTTCTCGTCGTGCTCGACCTCTTCGTACGTCTCGACGTCCAGCATCGCGGCGCCCTTCATCCGATCCCACATGCTGCGCTCGGCCATCGTGCGACTCCCTTTCTGGCGGGCCGGCCCGTGCATCGCCCTGGCGCGACGCTCCGATGGCCCGCTCCAATGTAACCGTTCCGCCGTCAGGCGTTCGTCTCGTCCGCGGACCGCGCCGCCTCGATTCCTGCTTCCTCGTTCACGGTCATCAGGATCAGGCCGCCCACTACGAAGAACGCCAGAAGGCTGGATACGGCGACCCGCTGACCGAACGGCACGGCCAGGACGCCGATCAGCATCGGCCCCATGAACGAGGTCACCTTCCCCGAGAAGGCGAAGAATCCGAAGAACTCTCCCTTGTGCTTCTCGGGTACGAACCGGCCCATGAGGGAACGGCTGGCGGACTGGTTCGGACCCACGAACAGGCCGATCAGGATCCCGGCGATCCACAACCAGGTCTTGTTGGGGGCTACGACCGCGATCGCCGTCGCGGTCGTCAAACCGGCCAGTGTGATCAGAAGGGTCTTCTTGCCGCCGAGCCTGTCGTCTATGCGTCCGAAGGCCAGGGCGCTGAAGCCGGCGACGATGTTGAGCACGATGCCCCACACCAGCACCTCCTGCTCGTCCATGCCGAACGTGCCCGTCGCGTAGATCACGCCGAATACGAACACGGCCACCAGCGCGTCGTTGTACACGAGCCTGGCGACGAGGAACTTGACGATCTCACGGTAGCGCCTGACTTCGCGGAACGTGTGGCGCAGCTCGCGGAAGGCTCCCGGGATATCGACGCTGTCCGTCTTCTCCGCCTTCTCCCTCACGAACAGGAACATCGGGATGCTGAACAACAGGATCCAGACCGCCACCAGGAGGTTGGTGGCCCGTACGTGGAAGCCTTCCGTAGTCGGCAGAAACGATAGCCGGAGCTCGGGCCGCACGAAGAAGAACAGCGCCATCACCATCACGACCAGGCCACCGATGTAGCCGATTCCCCAGCCGTAGCCCGAGACGCGTCCGATCCGGTCCTCCGTCACCAGCTCAGGTAGATACGCGTTGTAGAGGACTGTCGCCATCTCGAACGCGACGTTGGCGACGACATAGATCGTGAGCGCCTTCAGCACGGCGTGGCTGTCGCTCGGGGCTACGAAGGTGAGCAGCGCTGTGGCGCCGGCGCACACGAGCGTCATCAGGATCATGTACTGGCGCCGGCGTCCGCTGCGATCCGCGACGGCGCCGAGTACGGGCGACAGAAGGGCTATGAGCAGGGCGCTGATGACGACTCCGCGTGACCACAGGGCCATCCCCAGGTCCTCGTTGGGGGCGAACGACCTCGCGAAGTACGCGTTGTAGATGAACGTGCCGACCAGCGTGTTGAACGCGGAAATCGCCCAGTCATAGGAGATCCACGAGCGCACGGCCCGGCGGTCGATCGGCTTCATTCCGGCAAACACGCTCATGTCTTGTACCACTCGAGTGTGAGGTCGGTCTCGGGTTCGATGCGTTCCCTCAGCGCCTGCAGCTCGGCTGGACTCATGGGTGTGAACTCTCTCGCGATACGGGCGTTCTGATTGACCAGGTCCGGCCTCTCCATGCCCACCACCGCCACGTCTACCGGCAGCGACCACACGTAGCGCAGGGTTTCCTCGATCGTGCAGATGCCTTCGCGAAGCAGTCGGCCGTCCGCCGACGTCTTCATGGCGATCACTCCGATGTCCCTCGCCACGATATCCACGAGGACCTGTCTCTGGAAGCTCCGCTGATGGTAGTCGATCGGATTGATCGGGAACTGGATCGTGTCGAACTGCCAACCTTCGTCCCAGTATTTCAGGGCCCGACGGTGGGCGGCGGGAGTCACGTGGCCCGTGACTCCGACGAAGCGAACCAGGCCCTCTTCCTTTGCCCGCATGATGTACTCCATCGCGCCGCCGGCCCGAAATGCGCGGTCCACGTCCTCCACGCTCTTCGTGCTGTGAAGCTGCCACACGTCCAGGTATTCGGTGCGCAGGCGCTCCAGGCTGCCCTCGAGATGCCGCCGGGCGCTGTCGGCGCTCCGGTCACGCGGCGAGTGCGTCTTGCTCATGATGAGGACATCGGATCGGACGCTCTCAAGCGCGGCCCCGAGCCAGCGCTCCGCCTTGCCGTTCTGGTAGCTCTCAGCGTTGTCGAAGAAACGGATGCCCTGGTCGAACGCGGTCTCGACCAGGACCCGGGCG
>CAZRRU010000111.1:0-34068 GCA_964602635.1 uncultured Gemmatimonadota bacterium | reverse complement strand
CCCGTCATGCCCGAGCCCATGCGCGGAGCCTCGCGCTCCGCGCCCGTGGATTCACGGCTACTTCAGCTTCCGACGGACGCAGCGGCTTCTTCGTCAGCCGGCGCCCCAGGGCCCGACCCCGGCACGTGCAGATGGGCCACTCCGGTGGGCAGACACATGCTCGACTCCACTCCCGGAAAGTCTCTTTCACTATTCGATCTTCCAGTGAGTGGTACGAGATGACGACCAGCCGCCCCTCCATCGCGAGCAATTGCCCGATGGCGTCCAATCCCTCGCGCAATGCTTCCAGCTCTTCGTTTACGGCGATCCGAACGGCCTGGAACAGGCGCGCTTTGTCCCTCTGAGCCAGGGGTCTCCGGAGCGCCGCCGAGGCAGCCGCAACGAGATCATCCGCGCTGCGCAGCGGTCGCTGCCGCCGGCGCCGGGCGATCTCCCGGGACATGGCCCGCCACTTCCTCTCTTCCCCGTAGTCCCGGAAGATCTTCCCCAGCTCTTCTTCAGACGCCGTGTTCAGCAAATCGGCCGCGGTCCTCCAACCACCGGTTGTCCCGCCCATCCGCATGTTTAACGGTGTGCCCCGGCGGAAGGAGAAACCGCGCGCCGTCGTGTCGATCTGGTGGGACGACACGCCCAGATCCAGCAGGGCCCCGTCCAGACCGACGTCTATGTATCCTTCGATCAGCTCCGCAGCATCGCGGAAGTTTCCTGTCACCAGGCGTGCCCGATCTCCGAACACGGAGAGTCGCCTCCTGGCTGCGGCCACGGCCTCAGGATCCTGGTCCAGGCCGATCAGCGTCGCCGCTGGACTCGAGGCCAGGATCCGTTCCGCGTGCCCCCCTCCGCCGACCGTGGCGTCGAGGAACTGCCCTCCCCGCTCGGGCTCGAGCAACCTCACCGTCTCATCCGCCATAACCGGATGGTGCGAGAATGGCTGCCCGCTCATGTGTTCACCCCAGCCAATCCCGTCCGCGATCAGGCGAAGATGCCGGCCAATCGATCCCCGAAGTCGTCTCCCGTATCGGTCATGACCTGAGCGAACCGCTCCGGGTCCCAGATCTCGATCTTGTCTATGGCTCCCACCACCTGCGCCTCGTCGCGTATGCCGGCGCCGGTGCGCAGTCGGTCAGGAATCAGAATGCGGCCTTGTTTGTCGGGTACGACCTCGATCGCGTTCGCCGTGAGAGCGAGCATTCGGTGTCGCGACCGCGGAGCGCTTCGCACGAGGGAGCGGAGGCGCTCCTGTACCTCGGTCCAGGTATCGTGCGGGTACAGGGTGAGGGCATCGGGCTGAGCTTGAATCAAGACGAACGACTGGGCCTCGCTGTCCCGGCGAAAAGCCGCCGGAAGCGTGACCCTGCCCTTCTCGTCTACCTGATACAGGTAGCTCCCGAGGTAGCCGCCCAATTCGCACCGCCAGTTTCACGCAGGAAGGAGATATCCCCACAATTCTCCACTTTTCCCCACAGGGCCCCATTTTATGTGTCCGATTCCCGTAGCGCAACCCCGGTCCCCCACAGCGGCTCCCGGATGCCAAAAAGCCCGGCGGAACACGTGGTTCCGCCGGGCTTCACTGCGAGCGTCCGGGGGGCGATGTGCCCCCGGCAGGTCTTTACCGTCGCGGGGAGATCAGCCTCCGCAGTTCTTTCGGATGATCTGCTCCTGCCGGTAGATGTACACGTCAGTGCTCTCGCGAATCTGCGCCTGGCTCTGCGGCTGTTCGGCGCCGGCCCGGTCGAGGTTCGGGAGAACCTGCTGGAACTTCGACAGCGCGCGGCGGGCCGGCTGGCACGCCTCGTTCGCCTCGTTCGACCCGTCGATCGACACTCCCTGCTGGTAGTAGCCGTAGGCCGTGAAGAAGTACAGCTGGTCTCTCACCCGGCCGGCGCTTGCCAGATCGGTGCCGACCTCGAACATCGCGAGCGCCTCGTTATACCGTCCGGTCTTGAAGAAGTCGTTGTAGCCGCGCGCCAGCAATTGGCCCGCCACCACCTCGACATCCGCTCCCTGCGCGACAGCAGTCTCGAGGTCCGTCGTACCTCCCTGAGAATCCCCGGAGCGCAGCTTCAGGAAGCCGCGCCTGAGATACGCGTTCGGGTAGGCCGAATCGAGTTCGAGCGTCCGATCGAGCGCCGCAACCGCGTCGTCGTACCTCTCCATGCGCCCGTAGATGTCGCTCCGGATCGACCACAGACCGGCGTCCTCCGGCATCAGGGCCTGAGCTCGGTCCGCGAACGTGAGCGCAGCATCGAAGTCGCCGAGCTCCAGGTTCGCGGCGATCACGTTGCGGAGGATCTCAGGATTCATGTCTTCTCCCTTGAGCTCCAGAACGTGGTCGTAGGCTTCGACCGCGAGTCGAACGGCCGCTTCGTCCGCTATGGCGCCCGTATCCTCCATCGCGTCCTCCGCCGCCGTCGTGCCCTTCTTGAGCGCCACGTTGCCGAGGAACTCCCACAGCTCGGCGTTCGTCGAATCGATAGCGATGCCTTCCTGAAGGAGATCGATAGCCTCGTCCTCACCGCCCGCCTGGGCGAGCTCGAAGGCGACCGTCATGCGAACGCTCGCGTCCCCGGGATTGAAGTTCAGGTACTCCCGGTAGAGCTCGACGGCGCGCTCCATATCGCCCATCTGGGCGTAGACGTACGCCAGGGCGTTCAGGGCATCCACTTCGGCCGAGTTGTTCTCGATCACGATCGCGAGATCATCCGCGGCCTCCGTCCAACTCTCCAGCCCCATGTACACGCGCCCGCGCAGGTAATGCCCGGTCGTGCTCTCGGCGTTCGTGCTCAACGCCTCGTCGCAGTTGCGAAGAGCGTCATCATACTGCTCGGCCGCGAGGTAGTCCTGGCAGAACAGAAGGGCGCGCCGATAGTCCACCTGGTCGCCGAACGCAGTCACGATCACGCCGGCCGCCTGCTTCACGTCATCCCCCCCGTCGCCGGGAACTATGAAGCCCGGCACGTCGACCTCGTCACCGCTCTTGGAATCGACGAAGCTGACGCTGACCTGGTTCCCGCCCGCCGCTGAGCCGACGACACCCGTCATCACGACATCCGCGTTGAGACGCCCCGCGAGCTGTCTCCACTGGATGAGGCCGAGATCTTCTTCCTTGAGCTTCAGCCGGCGCAGCTCATCCTTGACCTCGTTCCATTCGATGGCAATGAGCGTCGGGATCTCCTCAAGGCCGTCCCGAACGTCTTCGGCGATCTTCTTGCCGAAGTCCTTCTTGACTGCACCATCGACCTGCAGGGGAGCCACCAGCACCCGGGCTCGACCGCCCGAGCCGCCGTCCTGTGCCACGGCGGTGCCAGCGGCAAACACGAGTGAGGCAGCCGCAACGGCCAGGCCCTGCCCGCCCCAGTAACGAATCGCACGCTTCATATTTCGGTCCTCAGCTGTTCCACTTCGAAAACGGGGCGCATTTTTCCCCGCGCACTCATTACGACACTCGATTGCGGCGGATTGTTCCTCGTTCCGCCGCCCGTCACACATGGGCGAAGCTGGATTCGAACCAGCGACCTCCTGCTTGTAAGGCAGGCGCTCTGGACCAACTGAGCTATTCGCCCTCGCCGGCCCGGTCGCCTCGATCGGCACGGAATCCGAGAAGCAGTCCCGCGGGAATCAGTACCACGTATCCCGCGAACAGAAGAAGCGGCGCCAGGACGACCGAGCCTCGATCCAGGAGGACATATCCAAACAAAATGACCACGGCTCCGACTGCAAGGAGAGCCGCGTTCTTTCTCCCCAGCAGGCCGAACAGCCGTGGACGGTGAGCGTCGTCGCCGGCTTCGCCTCCCCGGTTCCCGTTCATCGCGGAAGGATACCCCCAAATCGAATTCAAGTCAATCTGGCGCCACGGTCAGAATCGGGGCTCTCGGGCCCGTCTTCCGGCCCGCGAAAGGCCGGCGGTCGTCCACCTGCTTCCCCGTCCTGCGGAACCTCCGGAACCCGTAGGTCCTCGGCACGCAGCTCGTCGAGCCGGGTCCGATCCGTTCGCGCCCTGCGAAGTGCCACGAAGAGAACGAGTCCGGATACGGCAATCCAGAAGACTCCGGCACGCGACAGCAGGTACAGCCACCCGTATCGATCCACGAGCGATCTCTTCCACCGCACCTCGAAGTCCCGGTCGGTGATCCCGTAGGTGCGACGGAGAGCCTCCTCGAACGAGGCACCTTCACGCAATCGCCGGAATACGGCTGCCAGACCCGCCTCACCGCCCAGGGCCGCGAGCTCGTGAACCGCGGTGTAGGACAGCAGGTATCCCATCCGCGCGTCGGTCGAGTGCCGGCGGAACCGCAGGTCGATCTCCCCCAGAGTCGTCGCCCCGCGGCGCAGAAAGGCCGACTGTAGATGCCACGCGTCTTCCCAGCTCCACTCTCCGGAGGCGTACTGGGCGTACCCTTCCGTCAGCCAGCGAGGGTAGTTTCCGCCGGTCGCTGCTCCAAGACCGATATGCGCGATCTCGTGGCGCAATACTGACCTGAGTCCCCGGGGGCCGCTGAGTCCGGGCCCGGTCTTGAGGGCGATCCTGGCTTCTGCGGGGTTTGCTGTCCCCGCGACCCACGGCTCCGGGTGCCTCAGACCCTGGGGCACGCCGGCGCTCAGGTCTGAGGTGAGCCAGATCTGCAGCGAATCGACTCCGACGTCGGGCAGGGTGCCGATCCCCGGCAGGGGTTTCCATACCGCCGGGTCGGAGACCAGGCGAGACCCGAGCTCCGCTAGATCCGGATCGCCCAGCACCTCGACGACCTCCGGTGCCCCGGGGACACCCTGGGTGGCCGTCGGGGAGCGAACCGCCGCCGTTGCGCCGATGACGAGCGCGGCGACAGCAGGGATCCATGGCGAGGCACGCCTCACACCGGCCCTCCAGAATCAGCTCCCGCGTTCCGTGCCCACTCGACGGCACCCTGTAGTGGCTCGGGCAGTGGCGAGGTGAAACTCATATCCTCGCCCGTAGCGGGATGGAGGAACGCCAACCTGGCGGCGTGGAGGAACAGTCGGCCTGCCCGTCGATCGAACTCGTCGGCCCATCGCCCGCCGGCCCCGAGCAACCCCTTCTGCCACCGGGGTGCGTAGATCGGGTCGCCCACGACGGGATGACCGAGGGATCTCAGGTGGACCCGGATCTGGTGGGTGCGCCCCGTATGGAGCCGAACGGCGAGGAGGTCGGCAGCCCGCCAGCGCTCAAGACGCCTGAAGTGGGTCAAAGACGGCCGGCCGGTAGCGACCACCGCCATCCGTTGCCGCTGCTTTGGATCCCGCCCGATCGGCTGGTCCACATCGAATTCGTCTTCCTGAACGTGCCCCCATGCGGCGGCCAGGTAGCCACGCCGGATCTCACGCCGTCCGATCGCCCGCGTCAACACCCGGTGCGCGTCGTCCGTACGGGCGACCACCATGAGGCCGCTGGTGTCTTTGTCGAGCCGATGCACGATTCCGGGTCGATCCGGCTCGCCGAGGGACGACAGCCCCCCCAGGCGGTGCAGCAGGGCGTTCACCAGGGTACCGCTGCTGTGTCCCGGCGCCGGGTGAACGACCAGCCCGGCCGCCTTGTCCACCACGGCCAGGTGCTCGTCTTCGTACACCACTTCGATCGGAATCGGCTCGGGGATCACTGCGGTGGGAGGAGGTGCCGGCACCGTCACCTCCACCTCGTCTCCCTCACGAAGGCGCTGGCTCTTCCTGACAGGAGATCCGTTGACGCGTACGAGACCGTCGGCCACCAGTTCGGCGACGCGACTTCGGCTCAGACGCAAACGATCGGCCAGGCGTGCATCCAGCCGATCGTCCGTTTCCTCGTCAACGCGAAAGCGGTGAACCTCAGCCGGTTGCCGGCTCCGGCTCGTCACCGTCCTTCTCCTCGAAGTAGAATGAGATCAGCAGCAGGACGGCCCCGATGCTCACGGCCATGTCGGCAACATTGAAGATCGGCCACCGATGTGTGCCGATGCCGACATCGAGGAAGTCCACGACGCCTGCCTCGAAGCGGAAGCGATCGATGATGTTGCCGATCGCTCCCCCACTCACCAGCGCCACGGCGAGAAGGCGGAGCTTGTCGCTCGCCGGGGTCGATCGATAGATCAGGCCCAGAACCACCAGGGCGACCAGCGAGAGAACGAGGAAGAACAGGCGGGAATGTGCACCGATGTTGATTCCGAACGCCGCCCCCGGGTTGTGCGTGTAGGTGAGCCGGAAGAACTCCCCCAGCACCGGAAGCGGGTAACCGAACGTCAGGCTGTTCATGGCCCACATCTTGGTGAAGAAATCCAGCCCCACCACGGTGCCCACGATGCCGGCCAGGAGCGCCTTCTTGTTCACTCCGGAAGACAGGGCTTCAGGCACCACCAGGGTGCCGGAGTCAACGAGAGACACCCGTTTCTTCCTTCTCCTTGCACCGGATGCACATGGTGGTGTGCGGCAGCGCATCCATGCGCTCGAACGAGATCGCGTCGCCGCAGTCCTCGCATACGCCGAACTGTTTGGGCGTCCGGTACAGGCGCCGCAGAGCCTCATCGAGGTGATACAGGTAGCGCCCCTCCTTGCTGGCGAACAGGAAAGCCTTCTCCCGTTCCATGGCGTCTGTCCCCTGGTCCGCCATGTGGAAGCTGTACGCCGAAAGGTCGCCCTCGGATGCCTGCGAATTGTTCGAGAAAGCCTCGTCGTAGTGACCAAGATCCTTCAAAGCCCGCTCCCTGAGCTGCAGCAGTCGCTTCTCGATGTGTTTCAGGTCCTTCTTCTTCATCCCGTTGCCCCGATCTAGCCTTAGAGTGTCAGAAAATTCAGCAGTGATCCCCCGCCATCAGCCGTCGGTGCGGCTCAAGCCAAGGGCAATGCTCTCCCCTTCGATCTGCACGCGGGTCGCGTACTTCAACGCCGCGGTCTGTTCCGCTTCCGTCGTCACGGCGACCGCCAGCGTCTCTCCCGCGATGTATTCGCGATGCGCTTCAACGGCACCGGCCAGACGACTCGACTCCGCCGCCAGGCCCAGACGGATGCGGTCGCTCACATCCAGGCCAGAGTCCCGACGCAGTCGCTGCACCCGGCTCACGACCTCCCGCGCCAGGCCTTCCGCTTCCAGGTCCGGCGTGATCGTCGTGTCCAGACCGACGAGGTATCCCTCGTGGGCCTGCACCATCAGATCTCCCGAAGCCTCTTCGAGCACCCGCGCGTCCCCGGGCAGTACCTCGAGAACTTCGCCATCCACGGTCACGGACACGGCCTCGCCGGTCCCGAGGGCACGGACCGATTCCGCGCCCAGCTCTTCGATGGCCTTCGCCACGCGAGGCGTCTTCGGACCGAACCGGGGTCCCAGCCGGCCAAAGTCCGGCTTAGCAGACAGCCGCACAATATCGTCACTTTCCGACGGGAATACAACTTCCTTTACGTTCAGTTCCTGCCGCAGGATCGCCTCGAGCTCCGGCCCCGGGCGGCGACCGCCCGGAATTACGGCTTGCAGCGACCCGAGAGGCTGCCGGACCCGTACTCCTGCCTCCTCGCGGACCGCCCGGCCCAGGGTCGAAAGCCGCCGAACGTCTTCCATCCGCCGCTCCAGCTCTTCGTCGCGGACGCCCGCCGGTTCCGGATACTCCGAGAGGTGCGCCGATCGACCCGTCAGCCGACGGTGCAGCCAATCGGTCAGGAACGGCGAGATCGGGGCCAGGACGAGGGCCGTCGTGGCCAGCGCGCGGTGCAGCGTGGAGAAGGCGTCGGCGGTACTCTGCGGCGGGTCGCCGCCCGCATGTGCGCCCGTGGCCCAGAATCGGTCCCGGGTCTGCCGGACGTACCAGTTCGACAGATCGTCGAGCACGAACGACGTGATGCGTCGTGCGGCCCGCGTGAGATCATATGCCTCGAAGTCGGCCCTCACCGAGCCTGCCAGGGCATCGAGACGGCTGAGGAGCCAGCGATCGATGGGCGCCCGGCTCTCGACAGGCGATTCCCCGGAAGACTCGTGACTCCATTTCTCGAGCTCTGCGTACATCGCGAAGAAGCGATACGTGCTGCGTAACGTGTCGAACAGCTTCCGGTTCGTCTCCTTCAGGGCCTCGCCGTCCCATTTCTTGGGCAGCCAGGGGTTGCTAGACGCGAGCAGGTAGAACCGTGTGGCGTCCGCTCCGTACTCCGCCACGGTCTCCCACGGGTCCACCACGTTGCCCCTCGACTTGGACATCTTCTGACCTTCTTCGTCTTGGATCAGGTCGTTGACCACGACGTTCCGGTAGGAGGGGGCGTCGAACACGAGGGTGGCAATCGCCAGCAGCGAGTAGAACCAGCCGCGAGTCTGGTCCACACCTTCGCCGATGAAGTGGGCCGGAAAGTGCGACCCGAACTCCGCTTCGTTCTCGAATGGATAGTGCCACTGCGCGAACGGCATCGAGCCGGAATCGAACCATGCGTCCATCACCTCCGGGACCCTCAGTGCGATCCCGTCGCACCCCTCCTCGGTGCACGGCCAGGTCAGCTCGTCGATCTCTGGACGGTGCGGATCGAAATGATCCGGGAGTCCGCCCGCCAGACTCGCCAGCTCGGACAGCGAACCCACGACCCGCACGTGCTGGGGGTCCGCGTCGCACACCCAGATAGGGAGAGGGGTTCCCCAGTACCGATCGCGGGACACCGCCCAGTCCACGTTGCCCGAGAGCCACTCCCCCATTCGGCCTGACCCGATCTCGGGTGGATGCCAGTCTACCGAGGCGTTGTTCTCCAGGAGCCGACTTCGGACCTCCGTGGTGCGGATATACCAGGAGTCCCGGGCCATATAGAGCAGAGGGCTATCACACCGCCAGCAGTGGGGATAGCTGTGCTCGTACATCTGTCGTCGATACAGCAGGTCCTGCCCGGAGAGCCCGTCGATGATCGCCTGATCGGTGTCGGGATCCTTGACGAAGCGACCGGCCAGGCCGCCCGGTACCCGGTCCACGAACCTGCCATCCGGGTCCACCGTGTGTTGCATGGGTAGACCTTCCCGCGTTCCGAGCTTGAAGTCGTCCTCACCGTACATCACGGCGGTGTGCACGACTCCCGTCCCATCCTCCGTGGTGACGAAATCCGCTGGAAGCACGGTCCACGCCGCGCGATTGCCATCCGCCTCGACGGCGCCGGGAAACAGCGGACGATAGCGCCGACCTACCAGGTCGGAGCCCGGCACGACCTGCACGACGTCGTACGGATGCCGGAGTACGTCAGGGGCCAGCGCCGAAGCGACGATCAGCTCTTCACCCGGGCTCGCTCCCTTCGGAAAGCCGCCTTCGCCGTCCCGGGGCTCCCGCAGCCGGACGCGCAGGTACTCGATGTCCTCCCCGACGGCCAACGCCACGTTGCCGGGAAGTGTCCACGGAGTAGTGGTCCAGCTCAGGATCGAAGCCCCGCCGTCATCGTCCTCCAGTCGGAACTTCACGTACACGGAGGGCTCCGAGACCACGCGGTAGCCCTGTGCGACCTCGTGACTGGAGAGGCCGGTGCCGCAGCGGGAACAGTACGGAAGGACCTTGTAGCCCTTGTAAACGAGCCCTTTCCGATGGATCTCGGCCAGCGCCCACCACACCGATTCGATGTACTCGGGCGTGCACGTGACGTACGCGTTCTCGTAGTCCAGCCAGTAGCCGATCCGGCGGGACAGGCGCTCCCAGTCTTCCTTGTAGGTGAACAGGTTCTCCCGACACACCTGATTGAACCTGGCGATCCCCAGTTTCTCGATCTCGGGCTTCCCCGAAATTCCCAGCATCTTCTCGGCTTCGATCTCGACGGGGAGACCGTGGGTGTCCCAACCCGCGATCCGGGTGACGTGCCACCCGGTCATCGCCCGGTATCGTGCCACCGCGTCCTTGATCGTGCGCGACAGCAAGTGGTGGACACCGGGTTTTCCGTTGGCGGTCGGGGGACCCTCGTAGAACACGAACTCGGGGGCGTCGCGCCGAAGCTCGAGGCTCCGGTGAAATGTGTCCTCGACCTCCCAGGCCTCCAGGACCTGCTCCTCGAGCTCGCCGACGCTCTCGGGAAGCGGGCGATAGCTCATGCGCGGTAAGGCTCCCGTCTCGTGCCGATCCTGATCACCCCTCCTACCCCTCGTCGTCCGGGATCTGCAGTTCGGAAGTGGCGTCTCCGCCGGATTCGTCCGATCGGTCAGGGCCCGGAGCCCCGGTTGAATCGTCAGGCGACCCCGCCAGTCGCGCCTCCTCGTAGTCCACGTCCTTGAGGAACCGCTCGAGAAGCGACCGCATCCCCCGCAGGAAGCTGGCGCGGCGCGCGTGCAGCTCGGCCAGCTTATGCTCGGAGTCCTCCGCCGTCCGCCTCGCTTCACCGACGATCTGCTCGGCCTGCTGACCTGCCTCCTGCAACCTCAGGTCAACCTGCTTCTCCGACTGCAAACGCGCTTCCTCACGCAGCTCCTGCGCGGCGATCAACGCCTCGTTGAGGGCTCGCTCCCTCTCTTCGAAGTCCTTGAGGCGCTCACGAAGCTGGGCCACCTGCTCCTTCAGTCGTACCTCCTCCTGTACGACCACGTCGAGACGGTCCGCGACCAGGTCCAGGAAGGTGTCCACCTGAGCGGAATCGTAACCACGCACCGTGCGGCGCAGGTCATCCTTCTTCTTCCTGATGTCCAGCGGAGTCAGATCCATCGTTCCTCCGGTCTCTCTCCCAGCAGTACCGTCCCGAGGCGGACCTCCGTACTGCCCTCCTCGACGGCGATCTCGAAGTCGTTGCTCATGCCCATCGACAGGGTCCGTCCGTCGAAGCCGGGCAACTCGGCCCTGCATCGAGACAGACACTCTCGCACCTGCGCGAACGTGCGCCGCAACGCGTGCTCGTTCGTGGTGAGCGGCGCCATCGCCATCAGCCCCCGAACGCTCACGCGTCCGAGGTCCAGCAGCGCCCCCACGGCGTCGACCGTCTCCGCCGGATTCAGACCGCTCTTCTGCTCTTCGCCACCGGCGTTCACCTGCACCAGTATCGGCACCTCGGCGCGGCTCGTCTTCTCCGCCTCGAACTGCAGGCGTACACCGAGCCGCACTGAATCGACGGATTCGATGACGTCGAACGCCTCAACCGCGCGGCCCGCCTTGTTGCGTTGCAGGTGCCCGATCATGTGCCACCGGAGTCCGGCTCGCCCCCGCGCCTCCAGCTTCGCCTCGGCCTCGGCGACGCGGTTCTCCCCGATCGCCTCGAATCCTGCTGCGGCCACCGCAGCGACGACGGCGAGCGGATGCCCCTTGGTGACCGGAAGCACGAGCACGTCGGATCCCGGACGCCCCGACCGTTCGGCCGCCATCTCGATCGCCTCCCGGATCCCGAGGGCATTCTCCCGGATTCGGTTTTCGTTCACGGCGGGAGTCTATCGCGAGCTTCCGGGAGCGGCAACGGACGCGCCGCAGGCCATGTGTCCTGCGAACTCCGGGAAAAAGAATGAGCCGCCCGCCGACAGGCGAGCGGCTCATGCTCTACGCACGCTGCTCCTGGCGCCTATCTGGTAACGCTGAAGTCGATAGGCTGGGCAATCCACACACCGACCGGCTTGTCCCGGTTCATGGCCGGCGAGAACTCCATCTGCTCCACGATCTGCGCAGCCGCGTTGTCCAGCGCCGGATACCCGCTGGACGTGTGGACCTGCGAGCGCGCCGCGTTGCCACGCTCGTCTACGAACACCCAGAGCAGGACGCGTCCGCCGATGCCCGCTTCCTTGAGCATCGAAGGATAGAGGCGCTCCAGCAGCTGCCGGATATCCCTGCCGTTCTTGAGCCTGGGCTCGACATCGCGGGCGATGTAGGACGGCGTCGCAGAGGGATCTGCCCCAGCCGGCGGCGGCGGAAGCGACTCGACCGGGTTGTCCTCGAACGTCGTCGGAGCGATCGTGATATCCTCGCTCACCTCGGCCGCTGCAACGCGAGGAGTAGCCGGACGAGCGATCTGCTCCGGCGGAGGCGGAATCTTGACCTCGGGCGGCAACTCGATTGCCGAGAGCTCATCGCTCACGACGCCGAGATCCGCCGCCTGCAGCTGCGGGAAGAACTCGAACACGGCGAAATGGGCCACCGTAGCCAGGATAACGCAGAGGTAGGTGAGCCCGGAGTAGCTCTGCTTGAATCGGTCGTTGGCCGGGAGGAAGGCCGCGGCGCTGGCCCGTCTGGCAAGACGTGCTTTCTTAGCCTCGTCCCGGGTCGTGATCTTCTGTTCGTCGTGTGGGTTCATGAGACTACCTCCTGGCTCTCTGGACCCGCTGCTCCACCCGTGTCGCAAACGTCACCCGAACGGCGCCCGACGACTGGAGCTGTTCGGTGATCGTGTTGATCTGGCTGTAGGGCACGTCCCGGTCTCCCCGGATCGCCACCACCAGCTCGCGGTTCTCGGCATAGATCGGACGAATCAGATCCCCGATGTTCTCGTACGGGACGATCTGGTCGTTGATGAACACTGTCCCATCCGGCTCGACCCAGATGTGGAGGATGTTCTTCCGCTTCTCGTCGATCTTCTCCGTCGCTTCGGCGGTCGTCCACTCGATGTTCCGCTTCTTCTCCTTACGGAACACTGTCGAGACCATGAAGAAGATGAGAAGGAGAAAAGCGATATCGGCCATCGACGACGACGGGATGTCGCTGCTCGCGCCCGACTTGCGCCTGAAGCCTTTCTTGGTGGCCATGCCCTACTCCTCGAGAATCTGCAGCGAGATGCGCTCGGCCCCCGCCTTCTTGATCTCGTCCAGCACGTTGACCATGTGCCGGTACGCCGCGTTCGGATCCGTCTTCACAGCCGCGATCAGGTTGCTGTTCTGCGCCAGCTCCTGCCGTAGGATGATCTCGACCTGCCGGTACTGCACGACCTGCTCCTGCTCGCTCTCGCCACGCTTCACGACGACCGAGCCGTCAGGCCGCACGATGAAGAAGATCAGGTTCTTCGCCGACACATCCTGCTCCTCGGCCTGTTCCGGGAGAACGATCGGAAGACCCTTCTCCTCGTTGAACACCGTGGTGGTCAGGAAGAACACGAGAAGCAGGAAGGCGATGTCCGCCATCGAGGCCGTCGGAATCTCGTCCGACACCCGCTGCTTGCGATTCAGAATCGGCATTGTCCATCTACCTCACTATGCGGCGTGATCGCCTTCGGGTCCGCTACGCTCCCGGAGCCTCGGCACGTTTCCGGGCTTCGGCGTTCCAGATCAGGTCCAGGACAGCCTGCGCACCCTTCTCCATGTCCATGATCAGGGTGTCGATGCGGCTGACGAACCAGTTGTAGAAGATGTTCACCGGAATGGCGATTGCCAGACCAGATGCGGTCGTGATCAGGGCCACCTTGATGCCGGAAGCCACCAGGGCCGGCTCGACCTGACCCGCGGCCTCGATGGCCGCGAAGGCCGCGATCATCCCGATTACCGTGCCGAGGAAGCCCAGCATCGGCGCCACGTTGGCGATGGTCGCCAGGACGTTCATCCCGCGCTCCAGGAAATCGAGCTCGATGCTTCCGGTCGTGGAGATCGCCTTCTCGATATCCTTACCCGTCTGCTGGTCCTTCACCCGGGTCAGACCCGACACGAGAATGGCGGCCACCGGGCCCCGCGTTTCTCGAGCGGTCTGCATGGCATCGTCCAGCCTCCCCGTGGTGCCGAGCTCCTCGATGTGCTGCAGAAGCTTCTGGGAATCCATGTGCGCCACGAGCAGGGTCCACCCCTTGGCGAGGATGACCCCCAGCGCCACGAGGGAACAAAGGACGAGGGGAATCATCATGAAACCCCCGTCGCGGAAGATCGTCAGCAGTTCGTAGCTGGTGTCTTGCACCCGACCGTCTCCGTTTGTCCGTTGACAAAGAAGCCCATTCTGCCCAAGAGGACGTAGTTTACCCGGGCGCGGAGACTTCGTCAACGCAACTCAAACGCCGGCTTCGCTTCCTTCCGGGACTACACCGGTCCGGTCCGCCGGGTCCAGAGCCGGTAGCGCGTCCGACTCCGCCAGCGGAACCTCTTCCTCGCCCCCGGCCTCCAGGCGAGCCTGCAGATCGTCAGGTCGAAGTCCGCGATGCAGAATCCCTCTGTGGGCCAGGGAGATCTGACCGGTCTCCTCGGAGATCACCACGACGAGGGAGTCGGTCTCCTCGGACAGGCCGAGAGCCGCTCTATGCCGGGTGCCGAGCGCCCGATCGAGGGTTGGCGACTCCGACAGCCTGAGGATGACGGACCCCGCGTACGCGACCTGATCTCGCCGGACGATCACCGCACCGTCGTGCAACGGCGAGTACGGAGTGAAGATCGTGGTAAGGAGCTCAGCGGTAACCTGCGCATTGATCGGCGTCCCGTGATCCACGTGATTCGCCAGGTCCACCTGCCGCTCGATCGCTATGATTCCTCCGATCTTGGCCTTGGCCAGCCGATCCGAGGCCCGCACGATCTCCTCGACCACCTCCTGTTGCTCGCGACGCGCGAACAACTGGAACAGTCGCGAGCGGCCGAGCCGCGCCAGTGCTGCCCGGATCTCCTGCTGGAAGATCACGATCAGCGCGAACGCGCCGTAGGTGAAGACCTGCGAGAGAATGTACGGGATGAGGCGGAGACCTGCCGCCTGCGACAGGACGTATACCGACACCAGAAACACGAAGCCGAGTAGTACCTGGAACGCGCGCGTTCCCGTGTACATCAGCAGGATGCGGTAAACCAGCCATGCGACGATCAGGATCTCCGCAAGATCCTTCCAGGCGAACTGGTTGAACAGGAATCCCAGGTAGTCGAGTATCGCCCTCATGCGAGGCCGCTCAGGTCCCGGCGCTGCGTATGGCCCACGCGACATCCAGGGCCCGGCGAACCTCGAGCACGTCGTGGACTCGGAACAAGCGGGCTCCCCTCTCCAGGGCGGAAAGGCACGCCGCGATCGTGCCGTCCAGCCGTTCCCCTGCGGACACGTCCAGGAGCGTTCCGATGAAGGACTTCCGCGACGGTCCCACGAGAACCGGACGACCGAGAGCGAGCAGTCGCCCGATCCCGGCGATCAGCTCGAGATTGCCCTCGGCCGATTTTCCAAAGCCGATGCCGGGATCCACCACGAGCTGCGCGGGCACACAGCCGCGGTCGTACGCGACACGCATGGACCGACCGAGTTCGTCGCCCACTTCACCTACCAGGTCACCGTAGTCCACATCGTCCTGCATCGTACGCGGAGTCCCCCGCATGTGCATCAGTATCAGGCCGGTCCCGGCCCGCGCGGCGACGTCAGCCAGGGCGGGATCGTGGCGGAGGCCCGAGACGTCATTGAGTACGACGGCACCGCTGTCCACCGCACGCTCGGCCACGTCGGCCTTCGACGTGTCGATGGACGCCCCGATCCCGCGGAGAGAGAGTCCCTCGACGACGGGGCCGATCCGCTTCCATTCCTCAGCCGCATCGACCGGAGCAGCGCCCGGCCGAGTGGACTCGCCTCCGACGTCGATCAGATCCGCACCGGCGTCGATCATCTGCTCCGCCCTGGCGAGGGCCGCGTGTGCGTCGGGATATCTGCCCCCATCCGAGAAGGAGTCGGGGGTGAGATTCAGCACACCGAGGACGATGGGCCGATCCGTACGAATCTCGTGGTCCCGAATCGTCCACCGATCGGAATCCGCGGCCACCAGAGCCGCCGAACCCGCCATCGCCGGAATCAGGCCATCGCCGGTGATGGTTCTCCCCCCGCGTCTTCGAGGGGCGATTCACTCGATCGTCGGGCTTCAGGTGCGGGAGGAAGGACCGGTGCGGGCGCCGGCGTCACGTCCTTCAACGGCGGCAGTTCACCTCCGTCCTCGAGGATGCGAACATCCTCGAGGTCCAGCGTCTCACGCTCCAGCAGCGCCTCCGCGATCGCGCCGAGTAGATCCCTGTTCGCCGTGAGCACCTCTTCCGCCTTCGAGTACGCCTCATCCAGCATGCGCTTGATCTCGCTGTCCACCAGTTCCGCGGTCTTATCAGACACGTCGCGCCGCTGGCTTATTTCCCGGCCCAGGAAGATCTCGTGGTCCGCCTCACCCACGGCGATCGGACCGAGCACATCCGACATGCCGAACTGAGTGACCATGCGCCGGGCGATCCCGGTGGCCCGTTCGATGTCGTTTCCGGCGCCCGTCGTAATCTTCGACGGTCCGAAGATCATCTCTTCCGCCACCCGGCCGCCGAACAGCATGACCAGCTGCCCCTGCAGCCACCCCTTGGTGTAGTTGTGGCGGTCTTCCTCGGGCAGCGAGGCGGTGATGCCCAGAGCCCGTCCGCGCGGCATGATACTGACCTTGTGGAGCGGATCCAGCCCTGGCACGCGCCGAGCGATCACCGCGTGACCGGCTTCGTGGTAGGCCGTCACCCGTCGCTCTTCATCAGAAATGACCATGCTGCGCCGTTCGGCACCGAGCATGACCTTGTCCTTGGCGGAATCGAAGTCATCCATGTACACCCGTTCCTTATCGTGGCGGGCGGCCAGAAGGGCGGCCTCGTTCACGATGTTGGCCAGGTCGGCCCCGGACAGGCCCGGCGTGCCTTTGGCCAGGACCTTCAGGTTGACGTCGTCCGACAGCGGGATCTCTTTCGTGTGTACCCTCAGTATCCCCTCGCGTCCGTTCACATCGGGAAAGTCGACCACGATCTGGCGATCGAAACGCCCCGGGCGAAGGAGAGCCGGGTCCAGTACGTCCGGTCGGTTCGTCGCGGCCAGGAGTATGACTCCTTCGTTCGACTCGAAACCGTCCATCTCGACGAGGAGTTGATTCAACGTCTGCTCCCTCTCGTCGTGACCGCCCCCGAGACCCGCGCCCCGGTGCCGACCCACCGCATCGATCTCGTCGATGAAGATGATGCACGGAGCGTGCGACTTACCCTGCTCGAACAGGTCCCGGACGCGGCTCGCGCCGACCCCGACGAACATCTCGACGAAATCCGACCCGCTCATAGAGAAGAAGGGGCGCCCCGCTTCGCCGGCCACGGCCCTGGCGAGCAATGTCTTCCCGGTTCCGGGCGGCCCGACCAACAGGGCTCCCTTGGGAAGCCGTCCTCCCAGGCGCCTGAACTTCGCCGGATCCTTCAGAAACTCGATGATCTCCTCGAGCTCTTCCTTGGCCTCATCCGCGCCTGCCACGTCGACGAAAGTCACCTGCGGCGTGTCACCGGTGAGCAGCTTGGCCTTGGACTTCCCAAAGCTGAACGCCCGCGAGCCGCCGGCCTGCATCTGACGGAAGAAGAAGAACCACAGGCCTATGATCAGGATCCACGGCAGAACCGAGATCAGGTAGTTGACCCAGTTCGCGCCCGTCTCCTCCGCCTTCACCTCGACGCCCGAGGCCTCGAGTCCATCGATCAGTTCCTGGCTCGCCTCCATGGGAAGCAGTGTGTGGAACTGCTCGACCGCTTGGCCATCGACCTGCATGGGGGTTCGCAGCTCGCCTTCGACCTTGCGGGCTTCGGAGAAGGTGACCGAGCGAACGTTGTCGCCCTCCAGCTGCTCACGGAACTCGGTGTAAGTGAGCTCCCGCTCCAGCTGGCGGCTGGTCTCCATCACCTGGAATATGGCCAGCGGAATCAGGATCACCAGCGCCCAGAAGGACGCCGTGCGCAGAAAGCGCCCCGTCTTCAGATCCTTGTTTCCGTCGTCCGGACTCGTCTTTGCCACGTCAGTCCTTCCTCTGCGTTTCCATCAACCGCTCAAATGCTAGCCACGAAGGGGAGATGTCGGAAATCCTCTGCATGGTCAAGCCCGTAGCCGACCAGGAACTCCTCCGGGGCATCGAATCCCACCCACCGGGGCTCCAGAGCGAGACCTTCCGCGATGTTCTTGTGCAGCAGGGCACATAACTCGACCGAAGCCGGGGCGCGGCTCTCCAACGCCCTCGTCAGCCGGTTGATCGTGTTGCCGCTGTCCACGATGTCTTCCACCAGGATAATGTGACGCCCCTCGATCGGCGCCGTCGGGTCGTAAAGGAGCTTGACGTCTCCAGAGGTGGTGGTTCCCGCCCCGTAGCTCGATGCCACGATGAAGTCCAGGTGCAGCGGCCGATCAATGTGGCGAACCAGGTCGCTCAAGAAGATGAACGAGCCTTTCAGCAGACCGAGGATGAGCACATCGGCATCGGGACCGTAGTGCCCTGTGATCTCGGCTCCCATCTCGCGGACCCGGGATTCGATGGCCTCGGCACCGAAGACCACCCGTCTCAACTCGCGGCCACCAGTGCGTGCCAGGAGCCCCGCTTCCGTGAGGTAGGGCGCGCCGGCTCGTGCATGGTCATTCATGTCGCAACTCGAACTCCAGCAGGGAAGTCTGGAAGGCCGGGCCGCGGTCCGTCTCGGCCGTGGCCAGTCCTTCTACCCATAGAATGTTGCCCGAGCGGTCCGCCAGAACCGGTAACCGGGCTCGTTCACTGACGGGAATTCGTCGATCGCCGAACAGCTTCTTGAGCTTCCGCGTCCCCCCGGCGAGCCGAATCCTGTCTCCGTCTCTCCAGCCCCGGAACATCAAGGGATAATGACCCGGCGACACGGCCACGGCAATCCGCTCCGGGAGGGACGCTCCGGCCGATACAGGCCTCCAACTGACTTCCAGCGCGCGTTCCCCGATCCGCATCGACCCGCCACCGGCTCGCTCGTGGACAAGCAACTCGTCGGCAGGCGCCTGCGGCGCTTCCCGAGCGACGACAATGCGGTCGAATTCCCTCCAGACCTGCAGACCGCCTCCAATCATCACGCGTCCGCCGCTACGGCCCTCGCTGATAAACTCGACCCCGGCGCGGGTTCCTCCGGCCGTGAGCTCAACTCCCTGATCGCGAGCCAAGGCGCGCAGGGCGATGGCCAGCAACTCAGGGCCTCCCCGGGCGATGCGGTGTCGGTCCAGCTCGATTCGTCCCGGGCGCGCCTGCCTGGGCGCGGCTTCGAGCAGCAGGGCTGCGGCGGCCCGCTCGCCGAGCTCGTGCGCCCGGGCCGCCGCCTGGCCGAGCTTCACGAGATGGCGCACCGTTTCCGGCGCGACGCTCTCCAGGGCGGGGATGGCTTCGGTCCGGAGACGGACCCGGGCCCAGCGTCGATCCGTGTTGGAGGGATCATCGATCCACCGTACCCCGAGGCCTTCCAGGTATTGGCATAGCTCACGGCGCCGAAGAGGCAGAAGCGGGCGGACGATCATCCCTCTCCGGGCGGGGACACCGGCGAGCCCCCTGAGATCGGCGCCCCGCATCATTCGAAACAACACGGTCTCGGCCTGATCATCCGCGTGGTGCCCGACGGCCAGACGGTCCGCTCCTGCGCCACGCACCACCATGTCGAGCCACTGGTAGCGGACTCGGCGCAGGGTGGCCTGACTCGCCTTCGGTGAGCCTCGCGGTCTTCCGACGTGGCAGGGGACGCCCACATCGGCCGCGAGCTCACACGCTCGTGAGGCATCGCGCTCGGAGCCGGCGCGGATTCGGTGATCGAAGTGGGCCGCTTCGAGTTGCAGGTCCAGATCGGACGAGAGATCGGAGAGCAAGTGGAGCAGCGCGGTCGAGTCGGGCCCGCCCGACAGCCCCACGATGACCTTCGACCCCGGCGGAATCAGTTCGGGCTCGGCGGCAAGATGGGCGTGCAGGACGCCCGGAAGTCCCTGGCGAACGACGGTGCGGCGCGGGGTCAGGTTGACGGTGCTTCCTCCCTCGACGAATCCCCGCCATCGCGCCACGTGCCCGCGTTCCGGTCGAATCGAAGCTCGTCCGGAACCGGGACCCCAGGGGCACGGATCGCCGGAACCGCGGCCGGTTCCTGCGCAGGGTAGACGCAGGGCAACCCGGCCGTCCCTCCGACCACGCTTCCCTTCTCTGCCGGTCCCAGATTTCTGCTGCGCCCGAACACGTAGATGTCGAAAGCGCGTCGCATGTCCAGTCGACCTGGAATACCCACTTCGGGTGCCACCACGGTAGCCCGGCGGTCCATCTCGTCCTGGGTGGTCTCCGACTCGGTCATACCTCCATCACTTCGTTTTCCTTGTATTCGAGCATGGAGTCGAGCTTCGCGATGTGGCCGTCCGTCAGCTCCTGGAGCTTGTCGAGCTCGCGGCGCATCTCGTCCTCTCCGATCACACCTTCCTTCTTCTGACGCTCGACCTCGGCTTTCGCCTTGTGACGGGCGTGGCGCACCGCCACCCGACCTTCCTCCGTCATCCGGTGAAGCACCTTCACCATCTCCCGACGCCTTTCTTCAGTCAGCGCCGGGATGCTCACCCGAATCACGTTGCCATCTACCGACGGATTCAGACCGAGGTCGGCCGCCTGGATCGCCTTGGCCACCGTGCCGACCAGACTCGTATCCCACGGCTGTACGACCAGCATCTGAGGCTCCGGAGCGGTAACCGTCGCCGTTTGCTTGAGAGGCATCTTGGAGCCGTACGCGTCCACCTGCACCGTATCCAGCAGACCCGGCGACGCCTTCCCGGTACGCACGCCCGCGAACTCGCGCGAGATGGCCTCCAGATTCCTGTCCATCTGTAGGGAGGCTTCCTTCAGTGTCGGGCTGATCATCTGATCTCCCCCTTCACGTTACGAGTGTACCGATTCTCTCGCCTCGCAGCGCCGCGAGAATCGCCCCCGGCTTGCGGATGTTCAGAACGATCACTGGCAAATCGTTGTCCCGGCACAGCGATACGGCTGCGGCATCCATCACGGCGAGTTCCTCGTTGATGATCTCCCTGTACGTGAGGTCGGGGAGGAACTCGGCGTCCGGCTCGTGAGCCGGATCGGCTGAATAGACACCGTCCACCTTGGTTGCCTTCAGGATCACGTCGGCTTCCATCTCGATGGCCCGGAGAACGGCGGCCGTATCGGTCGAAAAATACGGATTTCCGGTGCCGCCGGCGAAGATCACGACCCGGCTCTTCTCGATGTGGCGCAGAGCTCTTCTCCGAATGTAGGGCTCGGCCAACTGCTCCATTCGGATCGCGGTCATGACGCGCGACTCGATTCCATGCCGCTCGAGAGCGTCCTGGAGCGCCAGGGCGTTGATCACCGTGGCGAGCATGCCCATGTAGTCCGCCGACACCCGGTCCATGCCTCGCTGGCTGGCCACGGCCCCTCGTACGATGTTGCCGCCGCCCACTACCAGTCCCAGGCGTACCCCGGCCTCGCAGACCTTCTCGATCTCCAGGACGAGACGATCCACCACCTGTGGCTCGATTCCGAACCCCTGGTCACCCGCGAGCGACTCGCCCGAGATCTTGACCAGGGCCCGGGGGTATTTCAGTTCCGGCAATGGTACCTCCCTAACCTCCGATCGCGAAGCGCACGAACCGGCGGACGCTCACATCGGAGTCTTGGCTGGCGACGAGATCCTCGATCGTCGTGTCAGGATCCTTGACGAAAGCCTGCTTCAGGAGCGTGTTCTCCTCGAAGTACTTCCTCATCCGACCTTCGACGATCTTCGAGGCGATGTGGTCTGGCTTGCCCTCGGCCTTCGCCTGCTCGATCAGGAAGGCTCGCTCGCGCTCGCGATTCTCTGCCGGAATGTCTTCCGGAGATACCCCCATCGGGTTGGTCGCCGCCACGTGCATGGCGAGGTCCTTCGCCAGCTCGGACCCCTCGCCCACCCCTCCGCTGAGCTCCATCAGGACGCCGATCCGGCCGCCGAAGTGCAGGTACGAACCGACCTCCCCGCCCTCCGGAGCTGCAAACCTTACCGCTCTTCGCACCTCGAGGTTTTCGCCGATGGTCGCGCGCAGGGTCGCCAGCTCTCCGGCCAGGGTCTCGAATCCATCGGTCTCCAGAAGTGCCGCCCCCGTCAGGACCTCGCCGTCCGGCAAATCGGATTCTCCTACGCTCGCCGCGAGGCGGGACGCGAAATCCAGGAAATCCTGGTTGCGGGCCACGAAATCGGTTTCACTGGATACGGCCACCATTCCTGTGGCGGACTCGCCAGTCGCGATCGCCACCACACCCTCGGCCATCTCGCGCTCCGCCCGCTTCGCGGCCTTCGCTGCACCCCACTGCCGGAGAAGGTCGATCGCCTGCTCTTCGTCGCCCCCGGTCTCGAGCAGGGCCTTCTTGCAGTCCATCATTCCCGCCCCTGTCCGGTCACGCAAGGATTTGACCGCACTCGCCGTGATCGCTGACATTTCTCTATCCCTTCTCTTTCTCAGTCTCTGTTCCGTTTCAAGTCTCGCCGGCGCGCGTCCGGCGTTTCCCACAATGTCGTTCCCCCCAAAAAAATGGGCCACCGAAGTGGCCCACCGTTTCGCGTCGCTCAGGGTGAGCCGGGGTCTTTACCGTCCCCGTCATCGCCCGGAACCGCCTCCGCGGTAACGGCCACTTCCTCGACCTCGGCGAGATCGTCAGGCGGCGCCTCCTCGGCGTCCGCCAGCGATGGCTCGACGTCCAGGATCTCGTCGTCATCGGTGCTCGCGGACTCGCCGTCGGCGTCATCGCCCTCAGGCACGCCAGCCTCGGGATCGGACGCGTGCCGGCGGCGCTTGATGAGCTCCGGCCGAGGCCTGCGTTTCGGCCTCTTCTTGCGTTTTCCATCCACGGGTTCGGTTCCGCCGGCGTCCGACGAGTACGTCAGGGCCGTGCCCTCGTCCTTGTCGCCCGCGGCGTCCGGCGCCTCCCGCCTGGCCATCAGAATCTCGTCGGCCATCACCCCGGTGATCAGCGAAACGGACCGGATCGCATCGTCATTACCAGCGATCGCGACGGTCAGCATGTCAGGATCGGCGTTCGTATCGGCAATGGCCACGACCGGAATGCCGAGCCGATTCGCCTCGCGGACCGCAATCTCCTCTTTGTTCGCATCGACCACGAAGACCAGGCCCGGCAACCGGGTCATGTCCTTGATCCCGGAGAGATAGCGCTCGAGCTTCTCGCGCTCCCGGTCAAGAAGCAGACGTTCCTTCTTCGTGTAGAACTCGAAGGCGCCCTCCTCGACCCCGCGCTCGAGGTCTTTGAGTCGCCGGATGTTCTTCTTGATGGTCTGGAAGTTCGTCAGCAACCCACCGAGCCAGCGTTCCGTGACATAGAATGCCCCCGCGCGCTCCGCTTCAGCCCTCACCAGTCCCTTGAGCTGCGGCTTCGTGCACACGAACAGGACGTTGCCACCGCCTCGCACCACGCCATTCACCAGATCGCGCGCCCGATTCAACTCCCGGAGGGTCTTCTTCAGGTCGATCAGGTAAATCCCGCCCCGCTCCGCGAAGATGAACCTGCGCATCTTCGGGTTCCAACGGTGCGTCTGGTGGCCGAAGTGGACGCCTGCCTGTAGCAGTTCCTTCAGACCGACTTCTGACATGCTATCGATAACTCGCTGCTCGGGTTAAGCTTCGCCGCGGCCTGTTCTACCGCTTGGAAAATTGGAAGCGCTTGCGGGCCTTCGGTTGGCCGGGCTTCTTGCGCTCGACGACTCTCGGATCGCGCGTCAGCAGATCGTGCGAACGCAACGCGGGGCGCATGTCCTCATCCGCAACCAGAATGGCGCGCGCCACGGCCAGCTGGATCGCCTCCGCCTGGCCGGACGGGCCTCCGCCCGCCACCCTGGCGAACACGCCGTACTGACCTTCCGTGCCTGTCACTTCGAACGGTTTGCCCGCCGCCGTGCGGTGCCGCGCGAGCGGGAAATAGTCTTCGATGCCTCGGCCGTTGATGCTCCACGAGCTCTCTCCGGGCCGGAGCCATACGCGCGCGACCGCCGACTTGCGTCGGCCCACCGCCTGGAATGTCGTACTGTCCGCCAAACTTCCTCCGTGTCGTGTGTCGCCCTGTCAGTCAGACGTCCAGAGGCTGCGGCTGCTGCGCCGCGTGCGGGTGCTCCGCCCCCGGGTATACCTTCAGCTTCTGTGCCATCTGGCGCCCGAGACTGTTCTTCGGGAGCATCCCCTTCACAGCCTTCTCGATCACGCGCTCGGGATGTCTCTTGAGCATCGTCTCGAACGGTATCATGCGCTCGCCGCCCATGTAACCACTGTGGCGGAAGTACTCTTTCTGCTCGGCCTTCCGGCCTGTCAGGCGTACGTTCCGCGCGTTCACCACCACCACGTAGTCGCCCACGTCGAGGTGCGGACTGAACGTCGGCTTGTGCTTGCCTCTCAGCACGGTGGCCAGTCGCGTAGCCAGCCGCCCCAGGACCTGGTCCGTAGCGTCGACGACGAACCAGTCTCGCTGGATCTCACCTGCCTTGACCGAATACGTCTTCATCCCCGAATCGCCCCACTCGCTCGGGCGCCGGAAGCGCCTTCACATGTTCACATACATCTGGGAGAAAAAGCGAGCCGCCCCGCACATGGCGGCAGCGGCCGAAATCACCCCGCTAGCAGCCCCAAAAGCTAAAGGGCGCGTATGCAAGTGTCAAGACGCGAGGCGCCCGGGTTCAGCGGTCCCGGAATGACTCCAGAACCCGACCCGTGGCTCCCAGCCTCAAGCGGACGAGCGCCCGGTCCTTTATCTGACGGATTCTCTCACGACTGACCGAAAACTCTCTCCCGATTTGCTCCAGTGTGTGCGCCTCATGGCCGTCCAGGCCGAAGTACATCTTGAGGATGCGGGCCTCCCGCTTCGGAAGGTGCATGAGGCTCGCTTCCAGGACCTCGCGAAGGGCCTCCCGCTGGGTCCGCTCATCCGGTTCCTCTCCTTCGCGGTCCGGGATGAGCTCCAGCATCGACGTATCTTCCGTATCCGGGACCGGCGCATCGAGCGAGATGTACCCGCCCTGCATACCGAGGGCTCGCTGAACGGCCTCGGGAGAGAGGCCAAGCTCGATCCCCACTTCCTCCGGAGTGGCCTGACGGCCGAGTTGCTGACTCAGACGCCTCGAGGCTCGAACCACCTTGTTAGCCTCATCCATCCGCCCCACGGGAACCCGGACAATCCTGGATTGCTCGGCGATCGCCTGCATCATAGCCTGACGAATCCACCAAACGGCGTACGAAATGAAGCGCACACCCTTGGTTTCGTCGAATCGCCGGGCCGCGCGCATCAGGCCGAGATTCCCCTCGTTCACCAGATCGGCGAACGCTACCCCGTGGTTGCGATAGCGTTTGGCGACCGTGACCACGAATCGGAGGTTGGAGGCCACGAGCCGGTTCAGAGCCCCTTCGTCACCCTCCCGGATCGCCTCGGCCAGGCGCACCTCTTCCTCCCGTTCAAGGATCGGGTGACCCGCGATTTCTCTGAGATACAGATCCAGAGAGCCGCCTCCCGTGCCGTCGACCTTTCGCGCCATCTTCTTCGCGTTCCAGGGGATCGAATGGGATTCAGCCCGCCACTCCCGTCGGGCCGTCCGCCGGATTCACTTAATGGGATCGAACAGTCGGCTCCACCGGATTTCCGTGAGCCACGGAAACGGAGCGATCTTGTTTCTGTCGTAGGAGAAATAGATGATCCACGGTCGCCCCTTGATGGACTCGTCCGGCACGAACCCCCAGTAGCGGGAGTCCTCCGAGTTGTCGCGGTTGTCCCCCATCACGAAGAAGCTGTCCGACGGAACCGTGATCGGACCCCAGTTATCGCGCGTCGGCCGGTACTCGTTGAGCCGGCGCCCGTTTTCCACCAGGTGCGTGCGTTGCCAGTCGAACTGAGGGCTTCGCGGGTCTTCGTACGGACGGGTGTGCCGCGCATACGGCTCGGCGACCTGGCCTCCGTTTCGGTACAGCACGCCCTCGACCATGAGAAGGGTGTCGCCGGGAAGACCGACGATTCGCTTCACGTAATTGGTGTTCGCGGTCTGGCGCGCCGCCGGAGGCGGGGAAAACACGACGATGTCACCCCGGGCAGGCGGATCGAAGCCGGGGAGCCTGACCCCCGTGCCGGGCAGCTCCGCACCGTAGACCATCTTGTTGACGAGGAGGAAGTCTCCGACCAGTAGCGTCTGCTCCATCGACCCGGTGGGAATCTGGAACGCCTCCACCACGAAGGTCCGCACAAGAATGAACAGAAGGAAGGCCACGGCGATGGACTTGGTCCATTCCCACAGCCAGCGACCGACCGAGCCCTCTGTGTCCTGTTTCGGCTTCGCGCTCTTGGTGCTCTTGCTCATTCTCGTGTACGCCTGTCTGAATGTGCCCGCTCTCGATATTCCGTCGGGTGGAAACCTACCCCCTGGTTCGATCGCGCGTTCCCTGCGACCACCGCCCTGCCAGGGACACCACAATACGCAGGCAAGGTGGGCTGCGCACTCAACTCCGCCTCAACTGGCCCCGTCGCCGGAGCCTAGTCTTCGAATCGATCGGCCATTTCCAGGACGAGCGACCCAGCGTCGACGTCGAAACGCTCGACCCGCCCCGCGAACGGAAGCAGAACCGTAACCCCCGTCGTTTCGAACCCCGGCATGTCGACGCTTTCCAGGATCCACGGGACCATCATCGACGGCACGACGATGGATCCCACCTGCAGTGTCACTACCTCTACCCGGGCGACACCCGGCACCACCACCCCGGGCCACAACTCGACAACGACGCTGGCCGAATCGGAGAGCAGCCTCTCGACCACCTCCGGAGAGGCCAGTCCCTGCAGACCTTTGGGGTCCACCCGCGCCGACAGCAGGAGCGTGCTGTCCCTGAGCTCCGCGAGCGGCTCGCTGATCCCCTCGGGAAGCAGCGGTGCGGCCCGGTACGTGAGCAGGCTCTGGATCTCCGCCTGGCTCAGTCTCAGGTCCTTCGGGCGATCCGCCGAGGTCATTGCCCGGAGCTTGTCGGCTGCGCGTCGGGCGAGGTCCTCGCTGGGCTCTGAAGAGGCAGTGATCTCGAGCCGCCTCCACCATCCGGCGATGTCCTCGCGGAACCACCACCCGCCCCCGACGACGACCACGACCAGAGTAAGACAGCCGATCCGTGCCAGACAGTTCTTGATCATCTCCACTCCCGGACGAGCGCTCCGAACGCTCAGCTCCGCGACCCCATCCGGGCCGCGACCAGCCTGGTGTGCACGGCACCCGCGGCTCCCAGTTGACTCTTCATGAGATCAATGTGCGTGACCCGGTACGTGTCCGTCACCTTGAGCGATCTGGCCACTTCCTCCAGCCGCCGGAACTCGCCCGCTTCGGCCTCGCGCGGCGCCCGGCCTAGCGTGACGTGTGGCTGATACGGCCTTTCCTCGCGCGGGATCCCGAGTTCGGCCAGGCGCCGCTCCAGGTCGTCCTTGATGAATCGAAGTTCCGGAGTCGGCTCGACGCCGAGCCACACCACGCGCGGGCGGCGCGGAGACGGAAAGGCGCCGATCGGCCCGAACCTCAATTCGAACGGACGGAATCTGCCGGCCACTTCCTCCAGCGCCTCCGAGATCGGCTCGACCTCGATCGCCGGAACCTCGCCGATGAACTTGAACGTGAGGTGCACCTTGTCCGGCTCGGTCCATCGGGCGGGCACGCCCGCTTCCTGAAGCGGGCCGCACAGCCTGGCGATCTTCTGCCGTAATCGAGCCGGAAAATTCACGGCAACGAAGAGGCGCATGAAACCTCGCTTCCGTTTGCTTCGGTCGTTCCTGCCTGCAGCGGCATTCCCTCTGCTGACAAGCTGGCCCACGGCCCGCGGGGGCGGCAAGACCGCCACGCGAACGTCACGGGATGCGCCTGCGTCCGAGGACCTGTACGATGGAGGTGATCCCGGAGTGTCAGATCCCGAGAAGCGCAGGTGTCGATGACCGAATACAGAGTCGCGGTGGGCAAGGAGGCGCTCGTGTTCGCGGCGGCCCACTTCATTACGTTCGGACGTGGCGGGTGCGAACCGCTGCACGGACACAACTACCGCGTAGCGGTGACCGTGGCCGGAGACCTGGACAGCCACTCCATGGTGTACGACTTCGTGGCGCTCCGAAGGGACATGCAGGCGATTCTCGCGGAACTCGACCACCGGGTCATCCTGCCGCAATCCAACCCGGACCTGGAGGTGGAGTCGTCGGACGATCAGGTGGAAGTGCGACACGTCTCCCGGCGCTACGTGTTTCCCCGCTCGGACGTAGTCCTCCTCCCCGTCCCCAATACGACGGCCGAGAAGCTGGCCGAGTACCTGGGCGGTCGTCTGGAGACTCACCTTCGGCAAATCCGGACCGGCGAGTTCCGGCGCGTCGAGGTGGAGGTGGAGGAGACGCCCGGCCAATCGGCCTTCTGGACCAGAAGACCGGGTTCCTGAAGATCGGCTCCGTGGCCCCGTGAACGGCGATGGGAATTTGCCGCTCGTGAAGGAAGTGAGCGGAGCGCCCGACCCTGAGGACCTGTTCACAGGCCTCGCGGGTGAGCCATGGGTCCTGTGGCTCGATACGGCTCTCCCGGGCGGGCAGTGGGGCCGGTTCTCGTTCCTGGCCGTGGACCCGTTCCGAGTGTTGCGAGGGCGTTCCGGGCGCTCGGAGTGGATCGGGCCAAGCGGGGTCCGGTCGGCGCCCGGCGATCCCCTCACGGAGCTCCAGGGAGCGTTGGCCCGCCACCGTCTCCAGCCGCGTGAAGACGTGCCGCCGTTCTGTGGCGGGGCCGGAGGCATGTTCGGATACGAGCTCGCCGGCGATCTGGAAGCGCTCCCCGGGGCGGCCTGCCGGGACCTCCGCACCCCGGACCTCGAACTGGGTCTGTACGACCTCGTGGTGGGGTGGGACAGGCAGGAAGACCGATGCTGGATCGCCTCGACCGGCGCCCCGGATGGGAGCGTCGCCGCCCACGATCGCGCCGCCTGCCGCCTGGCACGGGCCGAGACCTGGTTGCGGGGGGGGCCGCCGCCAGCCGACCATCGGCTGCCCGGTGGGTCGGGGCTCCGGCTCGACACCACACCACCGCCTTCTACTTACCCGGTGCCCGGCTCGCCGGGGTTGCGATCCACGTTCTCGCCGGCCGGGTATCGCGGCGCGGTGCGACGCGCCATCGAGTGGATCCGGGCAGGGGACATCTATCAGGTCAATCTGTCACAGCGCTTCGAGACCCGCTCCGAGGAAGATCCGGCGGACCTGTACCGTAGACTTCGAGAGTCCAACCCAGCCCCGTTCGGTGCCTATTACGCGGGCAGCGGATTCTCCGTCCTCAGCACGTCGCCCGAGCGCTTTCTGCAGCTGACTGCCTCGGGAGAGGCACAGACGAGGCCGATCAAGGGGACGCGAGCGCGGAGTGATGATCCGCTGGAGGATCGGCGGCTCGCGACCGAGCTGGAGTCGAGTGTCAAGGACCGCGCAGAGAACCTGATGATCGTCGATCTCCTCCGTAACGACCTGTCTCGCGTGTGCCGGCCGAACTCGGTGCGCGCCGTCGATCTGTTCAGAGTCGAGTCCTACCGGACCGTGCATCATCTCGTATCCACGGTCGAAGGCCGGCTGCGGGAGGGACGGGTGGCAGTGGATCTGCTCAGGTCAACGTTCCCGTGCGGCTCGGTCACCGGCGCCCCCAAGATCCGGGCCATGCAGATCATCTCGGAACTCGAGCCCGTGGCCCGCGGTCCCTACTGCGGGGCCCTGGGGTACGTGGGTTTCGGCGGTGACATGGACACCAGCGTCTCGATCCGGATTGCGGTCGCCACGGAAGGCCGGATCGCCTTCCACGCCGGTGGCGCCGTCGTGGCGGATTCGGACCCGGATGCCGAATACGCGGAAACTCTGGATAAGGCGCGGGCCATCGTCGCGGCCGTCTCCGGGACTCGCGCATGATCGTCCTGCTCGACAACTACGACTCGTTCGGTCACAACCTGGCCCGGTACCTCGAGCAGCTCGGCGAGCGAGTCGAGGTCGTCCGCAACGACGCCACCGACGTGGAGGGCGTCCTCTCGCTGGTCCCGACGCACGTCGTCATTTCGCCCGGCCCGTGCACTCCCGCGGAGGCGGGGATCGCCGTGGACCTGGTTCGCGCCTGCGCTTCCGGTATTCCGGTGCTCGGCGTGTGTCTCGGGCACCAGTGTATCGGGGCTGCCTTCGGCGCCCGGATCGTCCGAGGCGATCCCGTCCATGGAAAGATCTCACGCATTGGGCACGAGGGGCAGGACCTGTTCGCCGGGCTGCCGTCGCCGCTCGCCGTCACGCGGTACCACTCGCTGGTCATCGATCCGGAGACCGTGTCGCCTCACTTGACTCCCACGGCCTGGACCGTGGGCGGTGTGCTGATGGCACTCAGGCACCGGACACTGCCCATGTGGGGCGTCCAGTTTCACCCGGAGGCAGTCCTCACGGCGCACGGGCACGCCCTGCTCCGCAACTTCCTCGCCCTGGGCAGGAACGCCTCGCCTCCGGGGCTCGCTCCCGGGCTGCCTGCGCCCGAGTCACCCGGCCTGTCAGCCGCCGGCCCACCGGAGGCCTGACCGCGCGAAGCCGGAGGCCGTCAACTGGCCCGGTCGGCAACGATCAGGGGGCACGGTCTCGTACGCGGAACTGCAGGGCTTCAGCGACGTGCTCACAGCGAATACGGTCCGCACCCGCCAGGTCGGCGATCGTGCGCGAGACCCGCAGCACCCGGTGACACGCTCGTGCGCTGAGACGGAACGCTGACGATCCCCTTTGCAGAATGGCATCCGCCTCGGGACCCAGTTGACAGTGGTCGCGGATCGCCCGGGGCGGCAGTCTGGCGTTCAAAAGAGCCGCCAGGCCGGATCGTCGGTTCGCTCTCGTGCGGGCGGCGCTCACGCGCTGCTGCATGGCCGGACTTTCGAGATGGCCTGGACCCGCCCGAAGCACGCTCCACTCGACAGTCGGAACGTCCACGTGCATGTCGATTCGGTCCAGGAGAGGAGCGCTGAGTCGGGCGGCATGACGCCGCACGGAAGCAGGGTCGCAATCGCAGGATCGATCGACTTCAGTCAGCCGGCCGCAACGGCAGGGATTCATGGCGCCCACCAGCAGGAAGCGCGCCGGGTAGCGGACGTGGGCTCCGGCCCTGGTGATCCGAACCTGTCCTTCCTCCAGCGGCTGTCGCAGGGCCTCCAGCGCGGACGCCCGGAACTCGGTGAGCTCGTCGAGCAACAGGACGCCGTGATGCGCGAGCGAGATCTCGCCCGGCTGGATGGGAGCTCCACCTCCGACCAGACCGACGCGGGTAATCGAGTGGTGCGGCGCCCGGAACGGTCGGCTCTCAAGCAATCCGGCTCCGGCTGGCAGCCGGCCCGCTACGCTGTGCACCGCGGTGACCTCGAGCGCCTCCTGTCGTGTGAGGGGAGGCAGGATGGTAGGAAGAGCCCGCGCCAGCATCGTCTTGCCGACCCCGGGGGCACCGCGGAGCAAGACGTTGTGGCCACCTGCCGCGGCGATCTCCAGGGCGCGCTTGGCCGCCCGCTGACCGGCTACCTCGGCGAAGTCGTACGAGTTACCGCCCGGTGACGGGGACGGACTCGGCCCGCCGCCCACCGGCACCAGATTCTCTTCGCCGCGCAGGAACTCCAGGACCTGCTTCAGGCTGCCGGCGCCCAGAACCCGCAGATCGTGCGCCGCCCTGGTCTCTCCGAGGTTGGACTCGGGCACGATCAGTCCGTCGAGCTCGTCCATCCGCCCGAATCGCAGAGCAATGGGCAGGGCGCCGCGAACCGGACGGATGGTCCCGTCGAGCCCGAGCTCTCCCACGAAGCCCCACCGACGCACTCGCTCTCCGGGAACGTGGCCGGCACCCGCAAGCACGGCTATGGCGACGGGCAGGTCGAATGCCGCCCCCTCCTTTCGCAGATCCGCCGGGGCCAGATTGACGGTGATCCGCAGGCCGGGCACACGCAGACCGAGTTGAGAGGCCGCCGAGCGGAACCTCTCCCGGCACTCGCGTGCGGCGGACGGCGCGAGGCCCACGATCCCGATCATCGGGGTGCCCCGCCGAATCGCCACTTCGACCCGAACCGGAATCGCCTCCAGGCCGAGCAACGTCGCGCTGAATGCCGTCTGAACCGTGCCCTGGACCATGCCGCAAGAGTGCCGCAAAGGTTCAACGATTCCTCACCGTCGGCGGACCAAGCCCCGACCGGAGAGTCAGACGAACGTCGCGATCTCCTCCAGCGGCTTTCGAACCAGGGTGGGAACCAGCGCCCCCTCCGCCGGGTGTCCGACGACGAGGACGAGGAACGGGCGCTCGCGGTCCGGACGACCCAGCAGGGGGCCGAGGAACCGCATGGGGCTCGGAGTATGTGTGAGGGTTGCCAGGCCGGCCGCGTGGGCGGCCGAGATCAGCACTCCCGTGGCGATTCCGACGGACTCCTGAACGTAGTAGTTCTTCACGCGCTGCCCCGTGGCATCCTCGCCGTAGCTCTCGGCGAACACCACGATCAGCCAGGGCGCGATCTCGAGGAAGGACTTGTTCGCGTCGGTCCCGAGCGGCGCGAGTGCCTCGAGCCAATCGGCGGGGGCTCGCTGTTCGTAGAACTCTCTCTCCTCTTTCTCGGCCGCTTCCCTGATCTGCCGCTTCGTGTCCGCGTCGGACACGGCGACGAAGTGCCACGGCTGCCGGTGCGCCCCACTGGGAGCCGTACCCGCAGCCCCGATGCAGTCTTCGATGATCGACCTTGGAACGCCCTGGTCCGAGAAATGACGGACGGTACGCCTGCGGGACGCGTGGCTGAGAAAGGCGCGGGCGCGGCTTGCCATTTCGTCATCGCCGATCGGGTTCCATTCCAGCGTCTCGAACCGGGCTTCGCTCATATCGTCCTCCGTGGATCTGACCGGCGGCACCTCGCCACGCGGCATCGCGGCACAACGTCTCATCGGCGTGGCGGTCCGGCAATCGGTTTTGTAGGCGGGAACCGCGGGCCTATACTCGGTCGCGACGACGACACGCCCGGGAGAGGAGGTGACATGGAAGCACCGCCGAAAGGACGCCCGGTCTTGCCGGGCCGCCCGGTGCGACTCCTGGGCTACGCTGCCGCCGTGGGCGCGGGGGCACTGTGGGGAACCACGGGACCGCTGAGCACGGCGCTGTACGCGGAAGGCGCCGCGCTGACCGGGGTCGGCTTCTGGCGCGTCGCGGTCGCGACGGCGGGACTCCTGGCCGTCGGCCTCGTGCGCCGGGATCTCCTGCGCGTGGACCGCATCGGCCTATTGGCGATAGGGGTGGGCGGAGGTGCCCTGGTGGCCCTGTTCGAGGTCGCGTACCAGTATGCCATCGCCGGTGCCGGCGTGGCCGGCGCGGCGACCCTCCTGTATACGGCTCCCCTGCTCGTAGCTCTCATGGGACGTGTGCTGCTCAACGAGAGCCTGACCGCGGCTCGGATCGTCCTTGCCCTGGTAGTCCTCATCGGAGTGTACTTGACCGTCCGAGGCGGGGAGGGCGTGGAAGAACTCTTCGAGTCTCGCGAGGCCGGATTGGTTGCCGGAGTGACGGGTGGCCTTCTGGCCGCCCTCGCGTACGCCGGCACGACTCTCCTCGCCCGCTGGGCCGTCCCCCGGTACGGTTCGGCACGAGTACTCTTCCTGGAGCTGGCCGGCGGAACGCTAATTCTGGGTATGTTCCTCCCCGCGATCGGCAGGCCCCCGGTGCTCCCCGATTCCCCGAGTGCCTGGATCTACGTTGGACTGCTGTCGCTGGGCGCGGTAGTGGCAGCCAACTTCCTGTTCTTCGGAGCCCTGAAGCGCATCGAGGCGGCCCCGGCGGCAGTCGCGGCGAGCATCGAGCCGGTGATCGCCACGGTCATGGCCCTGGCTCTGTTCGGCCAGGCCCTCAGTGCAAGCGGTTGGAGCGGGCTGGTGCTGGTCGTGGCGGGAGTCGCGGCTGGCTACATGATCGAGGCCCGTCAATCGGAGATGGACGGGACGGGCTAGGTCTGGCAGGTGCGGCGAACGCGGCCGGAACCTGCCGGCACCGTTTCCTCGCCGGCACCAGCGCTTAGATTGGCTCGCATGCCATCCAGCAGAGAAGCTCCGTTCGTCGCGCGCCTGGATCGCCTCACCTGGCCTGAAGCGGCGGCCTGGTTCCGGCGCGATCCGCGGCTCCTCCTGCCGGTCGGGACGTGCCTGCAGCACGGTCCCCATCTTCCCTTGGGTTCCGACACGATCGTGGTCGAGCGCCTCGCGGAGGCCGTATCCGAGCGAACCGGTATCCTGGTCGCCCCGACACTCGCGTACGGCGTGAGCTCCGACCTGGAGCAGGACTACGCCGGAACGGCGGCCCTGGAGCGAAAGACGCTGCACCGGGTATTGAACGAACTGGTGGACTCGTGGGAGCAGCAGGGCCTGGAGGAGATCGTCCTCATGACGGCCCACGGATATGGCCCTCACATC
>CAZRRU010000110.1:0-3553 GCA_964602635.1 uncultured Gemmatimonadota bacterium | reverse complement strand
TACCATTCTCCGATCGTCGTGCCGGACAGCATGGCCACGGTCGGGAGGTTCCGTTTCCAGTGCGTGCCCTCCAGGCGACGCAGCACGATGTCGACTTTGGCCGTCTCGAACCCGGCCTCGGCCAGCCACACCGGCGAACGGCCACTGAGCAGGTGATGGAGGATCAGGTCTGCCTCGGGGTAGGAGACGCCGAGATCGTCCTCGTCGGTCTGTCCGTGGATCAGGTCCGCGGTGGCCGGCTTATCGACGACTTCCGGTGGCAGGTCGAGGTGCCGGGCCAGCGTCCACACCTGCGTCTTGAACAAATCGCCCAAGGGGTTGATCGGCGGGGAATCGTCGGCGTGCCACGTGAAGTAGCCGAGCAGGCGCTCCGACTTGTTCCCGGTGCCGATGGGAAGGGCGCGCAGGCTGGCGGACTGGTCGAACAACACGATCATCCGCATGCGGGCCATCACATTGCCGCGCCTGGTGGGGTCGGCGTCCGGTTCGTGCTGCTCCAGGTACCCGTCCACCGCTGAACTGATGTCCACGGTCCGCGTCCCGATTCCCAGGCTGTCGGCTACCAGCATCGCGTGCGCGGCGCTCTGGGGGCTCGACGTCCGGTACGGGAGCAGAAATCCCATCACGTTCTCGGGCCCCAGGGCCCGGGCGCACAGGGCCGCAGTGAGAGCCGAGTCCACGCCGCCCGACAGGCCGATCACGGCGTGCTCGAACCCGCGGCGCTCCAGCATTTCGTCACGGAGAAACCGCACCAGCCACTCGGTCACGAGGTCGGGGTCGATCGCCAGCAGGGAAGGATCCCTGGCCGCGGACATTCCCGCGCGCGGCGGCCGTCCGGCCCAATCACCCTCGCCGTCAGCATCGGAGCCGGCGGTCGCGTCCGCTCGGATCCCCTGGTTTCCTTCCTCGCTCGGCGGAAGGTGACGGCTCTGAAGTAGCCGTGGCAGGGCCCGCTCCAGGTCCGCCAGCAGCGGCTGGTCCGTGCGCGCGGCCGTCAGCTCCTCGAGATCCAGTCCGGCGCCGATGACCGCCTCGTCCCACAACGGCCCCTCCGCGAGAAGCTGCCCGCGCGGGCCGAACACCACCGAACCGCCGGCGAAGCCTTTTCCACCCTCGAAGCCGGTGAGTTGTGCCACGGCCACTCCCACTCCATGCTCTTCCGCCGCCCCCTGTGCCAGTCGATGCCACCTGGCGAGGTTGGAGGGAATACCGCTGCCCGGCTCCGCGCCGCGGGCGGGAGACGCGCTGGGAACCAGGAGAAGCTGCGCGCCGTCGAGGGCCGCGAGCGTGGCGGAGATCGAGTGAAAGAGATCCTCGCAGATCAGCATCGCCGCCCGGCCCCACCGGGTATCGAACGCGCGCACGGCGTGCCCCGCCTCGACGAAGCGCTCTTCCTGGAACACCCCGTAGGTCGGCAGGAACACCTTGCGGTGCACGTGGACGATCCGAGGCTCGTCGGTACCCAGCTCGACGTACATTGCCGAGTTGTACAGACGATGCCCCCACACCTCGTAGAACCCGAGCACGACGTCGAGGGGGCGCCCGCCACCGCCAGCCCGCGCGTAGCGCTCGGCCAGGTCCGAAGCGAGATGCATCGCGGGGACCGCGTGCTCGCGAACGCCGCCTTCCAGGAAGTAGCCCGTGAGCGCCGTCTCCGGATACAAAAGGACGTCCGGTGCGCTATCCCGCTCCAGAATCCGGGCGAACGAAGCCTCGATCCGGTCCAGGCTGGCTGCCGGGTCTCCCTTGACGGGGCGAAACTGGGCTACGGCGATATCGACGTGCATATGACCAGGGCCCCTGGGTGGGGGTCGGAACTCGGGTGTGGAACGTCAGGTTCGCGAGGCCCGGTGTCAATCCGGGCACCGTTTCCCGCGACACGTGGCCGGCGTATCGTATGCCCCGGGTGGTGACTTCCGCCGCCTCGACCCGTGCGGAGAAAGACCGGTCTTGACCTTCACACCACTCGCCCTGGGATACGCGATCGCTCTGGCGATCGGCCTGCCACTGCTGGCGTTCCGAACCGGCCTGCGAGAAGAACACGTGGCGGAAGTGACGAAGGCACGCTCGGCCGTCTACTTCTCCGCCGCCGTATCGATCGGGGTGCTGGCCGCCGTCACGTTCGGAATCTCTGCGTGGCAGGGCATTTCCCCGGACGCGGTCGGCTGGAAGGTGGAGACTGCCGGACTCGCGTTCGTGTGGGCGATCGGCGCGGCAGTCGCCGGTCTGGCCACCGTATGGCTCGTGGTGCGGGCAGGCCAGGTCCTCAAGCTTCCGGAGAGCCGGCTTTCGTTCGTGCTCATGCCACGTACGAGCGCCGAGAAGCGGGCGTTTCTGCTCGTCGCGGCGGTGGCAGCCGTGGGTGAGGAATACCTGTACCGCGGCTTCATGTACCACGTGTTCGCGGACTCGTTAGGGGGCGTGTGGATCGCCGCGACCCTCACGAGCGTATCCTTTGGAGTCGCCCACGGGTACCAGAGGACCATCGGCATGTTGCGGGCGACGCTCTTGGGAGCCCTGCTCGCCGTTCCGGTGATCTGGACGGGAAGCCTGTTTCCCTCCATCGTGGCGCACTTCTGGATCAACGCCGCGGTGGGACTCGGCGGATGGAAGCGGCTGTTTCCGGACCTGGCCGCTGTCGAGGCGAGCGAGGCGCGGGACGACTGGAATCAATGACGACTGAATCAACAGGGACGGCCCATAGATGATGTCACATCGAGTACGCATGAACCTGCTACGCCTGCTCGGCGCGGTGATTCTGTTCGGTGCGGGGGGGACCCGGGCGGCGGCGCAGGAGCTTCCGGAGCTCGAAGTCGACGGTCTTCTGCGCACGGGGCTCCGAATCGAGTCGTCCCGCTACGATGGGGTGAGCGGTTTCGAGATCTACGACGCTCGCCTCGGGGTCTCGGGCAAGGTCGGAATCGTCTTCGACTACGCCCTCAGGGCCGAGTACCAGTTCGAGGCCGACGCGCTACGTCTTCTCGACGTGCGCCTGTCGGTGCCGCTCAGCCAGGAGATGCTGCGGCTCGATGCGGGCCTGCTGATGTCGGGATTCGGACGGGAGGCCATGGAGTCGAAAGACGCGATTCCGTTCGTGACAAGGTCGCAGGGCTCACTGGCGCTGACGCCTGGCCGGCAGGTCGGGGCGGCGCTCCGCGGCGTGGCCCTGGAGGAGCGACTGAGGTACTGGGGCGGCCTGTACAACGGCGAGGGAGCCACCTTCGGAAACGACGACCGGCGGTTCCTATTTGCGGGTCGGTTGGACTACAACTCCGTGGGCGCCGTGGAGTTCTTCGAGGACTTCGTGTACGAGTTGGGGATCGACCTGGTGGTGGCGAGCGACAGCGCGAATCCGGTCCTTCCGGTGAGCCGGCCGGTGGGGGATGAAGAAGGCACGGGAGCCGGGATTCCCGGCTACGCCGAGTTCACCGGCAGCCGGTTCGTGTGGAGCGCCGACGCGGGCCTGCGCTATCGCGGGTGGATGTTCGCCGCCGAGTACGCCCGCGCCGAGTACGATCCTCAGGGCAATGCGGCCGAGGTGACATCCGACGCG
>CAZRRU010000109.1:0-13087 GCA_964602635.1 uncultured Gemmatimonadota bacterium | reverse complement strand
GCCACTATCCGACTACGGTCGGGACGGAGCGCCGATCCGGTTCAAGGCCTGGGTATGCTCGAACCCGGAGTGCGGCTACAACATCCGGATCGACAACGGCGAGATCAGCTTCGGGCGGAGCATCAGCCAGTCCTTGAAGTGATGGTGTAGCGCTTCGGGACGCTGTGGAAGGCGTGCCGGGGCGATGAGGACGGGAGCCGATGCCTGACGAGCGAGATACAGCCGTGCCCACCGAACGAGAAGCCTGGGCGTACGGAGCCGAGACTGTCTGGTTGCCGACTGCCGGCGAGATGGGCGCTCTCGATCGAGAAGCCGTGGCCAGCGGTGCCACCACGGAGCGCACCCTCATCGAGACGGCGGGTCGCGAGGTCGCCCGGCGGATCCAGGCGCATTGGCCCGAGGGAAGGGTGGTGGCGATCGCCGGCAGAGGCCACAACGGGGCGGACGCCCTCGTCGCCCTGCGCACCTTGCGCGCATGGGGCCGCGAAGTCAGGGCGATTCTGGCTTCCGGCGCTCCCCCCGATCCTGACGTCCTGGTCGGGTGGAACATCCCCCTAGAGTCGCCCTCCGATCTGCCCGATGCGTGCGCCGGAGCCTCGGTGGTGTTGGACGGGATTCTGGGCACCGGCGCTACCGGGCCGCCTCGAGAGCCACAGGCTTGCCTCATCGAGGATCTCAACCGTCTCGGGGTGCCTGTGGCGGCGGTGGACGGACCGAGCGGCGCTGACTTTTCGACCGGAGCCGTGCCCGGTTCCTGCGTCAGTGCCTCTCTTACGATCGGCCTGGGGTGGCCCAACCTGGGTCTGCTCCGTCATCCGGCCCGGGACTACTGCGGCAGAATCGAGTGCGTGGAGATCGGCTTTCCCCCGCCAGGGTCGCCGATGGGCGCGCGGGCGATCACCGGCCGATGGGTGGCTCGCACGTTGATCGCCAGGCCGAGGAACGCTCACAAGGGCAGAGCGGGCTATCTGACGCTCGTCGCGGGTGAGTCGGGAATGGCGGGGGCCGCGGTGCTTGGAGCTCGTGCCGCCCTGCGGGGGGGGGTAGGGATACTCAAGGTCCTCGGAGATTCAACCAACCGGGAGATCCTGCAGCGGGCCTGTCCGGGGGCGATCTTCGTTCCGTGGGACGACGAGGCTGAACGGGCCGAAGCGGTGCAGTGGGCGGGGGCGCTGGCCATCGGACCCGGCCTGGGGAGGTCGGGTGAGCGGCGTGAGATCGTCGAGGAAGTTCTGGGCACCCGGGGCTCTCGGCCCGCCGTAGTCGATGCCGACGGACTGAGCGCGTTCGCGGGGCGAATGGGTGAGCTCGCCGGCCTCCTGGGCCCCGCAGACATCGTGACGCCGCATCCCGGTGAGCTGGCGAGACTCGGCTCGGCGTCTCTCGACGAGATTCTCGAGGATCCGCCCGCGGCAGCCGTGGCCGCGGCACACGAGCTCGGCTGTGCCGTGCTGCTGAAGGGGTCGCCCTCCTGCGTGGCCGTGGACGGTCAGCCGCTGCGAGTCAGCACGACCGGCGGACCGGAAGTCGCTTCGGGCGGCACGGGGGACGTGCTCACCGGGCTGACAGGGGCGTATCTGGCCGCAGGAATGTCAGCCGCAGACGCGGGTGCGGCGGCGCTCCTCCTGACGGGCCTCGCTGCCGCTCGGTCGGTGGAGCCCGCCGGGCATCTTGCGTCCGATATCCCGGATCGTCTCCCGGCTGCCCGGGCTCGGGTCTCGGAGTTGGGCGCTCCCCGCGGACCCGTGATCTTCGTCTCCGGGGCCTGAGGGTGAGGGCTCCGTCCCACTCGATCGCGGTGCACCTCATTCTGCTCGGCGGGCTGCTGGTCGCCGTTCCGCCCCTCGCTGCTCAGACAGGCGGCTGGAGGCCGGATGAGCGGGTTCTCATCACAGACTTCGGCTTCGTCACGGCGCTCGCCAGGTCGCCCACCACGGTGTTCGCCGCCACCGCCGGAGGCCTCATCGCGCTGGACGAAGCACGCGGGCGCTCCGAGCCTCCGATCACCGTCGAGGACGGCTATCCCCCGGTCGCACCTACAGCGATGGCCTACGATCACCGCGACCGAACCTTGTGGCTTGCCGCTGCGGGTGACCTCGTCCAGTTCGATCCGTTCAGCCGGCGGTTCCGCGACCGCATACGCGTGGGGCGGGGTGTGACCGGCCTCGTGCCGGCCGAATCCTCCCGGTCGGAGTTGTTCGTGCGGGTCGGTGCGGAGTGGTGGAGAGTCGACACGTTCAGCCGCGACCTCCGGAGGGCTGATCCGGCGGCCGTTCGCAGGGCGATCGATTCCCGATCCGATCTCAGGGATCGAGACGAGGCGCTGCGCGATCCGTTTTTCCTGGATGGAGCGGAGCAAGCAGCCCGGCCCTGGAGCGGCCAGCGCGTGCGCATCTTGGATATCACGCCCGCGCGGGATGCTTACGGCTGGTGGCTGGCTACGGCGGGTTCATTCCTCCTGCGGTACGATGCCATCGGACGCTCCGTGGCCCGCAACGCCATCGGTCCGGCGGGCGTCGGGATGGCGTCGGTCGTCGCGACCGAAGACGCCGTTTGGTTCGCCCCCGAACGAGACCTGGAGGGCCGCTACGGAGTCGCCACGTCGACGCCCGACCTTCAGCAGTGGCGCGTGTGGCGGGCCGACTCGGCCCGCACCGTTCCTGACATGGTCAACGACATGCTCCGGGCACCGGGAGGCACGTGGGCGGGCGGAGAGTCGGGACTGCACTGGATCAAGGACGGGCAGTCGGAATGGCGTCGGAAGCTGGACGTGGACCTCTCGTTCCTTCCTGTCCTCAGCCTGGCTGCAGCGTCGGGTCCGGCGGCCGAAGCGATTTGGGTCGGCACGGTCCGCGGTCTCCTGCGGGTGAGGGCGGCTGGAGGAGGGTTCGACCTGGCCGTCATGCCGTCCGTCGCCGTCGGTTCGGTCGTCGAAGCGGACCGACGCGTGTGGATCGGCACCTCGTACGGCCTCTACTCCATGCTGGTGCCCGACTCGATCGGCCAGACGGTGTCGCCGGGCCGAGCGAGCGGGCCAGCCGCACTTCGGTCGCCCGTCGGCGCACTGACCGCGTCCGGTGACACGGTGTACGCCGGCATCGAGCGGGAGGTGTGGTGGAAGCGGGGAAGCGAAGTTCCGTGGGCCCGACTGGAATCGGTGGGACGGGCCCGGGCGGTCGTGTCGGCACTGGCGATACGGGATGGAGTGCTGTGGGTCGGCTCGGCGGCCGAGCTTACCGTGGTTGAGGTAGCCGGCGGTGCGCTCGGGCACTACTCGTTCGGAGCGGACCTTCCCCCGGGGCCTCGAGGAGAGACGGGGATATCGGACATCTCGATCGTGTCCGCCAGTGAGGCGTGGGTGGCCCTGCCCGCGGGAGCCATTCGCCTGGAGGTCCGGCATTGAGCGCTCGCGCGGGCGGTGGGTCGCGGTTGGGAGCGATGCGGGAGAGCCCTGAGTTTCAGCGGATTCGCTCTCTCGTGCAGGCCGTGAACGCACCGCTGGCTCGAGAGGTGGCGCTCGGTCCGGGTGACGACGCGGCGATCCTCTCGCTGAGTGGCTCGGAGTTCATGGTCGTCAGCACTGACCTGTCCGTGGAGGGAGTTCATTTCCGCCGCGAGTGGCTCAGCTGGGAAGCGATAGGATTCCGCGCGGTCGCTGCGGCGCTCAGTGACCTCGCGGCGATGGCCGCCAGGCCCGTCGGCGTGCTCGTTTCCCTGGCGGTCCCACCGGAGCTGGACGCCAGGACCCTGGACGAGATGGCCGGAGGCATGGGCGCCTGCCTCCGCGAACAGGAGGCGGCACTGCTGGGGGGAGACCTGTCCCGGTCGCCCGGCCCGGCCATGATCGACGTCACGGTCGTGGGGGCGGCCGATAATCCCGTCGAGAGAGCAGGCGCTGTGCCGGGAGACGATTTGTGGGTCACCGGGCGCCTGGGAGGGGCGGCCCTGGCCGCGAGGGCGTGGTCCGGAGGTCTGGAGCCCGATCCGGCGGTCCGCCGGGCGTTCGAGTGTCCTCGTCCTCGCACTCGAGAAGCGCGCGGTCTGTGCGCGGCAGTCGACGTTCACGCCATGATCGATCTATCGGACGGCTTGGCTGCGGACGCGGCGCATATGGCGGCCGCTTCCGGCGTTCGTATGGTCCTGGAGGCGGAGCGGGTGCCACTGCACGCGGCGCTGGAAAGCTGGGCCCAAGCCGAGGTAGCGCTCGCCGTCGCAACAGGTGGTGGAGAGGACTACGAGCTCCTCGCCGCGGTGGCCCCCGGGATGGAAGTCGGTGCGGTTCGGAAGCTGGCGGGCGAGCTCGGCGTGGAGCTCACGCGGATCGGAACGGTTGAGGCAGGATCGGGAGTCGAGTGGGTCGGGGCACGGGGAGAAGTCCTGGAAGCACCGGCCTCCGGCTTCGATCACTTCGCTGGAGAGGAGACGGTGTGATCAGGACGGCATGGTTCTGGATCGTGACCGTGCCGGCGACCGCCTTCTTTTCGACCGTATCCATCGTCGGCGGACTGATACGCGCGCCGGCGAGTCTGCACGACTGGGTTCATCGCAACTGGGGCCGCACGGAGCTGTGGGCGGCGGGGGTGCGCACCCATGTCAGGGGCCTGGAGAACGTGAGCCACACCTCGCCCCAGATCTTCGTCGCAAACCACCAGTCCATCTTCGACATCTTCGCCATCCTCGCCTGCGTACCGGCTTCGGTGCGCTTCGTCGCCAAGAAGGAACTGGGGCGGATTCCGATCTTCGCTCTCGCCATGCGGGCTGCCGGGCACGTGTTCATCGATCGCAAGGACCGTCGCGGAGCCAGCGAGGCCATGCGCGTGGCCGGAGAGCGCATGAAGCGCGACCGGCTGTCGCTCGGTTTGTTTCCCGAGGGGACGCGCTCGCCCACGGGGTCACTGCGGGAGTTCAAGAGGGGAACGTTCGCCCTCGCGATCGGAACGCAGGTCCCGATCGTTCCGCTCGCCGTGGACGGCGGCTACCGGGTGTCGACGCGGGGGCGGATCCGGGCCGGGCGGATGGACCTCTCGCTGGGTGCGCCGATGCCCACGGAAGGTAAGACGGCTGAGGACAGGGACGAGGTCCTCGGATCCGTCCGCCGGGAGATCTCCGGGATGCTGGAGGCGGGGAGAGTCCCCGCCTCCTCCGGGTGATTTACTGGTTGTCGGGAGTGAAGAAGATGGGGACCCCGCCCTCGGTGGGGGCGATCACCAGGTTGTTGGATCCACTGCCGACCTCTCCCAGAACCTCCAGGTACCGCCAGTACAGGTAACGCTGACCCTGCACTCCGGTGAGGCTGGTGGCGATGATCTCCTGCGCGTCCCTGATCCCGGCGGCCTCGGCACGCTTCTGATTGGCCTGCTCCTCGACGACCTGCGTTTCGTACGCCTCGGCCTGGACCTGCTGCTCGCGGGCCAGCTTGTTTTCGATCGCCTGCCGGATCGTCTCGGGCGGCTCGATCTCGCGGACGAAGAAGTCCGTGACGACGATCCCCTTGGGGGTCAGGCCGACGTCCATGAGCTCCTCGATCCGGTCTCCGATCGTCGCCCGATCGCTGGAAAGAATGTTCGAGGCCTCCACCTCCGCGATCGCGTCGCGGACCGCCGAGCGGTAGGTGTTGTAGACGTAGGCGTGAATGTCCGCGGGACTGCCTACGGTCAGGTACAGATTGACCACCGAGTCCGGATTGATCCGATACCGGTAGGCGGCGTCGACACCGATCTGGAGCTGGTCGGAGGAGAGAGCGGTCAGGCGCTCGGCCGCGCCCTCTCTCGGGTACTGGATCTCTCGGGTCGAGTAATTGGTCCAGGACCTCAGAATGGCGTGATACAGACCCTGTCGGTACGGGGTCGGGCTCACGGCCCCGGTGACCGGATTGCGCCGCACTCCCACCTCGTACTCGTCCACCCGGTTGAACCCGAACAGGAATAGCAGTATGACCACCATGACCGCGACACCCGCGCCGATCGTACCGGCCTGCTGGAGGAGCTTCCTTATCATGGCCACCTTCCCGTGAGATGCGATCGACAACGGTGTCGACCGCGGTATTGTCTGTCATTACGAGTCCAACCAATTTGAGACCTACGCAGGGGATTCGACACCCCGGGATCACATCGGAAAAGAGACTATGCCCAGAATCAGCGATATTTCGGCGAGGGAGATCCTCGATTCGCGCGGAAATCCGACGGTGGAAGCGGATGTCACCCTCGAGAGTGGAGCCTTGGGACGCGCCGCCGTGCCCAGCGGCGCCTCCACGGGCCAGCATGAGGCCGTCGAGCTGAGGGATGGAGACTCCTCCCGCTACGGTGGGAAGGGAGTCCTGCACGCAGTCAGCCATGTGAACGGCGAGATTCGAAACGCGCTGGACGGGCAGGACGCCACCGATCAGGCCGGGATCGACCGGAGCTTGATCGATTTGGACGGTACGGCCAACAAGGGCCGACTCGGGGCCAACGCCATTCTGTCGGTTTCCATGGCCGCCGCTCGGGCCGCAGCGGCCCACCTGGACATTCCCCTGTACCGCCACCTCGGGGGCGACGACGTTGGCACTCTCCCCGTCCCGATGATGAACATCCTGAACGGCGGGGCGCACGCGGACAACAGCGTGGACATCCAGGAGTTCATGGTCGTTCCGGTCGGCGCACCGACGTTCGCCGAGGCGCTGCGCGCAGGCGCGGAGGTGTTCCACGCCCTGAAGAAGCGGCTGAGCGCCGAGGGACACAACACGGCCGTGGGGGACGAGGGAGGCGTTGCCCCCAACCTGGGGTCGGACTCGGAGGCCCTGGATGTCGTCATCGAGGCGATTCGGGACGCGGGCTACGAGCCGGGCGTCGACGTGGCGGTATCCCTGGATGCAGCGGCGACGGAGTTGTTCGATCCGGCCAGCGGCTCCTACGTGTTCGAGGGGTCGGGTCAGCAGGTCGCGCTCTCGCCCGCCGAGATGGTGGACATGTACGCCGGGTGGCTCGACCAGTATCCGATCGTTTCGATCGAGGACGGCCTGGGCGAAGACGATTGGGAGGGCTGGCGTCGGATGACCGAGCAGCTCGGCGCTCGCGTTCAGATCGTCGGAGACGACCTGTTCGTCACCAACGTCGATCGTTTGCGCCGAGGAATCGAGATGGGGGTGGCGAACTCGATCCTCATCAAGCTCAACCAGATCGGCACGGTGACCGAGACTCTCGATGCGATCCGGATGGGCCGTGAGGCCGGGTACACTTCGGTGATCTCACACCGCTCGGGCGAGACCGCGGACACGTTCATCTCGGACCTCGCCGTGGCCACGTCGGCTGGTCAGATCAAGACGGGATCCGCTTGCCGGTCCGAACGGGTAGCCAAGTACAACCGGCTCCTGCGCATCGAGGAGGAACTCGGAGCGTCGGCCACCTATCCCGGGTCATCACTGTATGTCTGAGCGCGTCCGTCGGTGGGGCCTCCGCGGCCTGGTTGCCGGGCTGCTGCTGCTCGCAGGCTACTACGCGCTGTTCGGCGGCGTGTACAGCGTGTTCGACATGCGCCGCATGCAGGCCGATCGGGAGGATCTGGTGGACCGGCTCGACTCGCTGATCGTGCGCACCGACTCTCTCGCTCAGCGGGGCGATAGCCTGGAATCCGACCCCCTGGCGATCGAGCGGGCTGCGCGGGAGGAGCACGGCCTCATCCGTGACGGCGAGGTCGTGTTTCAGTTCCACCCGGTCGACGGAGACACCGCTTCAGCTGATGCGGAGGAATAGGCTGGAAAGCGGTGACCGGTAAGGACAGCGAACCTTGACGACCCCGCCGTGTAATTCTACTTTGGCGACCCGTCGCGGGGTGGAGCAGTCTGGTAGCTCGTCGGGCTCATAACCCGAAGGTCGCAGGTTCGAATCCTGCCCCCGCTACTGCCGCGAGGCGATGCACGATTGGCCGGAGAGTTTCTCCGGCCGCGGTGTTTTTGGCAGGGTAGCTCAGCCTGGTCAGAGCGGGGGACTCATAAGCCCTAGGTCGCGGGTTCAAATCCCGCCCCTGCCACTCCTTTCTTAGCAGAGTCCTCAGGTCATCGAGGTCGCGGGTAGCTCGCACGCTTCGCGTGCTCAATGTCTCGCCTTGCTCGACTTCAAATCCCGCCCCTGCCACTAGATAAGTGAAAGCCCCGACGTAACTTGCGCCGGGGCTCTTCTTTGCGACGGTTTCGTGGTGTCGATAGCGGTAACAACCTCCTTCGATTTTGTCCGCTGTTCCGTGCGTAGCGCGCTCAGTCTATTGTCTCGTTGAAGGCCGGGTGCTTCGCTTTGATAGAGGTCGCCCGGTGTCGAGGAGAACGCCCGGGTGTCGGGCTAGCCCACCAGCTCCATGATTCGATCGCCGGATCGCAACGACAGAGCTACATGTGTGAGCGCCGGATTCACTGCGCCCGAGGTGCCGGGGAAGTTGCTGGCCCCCAGGACGAACAGATTCCGCACACCGTGTACCTGGCCGAAGGTGTCCACAACACTGTCATCGGGACCATCTCCCATCCGGCAAGTGCTCATATGATGAGCGCCAGAGTTGTATTCCTCCAACGGCGGAATACGGAGGGGATCGCCCCCGGTGGCCGTCGCGAATCGGTGGAGTAGATCCACCGCGTACTCGTGGGTTGCCTGATCGAAGGCAGATGACTTGTACTGAACGTGGGCAAATGGATCACCGAACCGATCCCGCTTCGGCGATAGGGTGACTTGCTTCTGGGGTGACGCGTCAGATTCCGAGTGGAAGATGACAACGCGCTGCCGCGCGATGGGACCAAGCTCATCGATCACGTCAGCCCCAGTCTTCAATCGTCTTCCCCCTCCTTCGACCACCTGGGAGGTCCGGTAGAGGAGTCTGTAGCTGTAACTAGATGAAAATTCGATCTTTATGCCACCGTGGTTCCCCCTCGCAGGAGGGTTTGCGAATTGTTGGACCTGACCCGTGAGAGGTCCCACACGCGCTGGAAACAGTTGCTCTCCGTAAGCGAGCTCTGAGCTCCAGAGATGGTGGAACGTCAGATTCCGACCAACATGTCCACCCGAATTGCCGAGTCCATCCGGAGCGCGCGAACTCGAGGAGAGCAGAAGAAGACGTGCGGATTCGATCGCGCCGCAGGCCACTATGTAGACATCCGCGCTGAATTCACGATCCACCGCCGAGTCGTTCTCGCGGTAAACCAGTGCCGAGACACGGCCGGCGGATGCCAGCTCCAGGCGTCTCACCGACACGTTCGAAACGATGGAACACAAACCCGTCGCTACCGCCGCCTTCAGATGGTGATTCGGGGAGTACCGCGAGCCAATCGGGCACAACTCGCATAGGCCTATGTTCAGGCAATCGGGTCGGCCGTCGTACGCCTGTCGTGTCCGAGCCTGAGGCGTCGTGTGTAGAACCACTCCGTCTTCGTGCAGGCGCTGCCCGAGCAATTTGTCATCGTAGCTGAGCTCGAACGCCGGAAGCGGGAACGGTTTCGAGCGCGGTGGCGCAGAAGGATTGTCGTCGTTCGTGCCGGACACACCGAGGAGATGCTCCGCCCGACAGTAGTACGGTTCAAGATCCTGGTATCCGACGGGCCAATCCCGACCATAGCCGAACAGGCTCGCAGTTTTGAAATCGGTCGGATTCATCCTCAGAGTGATAGCGTTCCAACGCGTCGCAGCACCTCCCACCAGCATGGGGCGCTCGGCCTCCAGGCGGCTGTACCTGTAGTCCCCCGAAACGGTGATACGGTCGAGGTCGGCCGGCAGCCGGTACCGTGGATTGGCGTACAGGAACTGGACTTCTTCCAGATACGGTTCCGTATGCGGATAGGGGTACTCCGGCCCCTTCTCGAATATCGTGACTTCGCAACCGCCTCGGGTTAGCAGGTGAGCCAGCGTGCTCGCGGTGATCCCAGCGCCGACGATCGCTACCCTGGGACTTGGCATCGTCACCCGCCGACCGGCCGTGTGTATGCTTCCAGCCCTCGCGCCATCCCTGGCCACGATGGATAACCTATCAAAATCCAAGCATCGGTCAGCATGAAGAGCCCGAGAAGCGGTCTGATCAGGTGGCGATCGAGCCGTAGCCAGGTCCGATCCGTGAGCGCGGCCCTCAGCTTATCGCCTCTACTCTGCCTGACAGCGAGCACCCTGTGCAGGACGGCCACCCGGACATCCTCTGACGAATCGACGAACTTCGCTCCGGCCTCATCCTTCGCTGCCGCGTCGAGGAGTCTCCCCACTCGCTCGTAGAACTGAACATGACCCGGCAGATTCTCGGCCCGCCACCGAAAAAACCGCTGGTAGTGTGAGAGTTCTATGCGCCTGTCCAGTAGTGTTGCTGCAAATGCCACGAGGGCGTCTTCGGTGTCCCCGTTCAGGGTTCCCGGTACCGTACCACCCAGCTCACCGGCACTAGTCAGCCAGCGCCAAGCGACTCGCGGAGCCCCAGCCAGCCAAGCAAGCACCGCGGCCCCAACCGTGGTGCCCATGGCGTAGGAGAGGAATCGGCGACGTGTCAGCGCCACGATGTGGCTTCCGGACTGAAACTGGCCGGCGGTGTTCGCCGTAAACCAGCGCGACTACATGCAATAACAACCATGATCATGACCTGTCCCCAGAACGGTACCATAAATTCGGTTGGTCCCACGCCGCACGCAAGGCAAGCAGCGGCGCTTGTTCCGCTGCGACCTGATACGGGGGACCGTGTCTCCGCTGAGACCAGGTGGGGGACGCGCTCTACTAGGGTCGCTACGCCTTCGGGACCCAGACCGTTCGGCTGCCTCCGTGCTCGATGTCTCCATCACCGGCTGTAATGCAGCTCACTCGTGCGGCGACGCGTAATCCTCGTCGCCCACGCCAGCAGTCTCGAGCGCCGTCTGAAGCTGCGCGTGCCCGATTGCATCGTTGTGGTGATAGTACACGGGCATCTCGTTACGCAGCAGGTCGAGGATATCCGAGTATTGGCTTCGATTGAAGTAGCTCGCCCAGTAGGCGCCCGTGTACCTGTTGGCCGGCTTCTGCTGCATGTTGTTCAGGAAGTACAGGTATGCCCGCTGATCCTGCTCCGGCCCCAGAAGAAGGATGATGTGGGGGACCGCGTTGCCTCCGCTGCCGAGCGACGGTGACCGAACGTAGACGGCGTAGCGCTCAATCTTCCAGTGGGCATCCATGGGTCCTTCTCCGTGGGCGTGTGCGCAGGTAGGGCGAACATACGCATGTGGCTCTGGTTCGTACAACATTTCCGTCACTCTGACGGCCCCCTGACTCCGGGATCTTTCCTCGCCGAACTTTGTTTCACGTACCGGACATGAACAGATGAGCATGGACCGGAGACAGAATGCTGATTCGCAAATTGGACGATATTCGGCCTTCCGAGATCACGCCGTACCGCGTGTACATGAACCGCCGTCATTTCATCGGCCGTTCGGCAAAAGCAGCTGCCGCCGCGGCGCTCGTGCCGGGGCTGCTCAGCGCGTGTGACGAGCCCCAGCGCATGGAAGCTCGGCCCGCGCCGGCCGGAGGTGACGGTTCGGCGTCCGGTTCGGCATCGATTCCGCAGGAGAGGGACTGGACCGGCGTCCGATCCGAGCTCGACGAGTCCCTGACTCCGTACGACGACGTTACCGGCTACAACAACTTCTACGAGTTCGGCACCGGCAAGGAAGACCCGGCCCGCAACGCTCACACGCTCGTGACCCGTCCCTGGACGGTCGCGGTGGAGGGCGAGGTAGCCCGGCCGGCGGAATACGATCTGGACGATCTCCTCGCCCCGCACACGGCCGAAGATCGCATCTACCGGCTTCGCTGTGTCGAGGCGTGGTCGATGGTCATCCCGTGGACTGGAATCCCACTGGCGGACGTGATCCGCCGCCTCGAGCCCACGAGCAAGGCGAAGTACGTGGAATTCACGACCCTGCTGGATCGGGAGCAGATGCCCGGCCAGCGGCGGCGGGTGCTGGACTGGCCCTACGTCGAGGGACTGCGGATGGACGAGGCTCTCAATCCGCTCACGCTGCTCGCAACCGGCGTATACGGCAGTGACCTGCCCAATCAGAACGGAGCTCCGCTTCGCCTGGTCGTGCCGTGGAAGTACGGCTTCAAGAGCATCAAGTCGATCGTGAAGATCCGGTTCGTCAAGGACATGCCCGCCACCAGCTGGGCAGTATCGGCTCCGCGGGAATACGGATTCTACGCGAACGTGAACCCGGAAGTCGATCATCCCCGCTGGAGCCAGGGCCGCGAGCGTCGCCTCGGCGAGTTTCGACGCCGGCCGACCCTAATGTTCAACGGCTACGGCGAGCAAGTGGCGGACATGTACGCGGGACTGGATCTCGCGCGCTGGTTCTGAACGATCGACGGCGTTCCAGGGAAATCTACTGACAGTGAGTGCCGCCGCGGCCCGCCGACGCAGGATCGCCCTCAAGGCGGTGATCTGGACCCTCTGCCTCTCCCCGGCCGCCTGGCTCGGCTTCTCGGCCCTCACGGATGGCCTCGGGGCCAACCCGATCGAAACCATCACGCACCGCACGGGCTGGTGGGCCCTGTTTCTGCTCACTGGCACGCTTGCGATCACGCCGGTGCGCCGGCTGACCGGCCGCTTGAACTTCGTACGGTATCGCCGCCTCCTGGGGTTGTTCGCGTTCTTCTACGCCACGCTTCACTTCCTGACGTACCTCGTTCTCGACCAGTTCTTCGGATGGACGTACATCCTGGAAGACATCACGGAACGACCCTTCATAACGGTCGGATTCGCTGCGTGGCTCATGCTCCTGGCCCTGGCGGCCACTTCCACGCGCGCTTCGATACGACGCCTCAAGCGGAACTGGCAGCGCCTGCACCGGCTGGTCTACGTGGCTGCGCTGGCCGCCGGCGTGCACTTCCTGTGGAAGGTGAAGGCCGATGCGCGGGAGCCGCTGGTGTTCCTCTCGGTCATCCTGGCCTTACTGCTGATCCGGGTGTGGGGATCCTGGACCAGAGGTCGTCGAGCAGGACCCGGCGGCAGGGCCACGGCACGCCCCGCCGACTGACCCATCTTCAAAGAAAAGGGCACTCCGTTGCCGGAGCGCCCTTCGCCGTTGCGGTCGTGAGGCGGGCGGCGGGTCAGGTGGAATAGGCTTTAC
>CAZRRU010000108.1:0-3117 GCA_964602635.1 uncultured Gemmatimonadota bacterium | reverse complement strand
GCGAACAGGGCGGCCCGGTCGCCACCGAACCGGCGGGCGAAGAACGCGGCCGTGTAGACTGCCGCTGCCCATTGGGCCACGGCCAGGATCGAGAACGCGTGAACGTAGTCCCAGCCGTCGCCGCCCATCAGGCGCCCGAGCAGCCCGATGGCGTAGTGCAGGGCCGGCCCCTGCAGATTGGGCCTTCCGGTGGGGGCCCAGTTCAGGTAGTCCCACCAGTACGCGCCGTTCTCGGCGTACTGGCGGGCCAGGGAGATGTGATACCCGAGGTCGTTGTCCGCGAAGTAGTCGCGCAGCATCAGGAGGAGGAGGATCAGGTGGATCGCGACCACTACGACGAGGGCGCCACGAGCACCTCGTGAATCGCGTTCGGCCTCCGGTACCAGGCTGACGCTCATGCTGCCTCGGACATTGGTAAGTGCGGCGACCCTTGGGCCGGCGATCTCACAATTTGCATCAACCGTTCGATCCTCGCACCCCGTGCGAGGCATGTGCGTTTGACAGCCAGACGAGAAGCGGAGTCAATTGCCGGCCATGAACAAGCTCCTGGAACGCTTGACCACTGTCCGACGGGAAGAGGTCGGTGCCCTCGGGTGGGCGCTCGTCTACGGCTTCTGCATCTTCCTCGCCTACTACATCCTGCGGCCCGTCCGCGACGAGATCAGCTCCGCCGACCGGGGCAACCTGCAGGTCCTGTGGACGGTGGTGTTTCTCGTGATGCTCGTCGCGGTGCCCGCCTACTCATGGGTCGTCGCCCGCTGGCCGCGCGGGGTGTTCGTGCCGTGGGTGAACCGGTTCTTCATCGCGAACCTGGTCGCGTTCTACGCCGCGCTCGTCTCGCTCCCGCTCGGCGCCCGTCCCTGGATCGATCGGGTGTTCTACGTGTGGGCCAGCGTATTCGCCCTGTTCGTGGTCACCGTGTTCTGGGGCTTCATGGCCGACCTGTTCACGAGCGAGCAGGGAAAGCGGTTGTTCGGCCCGATCGCGGTCGGCGGTTCGCTGGGCGCGATCATCGGTTCGACCGTGACCGCCGGCCTGGTCGATGTGTTACCGGCATTTTCGCTTCTGCTGGTCGCCTGCGTTCCGCTGGAGATGGCGGCCCAGGCAGCCCGGCAGCTGCAGCGCCGCTCAGACCGGGCCGGGAGCTCGCTGCGCCGTGAGGATGCCCCGGTGTCGGGCAGCGTATGGAGCGGAATCAAGGTCGTATTCAGTTCACCGTACCTGGCGCGAATCGCCCTGTTCATCTTCCTCATGACGTTCGCCTCGACGGTCCTGTATTTCCAGCAGGCGCACCTGATCTATGACGCGATCAGCGATCGGGCCGTCCGCACCGCACTGTTCGCCAAGATCGACCTCGCGGTGAACGTGATCACGCTGGTAGGCCAGGGCTTCATCGTGGCGCACGTCATCCGCCGCTTCGGGATGGGGTGGAGCCTGGCGCTCGTGCCGATCATCTCGATGGCCGGCTTCGTCGCGCTCGGGATTTTCCCGACCCTCGCCGTGCTGGTGGTGGTCCAGATCCTGTACCGGTCGCTGCGTTATGCGGTCGCCAAGCCGACGCGCGAGGTGCTGTTTACCGTGGTCGACCGCGAGGAGAAGTACAAATCGAAGGCCTTCATCGATGCCGCGGTGTACCGTGGCGGAGATCTGATCAACGGATGGATATACGCCGGCCTGGCGGCGCTCGGCCTGACGGTCGGGGCGATCGCGCTCGTCGCGGCGCCAGTCGCAGGTCTCTGGGCACTGGTCGGCCTCCAGCTCGGGCGGCGCCAGGAAGCCCTCGTGACCGCATCCGAAGGAGCAAAGAATGACTCTCTCACGACGTGACGTTCTCAAGATCGGAGCTGGCGCTTCGGCCGCCGTGGCCCTCGGTGTGCGGCCGGGGTTCGGGCGTGACAGGCACCGCCCGCCAGAGCCCCTCATCGTTCGTCCGATCCCATCTACCGGGGAGAAGATCCCGGTCGTGGGGATCGGGACCTCCCGAAGGTACGACGTCGGCGCGTCGGCAGCCGAGACGGACCCGCTCCGTGAGACCCTGTCGGTGTTCCGGGAGCTTGGCGGTATCCTGATCGATACGGCCCCCTCCTACGGCAATGCGGAGGACGTCGTGGGCGACCTGGTGTCCGAGCTCGGATACCGGGATGATCTGTTCTTCGCGACGAAGGTGCGGAAGGAAGGCCGGGAAGCCGGCCAGGCCGAGATCGCCCGCTCCTTCGAGCGCCTACGGACAGACCGGTTCGAGCTCCTGCAGGTGCACAACCTGGTGGACACCGAGACTCAGCTCGCGACCCTCCGGGAGATGAAGGACGCCGGCACGATCCGGTATGTCGGGATCACCACCTCTTCCGGACGGCAGTACGAGCAGTTCGTCGACGTGATGCGCCGCGAGGAGCTGGACTTCATCCAGGTCAACTACTCGCTGTCCTCGCGCGATGCGGCGGACGAGATCCTGCCTCTCGCCGCCGATCGCGGGATGGCCGTCCTGGGCAACGTGCCGTTCGGGCGGGGGCGCCTGTTCAGCGCGGTCGGCGATCGGCCGCTCCCGGAGTGGACCGCGGAGTTCGACTGCGAGAGCTGGGCGCAGTTCTTCCTCAAGTACATTCTGGGGCACCCGGCGGTCACGTGTGTCATTCCAGGCACCGCCAAGCCTCACTACGCAAAGGACAACATGGGGGCGGCCATGGGGCGGCTTCCGGACGCTGCCATGCGAACGAAGATGGAGGAGTTTTTCGACGGGCTGGCCTGAGGCGCTGTGGCGGCAGGACCCGGCCTCGGCCGGGCGGCGACCTCCATGCCGCGCTAGATTAGAGGTCCCCCTCGTCGCCTCGTCCCGGAGTACCACATGCCTGACCTCCTCGATCGCCTGCAATCGGCCCTGGCCGGCCGCTACGCCGTCGAGTCGGAGATCGGCCGCGGTGGCATGGCCACGGTATTCCTGGCTCAGGACCAGAGGCACGATCGCCGGGTTGCGATAAAGGTCCTCCACCCGGAGCTCGCCGCCTCCCTGGGAGCCGAGCGGTTCCTGCGCGAGATCCAGATCGCGGCGAAGCTGGAGCACCCGCACATCCTCACGCTGATCGATTCCGGCGAAGCGGACGGCCTGCCCTACTTCGTGAT
>CAZRRU010000107.1:0-24049 GCA_964602635.1 uncultured Gemmatimonadota bacterium | reverse complement strand
GTACGGGCTGTCCAGCTACGGATACGACATGCGCGTTTCGGACGAGTTTCGGATCTTCCACAACGCCCTTTCTCCGGTGGTAGATCCAAAGCATTTCGACGAGCGTTCCTTCATCGAATACCAGGGCGACGTGTGCATCGTACCGCCGAATTCTTTTGCGCTTGCCAGATCGGTGGAGTACTTCCGCATACCCCGCAACGTCCTCACGATCTGCGTGGGGAAGAGCACCTACGCCAGGTGCGGTATCATCACGAACGTCACGCCGTTCGAGCCCGAGTGGGAGGGCCACGTGACCCTCGAAATCAGCAACACCACTCCCTTGCCCGCCAGGATCTACGCCAACGAGGGAATCGCGCAGGTGCTGTTCTTCGAGTCGGACGAGGAATGCGAGACGAGCTACGCGGACAAGAAAGGCAAGTATCAAGGACAGACCGGAGTGACGCCTCCGCGGCTCTGACCCTTCAGCGGCCTCCCTGACCGCGCGTCTCGTCGTCGCCATCCTCGGCGCCGGAGCGTGTCCCTGCCAGGATCGCGAGCGCCCAGCCGACAAGAAAGCATACGCCGCCCACAGGGGTCACGGCGCCAAGTGCTCGCACGCCCGTGAGAGCCAGGGCGTACAGGCTCCCCGAGAACAGGACGGTACCGGCCACGAACATCCAGCCGGCCCTTCCCCAGCCCGCTGCCGGCCACCGGTCCGCCGCCAATCCGATGAACAGCAGCGAGATTGCGTGTATCAGCTGGTAACGCGCTCCGGTCTCGTAGACCGCGAGCGACTCGGTCGCCAGTCGGACCTCCAGGCCGTGGGCGCCGAACGCCCCCGCCGCCACTGCGGTGAGCGCCGAAATCGCCCCCAGTAGCAGGAATCTCTTATGCATGCGTCAACTTGCGGTAGGGGGACGCGCCGCGCGAGCCCGGAACTTGCACAATTCGGCCTGGAGACGTACATCCGCCAGGCACCGCGGAGAGAACCGAAACCAACGCCGGAAAGAACGAGATGAGCGACGAAATGGGCAATCCCCGGGAGCGGAAGCTGGTCGTGCTGCTCGGGGAAGCCGAGCTTACGCCAGAGTTGCGAGAGGCGCTCGAGAGCTTCCCCGGGGAAGTGCGATTCGCCGACAACCCGGGGCAGATCTCCGAGGATCCGGGCGCGGACGATCTCGTGCTCACCACCGTTGACCCGACGGTGCTCTCCGATCTGGCTCGCCGGGCATCCCCGGCGCCACACGCTTTGGACGATCGGCAGGTGCACGCCCGTTCGCCCAACCCAACGGCGCCGAATCGCCTGTACGAGGAAGCTCGTGAGTACGTGGAGGAGACGCTCACGTCGATTCGCGAGGGATCTGACCCCGACGTAGACAGAGGCCGCCCGATTGCGGAGCGGATGCACACCGACCTATTGCGTGACAACGGACTGATCAACCGCACCCTGCAGCCGCACGAGAGCTACGACCTGGCCAGCCATTGCGTGAACGTAGCGGTGATCGGGGGCAAGATCTCGCTCGGAATGGTGGCGGATGTTCAGGAGACGGTCGACGTCATACACGCCGGCCTGCTCCACGATATCGGGATGGCACGGTTGCCGCTCGAGATGCTGCGCAACCAGGGAACCTGGTCGGAGCGGGAGCGGGAGGCCCTCCGGCAGCATCCGGTGTATGGGGCCGAGATCCTCGAGAGCTGTGCGCCGCGATGTGAGTGGTTGAAGCGGGCGGTGCTTCAGGAGCATGAAAGGACCCGTGGCCAGGGGTACCCTTACGGCATGCTCGAGCGGGACATGGACCCGATCGCCAAGATCCTCGCCGTGGCAGACGTATTCGAAGCTCTATCTCACCCTCGTACCTACCGATCACCGTTCACGGCCCTGGAGGCGCTGGAGCGGGTGGTCGGCATGCAGGAGGAGTATTTCGCCCCGCAGGTAGTCTCAGCACTGGTCAACGAGATCTCCGCTTTCCCCATGGACAGCTACGTCCAGATCAGCTCCGGCGAGATCGGACGCGTCGTGGCGACGGATCCGTCGAATATTCTGCGTCCGAAGCTGGAACTGGTGTGGGATGCGGAATGGAAGCGGATCGATGAGCCCGTCACGCTAGATCTGGCAGGCCGCCCGGAGCTCACGGTGGCGCGGGCGCTGCGCGACTCGGAGCTGCCTATCAACTGAGGCGACGGCCGTCGTTTGGCTCCATGGGCAAGAGGGGCGGCGCATCGCGCCGCCCCTCTTCCTTACTGGACCCGACTTCCGCCAACGCGGCGGTCGCTTCGTCCATCCGGCTACGAAGAATCCGTCAGGCTGGCGTCCGGGATCAGTACTGCCGCGGTGACCGCCGCTCTCCAGAGCAGGCCCACCCCGCGCCACTGCCACATGTTGATCGCTTCAGCCCCACGGTTCCTCAAGCGAATGGCGTGCGCCAGAATCCTCTGCTGCGCCTCTGTCGGGGCGTCACCGATGGCTGCCTCCGCGTCGGCAATCATCTCATCCGCGAGAGCCAGCAGCGCTAGGGCATCCTCTACCGTTGGACGCTCTCCGTTCAGAACGGCCACGAGGGACAGCTGCTCGGCGCGGTGTGCCTGCGCCACGGCTCGGCGGTACCATCCATGCTCGTAGGAGAACTGCGCGCGCCGCCGCAGCTCGACCGCTCTGAAGAGCAGCCCTTCCTGCTTCAGGGTCGGTTCGGGGATCAGTCTCTCGGCAAGCCGAATCGCCTCTCCGCTGCGAGCCATCGCGAGCCGGGCCACCACCTCCGGATCCCGGTCGAAGTCCGGGTGCCGGTGCCGCATCCGGTCGGCGATCTGGAGAGCCAGGACCAGGCGTTCTCCTGCCCCGACGAGATCTCCTCCGTCTTGCAGGGCATATGCTTCATCGAGCAGCCCACGCAGCTTTACCTCGAGGTCGGCAAGACGGGCAAACTCGTCTGAGGCCTCCCCGACCCTCTCGACGAGACTCTCCACCCGGGCGAACAACTCGTCGATTGAGCCTTCTCCGTGTCGCTCGAACATGGACCGAACCAGGTTCATTCGGCACTCACGCGCCTGCGTGCGCGCCGCATCTTCATCACCGTTGCGCAGCAGCTGGCGTGCGTCCCGGAAACACTCGCGCCCCACGCCGAACGGAGGTCCATCCGTCGGCGTCGCCATCGAGAGCGACATATCGTCGATCAGGACCTCGGCCAGGTCGGCGTCTCCTACTACCTGAAGCTCCATGTCCGCGTTGACACCGAGGTCGGTCGATGGGTCGCCGGATTCCGGTCCGGTCGAGCTGTCATCGCAGCCCACGGCCCCACCCGCCAACAGGGCAGCGAGCATCAGAATCCGCAGTCGTTTCGTCATTTGGGGGCTCCTCCGTTTTCCGACCGGTCGTGCCGGCCGTCGCTTTTAGTCGAGGCAGTTCGCCCCAAAGACGACCTCAGAGATCTGGCGGTCACATTTCGGAGGACGGGCCCCTGGCGCGGCCGGCTCTCCGACGGCGCGGCAGGGCTGTGACCAGGTAGGATTCGGATGCCTCGTCGAACCGGTCCAGAAGAACGCGGCGCCCAAAGCCGACGTCCTCGCCGGACGTGTGTACGTGCACGATGTGCAGCGTTCCTTCCCCATCCTGCCACTGGGCTCGCCCCGAGCCGGGCTCCGGCCCCGCGCCGCGCGTGACCAGCCGGGCCTCGACCCCTTCGTGCCCGGGTCGATTGAACCGCACGGCCGATATCGCCCGGAAATGGCGTGATCGGAATCGCCAGAGCCAACGGCCGGCCAGCCAGCCGGCGGCCGCAGAGCCTACGAGGACATACGGAAATCGGGGAGCCGGAGAACCGAGCCCGAGGTCGTGGATCGTGCCATTCCAGGTGAGACCTATGACCGCCGTAACCACGAGGGTCGCTGCTGGCCGAAACAGATCGTTACCCTTGAGCCTGCCCCAGATCGCGCAGGCCAGGCCACCCGCACCAGCAAGGAGGAACGCGAGATTGTACCAACGACCGAGGAACTCGAGATACGTCATGGCGCACGGCCGGGACCGCGCCCGAGCCGGGCACGGTCCCGGGAATCGTGAGGCCCGCCGGACGGGCCCCGAACCTGATGCCTCAGAGCTGGACCAGCTCCATGGTGCCTCGCACGGCCTCCGCGGACAGTCCCAGGGCCTGGCGCTCGGCGTTCGAGAGAGCCACCTCGATCACGCTCTCCAATCCGCCCGCTCCCAGCTTGCAGGGCACTCCGAGGAAGAGCCCTTCGAGACCGTACTCCCCCTCGAGCCACGCGGCGCACGGCAGGACCCTCTTCTTGTTCCTCGCGATCGCCTCGACCATCTGCACGGCGCCGGCGGACGGGGCGTAGTACGCCGATCCGGTGCCCAGCAGCTTCACGATCTCGCCGCCTCCCTTGCGCGTGCGCTGCACGAGGGCTTCGATCCGCTCCTCGCTCATCAGCTGAGTGAGCGGGATACCCCCCACGCTGACCGTGCTGACGATCGGCACCATGCTGTCGCCGTGGCCGCCCAGCACCAGGGCCTGGATGTCCTCGACGCTGACATCCAGCTCCATGGCGATGAAGCTCCGGAACCTGGCCGTGTCGAGGATCCCCGCCATGCCGATGACTCGCTCGCGAGGGAAGCCCGTCACCGCTTTAGCCACGTAGGCCATGACGTCCAGGGGATTCGTCACCATCACGATGATGGAGTCGGGACTGTAGCGGGCGATTTCCTCGGAGACGCTTCGGATGATGGCCGTGTTCTTCTGCACCAGGTCGTCGCGGCTCATGCCAGGTTTCCGCGCCAATCCGGCCGTAACCACGTACACACCCGACCCCGCCGTCTCCTCGTAGCTCTGGGCTCCCGTGACCATCGTGTCGAAGCCCTCCACGGGCGCCGACTCCCACTGATCGAGGGCCTTGCCCTGGGGCACACCTTCCAGGATGTCGACGAGCACGACCTCGCCGGCCAGCTCTCGCTCCGCGATCCGCTGCGCGGCCGTTGCACCGACGTGGCCCGCTCCAACTACGGTTATCTTGTCCACGGTGACCGTCCTTGAGTGGAAAGGGTGGATTGGAGACTGTCATTCGGGAGACCCGGTTCCGTGGGGGATACGGCGCCGCCTCCTCCCCGACCCAACCTACCCTGCCCACGTCGAAGCGCAACCGGTGATTGCGCCTTCACCCACCTACCTGACTGAGGGCCCTGAGGCCGCCGCTGCCACTCGCCGTTCCAAGCTGCAGGAGGTGTCGTTCAGGCTTACCGGCAAGGGCCTTCCGCACGGCAGGCAGAATATCTCCGGTGGCCCGAAGCGGAGCTCGCAGATCCACCTCGTGCGTCCCGAAAAGGCAGGTCCTGAGTTTCCCATCCGCCGTGAGCCGCATGCGGTTGCAGCGATCGCAGTAGTTGTGAGACAGGGGTGTGATGACGCCGACCGTCCCGGGAGCCCCGTCGAACTGGAAATATGTCGCGGGCCCGTTTCCGACGGGGCCGGGGGCCGGGTGCAGGTCTCCGATCTCTCCCAGTCGCTGCAGGACCGAGTCGGTGGACAGAAACCGCTTCGACAAGTGCAGATTGTCTCCGGTGGGCATCAGCTCGATGAACCGGACGTGCCACGGACGCTCTCTCGTGATGTCCGCGAAGTCCTCGATCTCGTCGTCGTTCAGACCCCGCATGAGCACTGTGTTGATCTTCAAAGGGGCGAAGCCGAGACGCTCGGCCTCCTCGATGCCCTGCAGGGTGGCGTCGAAGAAGCGCTCGGAACGCCGTGCCACCGCCCGAAACCGTTCTCTTCGGAGTGTGTCCAGACTCACGTTTACCCGGCTGACCCCCGCCTCCCGGAGTTCGCGCCCGAACTGAGGAAGGAGAATCGCGTTCGTGGACACCGAGATGTCTTCGATTCCCGGGATCAGCGCCAGCAGGTGCACGAGATCCGGAAGGTCGCGCCGGACCAGCGGCTCGCCGCCCGTTAGACGGACGCGGCTCAACCCTTGCCCGGCCATCTGGCGGACGACGGAGGCGATCTCCTCGTACGTGAGAAACTCGTCCCGGTCGATCCACTCGAGCCCTTCTACCGGCATGCAGTAGGTGCAGCGGAGATTGCACTTGTCAGTGACCGAGATGCGCAGGTAGTCGATCCGCCGTCCGAACTGATCCTGCATCGAGTCGACCCACTGCCCCGTCCTCATGCGCCCCCCCGCGGCTTCTCCGGTACCGCCCCCGCCGGTTGGACGGCGGGCACCTCGCCACCCAGCCACCGGGTGGTCCCGTCGTCATACTCTTCCTGTTTCCACAGTGGCAGACGCCTCTTGAGCTCCTCTATCACGTACGTGGAAGCCTCGTAGGCCGGTCGCCGGTGCGCGGCCGACACGGCCACCACGAGGCTGACGCCGGTGGGCGCAAGGCTACCGACCCGGTGGCGCACGCCGATCGCCGACGCCCCTGTGGCCTTAATCGCCTCCGCGGCTATTTCGCGCAGCACCTCGTCCGCCATATTCCTGTACGCGTCGTAGTGCAGACCCACGACCGCGCGTCCCGAGTTGTGGTCTCTGACACGTCCCTCGAACACGATCACCGCCCCGTCGGACGTGCCGCCCATGCGTCGCAGAAGATCCCCTCCGTCGAGTTCGTCATCCGTGACTTCAGCCACCACCACGCCGTCTGACGCCGGTCGAACGACCCTGGTCCCGGTCACCGTCACCCCCCCGCCACTGGAGGGATGACCGCGACCTCGTCTCCCTCGAGAACCGGAGAATCGTCGGACTCGTATCTCCTGTTCAGGGCGACTGCACAACCTTCCAGGGCAGCGCCCACGGCAGGGTGCACGCTCAGAGCCCTGCGTAGATCGGCCACGGTCCCTCCGGCCGCCAGCTCCACGGAAACCACGGACTGGCCCGCCAGCTCCCGATGTCTGCCGAACAGGAGGACCTCGACCTCGAATCGACCGGTCACTCAGCCGAATCCACGGTCTCGAGCCACGACAGGAACCTCCCGACGGCATCCTGCCGCCTCAGCGTACTGACCCTCACCCTGGTCTCACCGCCAGTCTCGTCCGTCCAGGCCGAGATCGCGAGCCGGCTTCGGAAGGTCGAGACCGTCACGTGTTGGTCGCTCTCGTCCACTATGGTCGCCGCAGACACCGAATCCTCGGCAGTGAAGAACCGCCGCGCGCCATCCAGTACCTGGTCAGGAGCCAGGCGTGTGGTGATCTCTGTGACCATGTATCACTCTCGATAGACCGATCTTGACGCCGTCCCGGCGTCTCGAATAACATTCGCGTCCGTGGAGCGAGGTGCGCTCCGCCCCCCAACGCCGTGCCGCGTCGAAACTAGTGCGAGACCGGAACTCCAACAATCACCCCGATCCCGGGAGCGCCACAATGCGCTTTTCCACCAACGTCGCTTCCCTCGTTCCGTCCGCCACTCTCGCCATCAGCGCCCGGGCCAAGCGGATGCGCGCAGCCGGCGAGTCGGTCATCGACCTGTCCGCGGGCGAGCCGTCCTTCCTCACTCCGCAGGTCGGGATCGAAGCCGGCGCGGAATTCATCCGGTCTGGAAAGGCCGGATACCCGCCCACTCCGGGTATTCCGGCGCTCCGCTCGGCGGTGGCTTCGTACGTGAATGCGACGACGACCCTGGCCAGGGTCGAGCCGGCGGACGTTTTGATCTCGGCTGGCGTGAAGCAGGCTCTGTTCAACGCCGCGTTCTGCCTGTTCGAAAGTGGAGACGAGGTCCTCGTTCCTGCGCCTTACTGGCCCACTTACCTGGCGATCGTAGAGCTTTCGGGAGCGACACCGGTAGTCGTCCCCACCGACTGGGCGAACGGATTCCGTATCGACGTTTCGGACCTGGACCGCCTGGCGTCGCCCGCCACGCGGGGGCTCTTCCTGAACTCGCCGAGCAATCCCAGCGGTGACGTGTACGACCGGGATCTCATGGCCGAAGTCGCGGCCTGGGCGGCCGCCAACGATGTGTGGGTCATCTCGGACGAGATATACCGTCGGCTGTACTACGACGGAGACTCGGCGCCCTCGATCTACGACGTGCCCCACGACTCCGACCGGGTAGTGCACCTGGACGGAGTCTCGAAGGCGTTCTCCATGCCGGGCTGGAGAATCGGGTATGCCGTGGCTCCGGAACCGGTCGTGCAGAAGATGTCCGCTCTACAGAGCCAGACTACGTCGGGCGCCGCGAGCCCCTCTCAGCACGCGGCCGCCGCGGTGCTCGCCTCACCCGAACGTGACCACATCGTTGGGGATTTCCGTGAGATCCTTCGTCGCCGGCGCGATATGGCGGTGAGTGCTCTGGATGGAGTATCCGGTCTCGAGGCGCGCGTACCGGCGGGGGCGATCTACCTGTACGCCCGGCTCACGCAGACGTCCGACTCGATGGCGGTCGCGGAGAAACTGCTGGTCGAGGCAGGAGTGGCCACGATCCCGGGCGAGCCGTTCGGAACCCCGGGATTCCTCAGGATGAACTATGCCGTGTCCGATGAAGAGCTGGCTGAAGGCCTCGCCCGCGTCAGGACGTTCTTCTCCTGAAGCGCCCACGCACGGCCGCCTCCGGTACAGAGGCGGCCGCAGGAAGTGATCCGTCGTATACTAGAACGCGTCTTCGACCTGTTTCTTGAACAGGCGGGACGGTTTGAAAATGGGCACGGCCCGCGCGGGCACGGTCACCGATTCACCCGTTCTCGGATTCCGCGCGATCCTCGGCCTTCGATTCCTTACTTTGAAGGTTCCGAAACCCCGGATCTCGATGTGCTCTCTGTTGGCGATCGCCTGCTTCACTGCGTTCAGAAAGGCATCGATCACCGCCGCACAGTCCTTCTTGGTCACACCGGGTCCGATAGCTTCGTGTACCTGTTCGACGAGGTCAGCCTTGGTCATGTGAATCCCCCCTTGCCGGTGGTTGATGTTCCGGCCCAACTCCAAAGATCACGGCCATTGATAGCGGAGTCGCGGACCCATGACGGATCGATCGAGGATGCGCCACACGAGCGCATGCAGCCTCGACTCTTCGACCCCACGAAGTACGTCCCAAAAGCCCAGCTTTCGCTCCATCGGTCGCACGGTGCGTGGATTCTCTCCCAGTCCTGTCATGCGACCCACGACATCCAGAGTCTCACGCAGAGTCGCCGTCCGATCCACGAGGCCGAGTTCCGCCGCGCGGGCACCTGACATCACCCTGCCGTCGGACAGCGCGAGAACTCGGTCTCTGCTCATTCCTCGGTTCTCGCTTACCGCGGATACGAACTGCTCGTAGACGTCATCCACGAGGTCTTGCAGGACCCGCCTCTCCTCGTCCGTGAGATCGCGGACGGGCGATCCGATGTCCTTCAGCTCCCCACTCTTGACGACCTCGAGTCCCACGCCGGCTTTACGCAGAAGTTCCTCCGCATTCGGGAACTCCATGATCACTCCGATGGACCCGGTGATGGCGCTGGGAAGGGCCAGGATACTGTCCGCGCCTAGTGCCAGGTAATAGCCGCCGGACGCACCGACTTCCCCGATCCATGCCACTACAGGCCGATCGTCCTCGTCTCGCAGACGCGCCAGTTCCGAGTACATGCTCTGAGACGTACCGGCCATGCCGCCCGGTGAGCGAATCTCGATCACGAATCCCCGCACGGATTCGTCGTCACGAAACTCGGCGAGGTTCTTCATGAACGCCGCATCGGATTCGATGAGACCATATACCGGGAGAACGGCGACTCGGTCGGAGGACACCAGGGGTACCCGGCCGCCGAGCATCAGACGCACGACGACGCTGGCGCCGATCGCGAAGAACGCTAAGAGCAGAACAATGCTGAGAACCGTCGTGCGCCGGTGCACGCTAACTGGCTCCCACGTGTGGAGATGAGCCTCCATGTGGCGGATGCGTCCGCAGCAAGGGGCGAGTCACCTCGCCTGCGCGGTGCCTCCAGACCCGTGGAAACTATCGTGGAAGGAGAAACCGTGTCAACCGGTTGCCACAGCGGAAGTTGCGACCATCGCTTCCACGAACCGCCGAAACAGGTACCGGCTGTCGTGCGGACCGGGTGCCGCTTCGGGATGATATTGCACCGCGAACACCGGACGAGACGCGTGCGAAAGGCCTTCCACGGTGCCGTCATTGAGGTTGCGGTGCGTCACCCTGAGCTGGTCCGCTCCCTCCGCGAACCCGTCTTCCTCGGCGATGGCGAACCCGTGATTCTGCGACGTGATCTCCACCGCCCCCGTTTCCAGGTTCCGGACGGGGTGATTCCCTCCCCGGTGGCCGTAAGAGAGCTTGTACGTGCGTCCGCCGAACGCGCGCGCCACCAGCTGGCAACCGAGACAGATTCCGAACACCGGCACACCCGCATCGCTGACGGCCCGTATGGTTTCCGCTGCCCCGGGCACCGCGGCCGGGTCACCCGGCCCATTCGAGACGAAAACCCCCGTCGGACGCCTGCCCAGGATCTCGGCCGGCGCCGTTCCCGCGGGCAACACCTCTACCCTGTAGCCCTCCGCCGCGAACAGCTCGAGGCTCCTGAGCTTGACCCCGTAGTCGAGGCACACGATGAGACCGCCCTCGGGCCCGCGGGCCTCCAGCGAGTAGGGCTCCCGGGCCGACACTACAGTCGCCAGGTCCAGGCCCTCCATTCGCGGGTGGGCGGCCAGGCGTTTCATGCCCTCCGCGACCGGAAGCGAAGCCGGAGCGATGAGCGACCGCATGGCTCCCTTTTCCCGCACGTGACGGGTGATCGCCCGCGTGTCAGCACCCACGAGAACCGCGATTCCGTGATCGGCCAGGTAGGTGTCCAGCCCGCCGACTGCGCGCCAGCCGCTCGCCACTCTGGACAGCTCCCGGACCACGAAACCCGAGACCCATGGCTTCCCGGCCTGCTCGTCGAGCGGAGTCACCCCGTAGTTCCCGATCATGGGGGCGGTCATCACGACGATCTGACCCGCAAACGAGGGGTCGGTGAGCACTTCCTGGTATCCGGTGAGGTTAGTAGTGAAGACCAGCTCGCCGGCCGCGTCGGTCGCAGCCCCGGCGAGCCTGCCCTGCCAGAGCTCCCCGTCCTCCAGGAGCAGATACCCGTCGAGAGCTTGCGTCAGGGTCACCGCCGGCATCCAATTGAGGTAGCGAGATACTCCCCATACCCGGAGCATCATGTCTTCCGATCTCGTCTATATCTACGCCGACGAATCGTGCCTCGGCAACCAGAGGCAGGACGTCGCCCGCCCGGGGGCGGCTGCCGGCATGCTGGAGCGGTTCGACGGTCGCAAGGGATGGCATCGAAGGGACTTTGCCGCCTTCGAGCCCGATACGACCAACAACCGCATGGCCTTGATGTCCGGAATCGTGGGACTCTCGGCACTCCGCAAACCCTGCGACGTCGTCTTCACGTCGGACAGCCAGTATCTGGTGCACGGGATGAAGGAGTGGGTGCACGGGTGGTCCCGCAGGGGCTGGCGCCGAAAGGGGGGCCCGATCGAGAACCTGGATCTATGGCGCAGGCTGGTGGCTATCGCTGCGACACACCGCGTGGAGTGGCGGTGGGTGCGTGGACACGCCGACGATCCGAAGAACGAGTACGCAAACGACCTGGCCGTCAACACCGCCAGGTCGGGTCGGGCGCCGCGAGGGCTCGCGGCTTCTGGTTTCGACGAGTGGTTGGAGGAGCAGGTAGACAGCGGACGGTTCGTCGACTACCTGGACGTGCCGCCCGACGACCGCCCCTTCGAGCCCGACCCCGCCGTGGGAGCGGGGCCCTGAAGAGGCCGGGGCTCAGTCGCCGTCCGGTTCGTCCCCGGCGCCCGACTCGCCGTCCTGCGGAGTCTGGACGGGAACCGGAGCTGCCGGCGCCTCCTGCCCCTCCGTATCCAGGATCGATGCCGGAGGAGCAGCGGGCTGACCGAACTCTTCCCGGAGAATCGACTCCGGAGGGGCCGACTGGCGGGCCGAGAGAACGGACAGAAGCAGAGCGAGCACGAGAAAGGCTCCGCCTCCGATCCAGGTGGCGTGGGTCAGGATGTTGGCCGCCTGTCGACCGCCCATGAAAGAATCGGTCGATGAAGATGCACCTCCGAACTCGGCGGCGAGCCCCCCGCCCTTCCCCGACTGCAACAGTATGATCAGGATTAGCACGACCGCGATGACGCTGATCAGTGCTATCAGTAAGTTGAACATTCCACCTCTTCCGCTTGTGACAAAAAAGGCGCGGGCCACGACATAGGGCCCGCACCGTCCCCGAAACTAGGCATCCGGGAGATCGGCGTCAACGTCGTCCCGGAGCCGATGAACAGCCCTCTCGTCAGATCCCGGCCGCGCATATGGCGGCGAAGCTATCGGGGTCGAGGCTCGCCCCCCCGACGAGAACACCGCCCACTCCGGGGGCCGCCAGAAGCTCCTCGATGTTGCCTGGCTTGACGCTCCCGCCGTACAGGATGGGGACGTCCGCCCCACCGCCGCACCGTTCGATCTCCCCTCGGACGATACCGTGGGCCTCCGCCGCGTCTGCTGGCGATGCCGTGCGCCCGGTCCCGATGGCCCACACAGGCTCGTAGGCGTAGGTCAGCAGCCGAGCGTCCTCCGCTGACAGGCCGCGCAGCACCGCCGCGAGCTGACGCGCCAGGACCTCCTCCAGCCGACCGGCCTCTCTCTCTTCCAATGACTCGCCCACGCACAGGACGGGCCGCAGTCCTGCCTCGAGGATTCTGCCGATCTTGGCAGCTACCGTCGCGTCATCGTCCCCGAACTCTCGCCGGCGTTCTGAATGGCCCGCCAGGGCCCACGCAACTCCCGCCTGTCCGGCCATGAAAGCCGAGACGGCACCCGTGTGGGCGCCCGAGACCTCCTGGTGTACGTCTTGAACGCCCACTTCCAGATCGGGTCGACTAGCCGAGACAGAGAGGAAGGAAGCGATGCTCAGGTACGGCGGAAAGAAGACGACCCGAGCGTCCGCACGTTCCGCATGCAGGTCCGAGTAGGTCTGCACGAAGGCCTGCGTTTCCGCCGGTCCCATGTGCATCTTCCAGTTGGCCGCGAAGATCGGGCTCACGTCATCAGGCATGATACCTCACGCTGGATCCAGGGCTTCGATTCCCGGCAGCGTCCCCTCAGCCAGATACTCCAGCGAGGCCCCGCCGCCCGTGGACACGTGCGAAACCGAGTCGGTAAGGCCGGCCTGCCGGATCGCGGCGGCGGAGTCCCCCCCTCCAATCACCGTGAACCCACCGGCCGCCGTGCACTCCGCCGCGGCACGCGCCACCGCCACCGTACCCTCGTCGAAGCCGGGCTTCTCGAACAGGCCCATGGGACCGTTCCAGAACACCGTTCCCGCCGCACGCACCTCGGCGGCGAACGTCTCACGGCTGTCCGGTCCGATATCGAGGGCGGCCAGATCCGATGGGATGGAATGCGCAGCCACGACCATGGAAGCGCCCGCATCCGGGGCCCCCGGATCCGCCACGATCAGGTCGGTCGGCAGCTGGAGCCTGTCCGCCCCCATCTCCAGGAACCGGGCCGCCATCGGCACCGCATCCTCCTCGACCAGGGAGCGTCCGGTCGGAGCACCCGACGCTGCCAGGAACGTGTTGGCCATGGCTCCGCCGATCAGGACCGCATCGGCGCTGCCCAGGAAGGCTTCCAACAGGCCGATCTTGTCGCCGATCTTGGCCCCGCCGAGGATCAACACGAACGGACGACGCTGTGCATCTCGCAGACTGGCGAGGGCCTCGAGCTCCCGCTGCACCAGGTAGCCGGCCACGGCGGGTCTCAGGTACTCGGTCACTCCGACCACGGATGCGTGGGCCCGGTGAGTGCTGCCGAAAGCGTCGTTCACGAACACATCGCCCAGCCGGCTGAACCGCTCGGCCAGGGCCGGATCGTTCGCGGTCTCACCGGCCAGAAAACGCGTATTCTCGAGCAGGAGTACCTCGCCGCGTCCCAGGTCCTCGCTGGCGAGGAGCGCCTGGTCCGTATCCGTCGACGGTACGAAGCGCACCGGCACCCCGAGCTGCTCCGCCAGGATTGGGGCCACGGGGGCCAGCGACATCGACGGTACGACCTGGCCCTCGGGTCGCCCCAGGTGTGAGATGAGAATCGGCCGCCCTCCCGCTTCTAGGACGTGCTGAAGTGTCGGAACGGTCGCACGCACGCGCGTGGCGTCCGAAACCGACCCGTCCTCGGACAGCGGCACGTTGTAGTCGACTCGGATCAGGACCCGGCGTCCCTCCAGATCGGAGGGCGCCAGGTCCGCCAGATTCATGCGACGCACTCCCACCTCCCGGATCAAAGCCCCTGGCCGATGTACCGCGCCAGGTCGACACAGCGGGTCGAGTATCCCCACTCGTTGTCATACCAGGAGATCACCTTTACCAGTCGCCCGCCGATCACCGACGTCGACAGGCCGTCTATGATGGAGCTGTGCGGATTTCCGACGAAGTCCACCGACACCAGGGGGGTCTCCTCGTACGCCAGGATCCCCTCGAGGCTTCCGGTGGAGGCCCCCCGGTATGCCTCGTTCACCTCGTCTGCGGTGGTGTCCCTGCCGACGTTGGCCACCAGGTCCACGATGGACACGTTTGGCGTCGGGACGCGCATCGCCATCCCGTCGATCTTCCCTTCGACCGCCGGAATCACCAGGCCCGTCGCTTTCGCAGCGCCCGTGGTCGTCGGAATGATCGATACGGCCGCTGCGCGGGCCCGTCGGAGATCCTTGTGCGGAAGGTCCAGGATGCGCTGGTCGTTCGTGTAGCTGTGCACGGTCGTCATCAAACCGCTCTCGAATCCGAACTCGTCGACCAGCACCTTCACCGCCGGTGCGACACAGTTGGTCGTGCAACTAGCGTTCGAGATGATGTCGTGCGTCGCCGGATCGTAGTCGTCGCCGTTGACCCCCAGAACCAGCGTGACATCCGGATCCGGGGCCGGAGCCGTAATCACGACCTTGCGTGCTCCCGCCTCCAGGTGCTTGGCCGCGTCCGCACGTTTTCTGAACAGCCCCGTGGCCTCGAAGACGATGTCCACACCCAGGTCAGACCAGGGAAGATCCGCCGGGTCACGGACCGACAGCACATCGAAGCGCTCGCCGTCGATCACGATCGCGTTGCCATCCACCTCGACTTGTCCATCGTACACCCCGTGAACCGAGTCGTACTTGAACAGGTGCGCCAGTGTAGCGGCGTCCGTCAGATCGTTGATGGCAACGAGATCCAGCTCTCCCATTCCCTGTTGCAACGCCCGGCGCAGGATGTTGCGCCCGATGCGTCCGAAACCGTTGATCGCGAACTTGACCGACATATGATTGACTCCCGTCTGAAGGTTCCAGAGGTTGAAGAACCATAGCTTGCACGCGAGAAGTGCCGTGCACAAGTCCTGCCTCCCGTCTCGAATCAGGGGCGTTCCAGGAGTGGGTTCGTGCGAGCGAAACTGACGAGGCCGAGGCACTGCGCACCACCGTCTGCGAGGGCATCGGAGCAGGCCACGCCGGTCGCCCCGGTCGTGATCACGTCATCCACGATAAGGACCGCACGTCCGTGCCTGAGAAGCTCCGGCGCAGTAGGATCGAGCGAGTAGGCCCCGATCGCAGCCTGCTCTCTCTCGTGTCGGCCGAGCCGTGCCAACGCCGGACCGCCTCGAGTCCTGCGAAGCAGCGGTGATACCCGCCATCCCGTGCCGCGCGCCAGGGCCCGGGCGAGAAGCGCCGCCTGGTTGAAGCCCCGCTCGCGCAGGCGCGCCGGTGCGAGAGGCACCGGCACGAGCGTCGGCGCGACCTCGCCCGCCAGGGCTCGCGCCACCGGCAACATGCGCTCCCCCATATACTCCGCCAGGGCCGTCCAGCCACGATACTTGAGGCCCCTGACGAGATCCGCCGCCGCTCCTTCGTGCAGGCACGCCGAGGCCGCCTTCGCCAATGTAGGCGGCCATCCATGACACTCGGAGCATTCATCCGGCCCTGACACCGATATGACTCGGGTAAGTCCACAGCGCGGACACAGCGGAGGCGGGACCGGAGCTACCCGAGAGGCGCACAGACGGCACAGCGGCGGCCCGCCCGTGGGTACCGCCGTACGGCATACGGCACATCCACACGGCACGACCTCATCGATGAGGCCCAGCAGGGAGGTCACGAAATCGGCCGGGCCGAACGCGCACACTCTCTCTCACCCGAAATCAGTGAGAGGCCGGGCGAGGCGAGATACTGGCTTCCGTCCACATCAACCGCGCCACCTCTTCCGGATCCGCCAGCTCGCCGAACCACCTCTCGAGACACAGCACGGCCTGGTGCACCAGCATGGAGAGACCGTCGATCGAGACGATCCCGGCCTCAGACGCGTGCCGCGTCCACTGCGTGCCTCCGGGACCGTACACCAGATCGAAGGCGTAGCTGAATCGGCCGGCCTCCAGCACCAGAGGAAGGGAATCGGAGATCTCGAGGCCGAGGCTCGTGGCGTTTACCACGAGATCGTACGCCTCCAACGAAGTCTCCGGTTGCCGCATCACCGAAGCGATACCGGCGAGCCCGAGCTCGGAGATCAGGGCCTCGGCGCGACCAACGGATCGGTTCCACACATCGAGTCGGCGGACGCCTGCCGAAACGCAGGCCGCGGAGACCGCCCGGGCCGCGCCACCGGCGCCAAGGAGCAGAACGGCCCCGCCCTCCAGCTGCAGCCCCGGCAGATCCGCAGCAGCCGCCAGAAAACCCGGCACATCGGTGTTGTCTCCAGCGAGCCGGTCCTGTTCATCGAGCCAGAAGCAATTGCACGCACCGGTGCGCTCCACCTCCGTAGTGCGCACGTCGAGCCACCCCGCGGCCGCTTCCTTGTGCGGAACCGTGACGTTCCCCCCGCCCCCGCCCGCGAGCCTCCACATCGTGCGCCGGACGCCATCGTCGTCTCCCCGGGGAACCCTGTGCGCCTCGTAAGCGGCAGGGATCTGCAGATGGTCGAACGCCGCCGTGTACATCCGTGGGGACAGCGAGTGAGATACAGGGTCGCCAATCAGCCCGAATCCAGGATGGCTCACCGCTCGGCCACTCGATCGAGGATGGACTCGACGCACTGCTCCAGCAGCCGGGCCACCTCTTCATACTCTTCTTGTCCACCTCCGAACGGATCGGCCACCGCCTCGCCGCGGCGGTCGTGACCGTCGGGCAGGTAGTCGGTGACGAGCGATGCGTTCAGCTCCCGGCCATGCTGCGTCCGCACGGCCGTAAGGTGACCGGGCGTCATCGCGAATATCAGATCCGCTCCCTCCAGCGCATCCCGACAGAGCGGCCGGGATATGTGTGCGGATAGGTCCGCCCCTCGGCGTTCCGCAGCGCGAATGGAGTGGGCCGACGCCGGAGATCCCTCTAGCGCGAAAGTGCCGGCGGACGCAATCGTCACGTCCATGTCCCTGCGCTCGGCCGCCAGGCGTGCGAGAGCCTCGGCCAGGGGGCTGCGACACGTGTTGCCCGTGCACACGAACAACAGCGAAGTCACGGTCGCACCCCGTGGAGGCAGTCTTCTATCGCATCACGGGATACGGCTCCATCACGAAGAAACTCCGGCGTGGCGGTGACCAGGGATACCAGAGTCGAGGGCGGAGGCCCCGCGAGATGTCCCGCGTCAATCAGCAATACCGGGGCGTCCACTTCAGGCATCCTCTCCAGAATCGCGCCTGCCTGCCGCTCCGTCACCGCCGGCGGACCCCCAGCCATGTTCAGACTGGTGGACCCGATGGGGGCCTTCCACTCTCTCAGGACGGCTCGCACCACCGGGTGCCCCTCGGCCCGAACGGCGACCGCGCGCCCTGAGCCGTCACCCAGCACCATCGTCAGGGACCCAGGCCAGAACCGGGCGGCCAGCCGCTCGGCCTGCTCGGTCCACTCGAGGTCCGGGAAGTAAGCACGCAGCGCATCCGCGTCCAGTGCGATTCGGAGGATCGGAGATTCCGCCAGCGACCGCCCCTTGAGCTTCGCCACGCGGCGGTCCACTTCCGCGCGCGCCGCTCCACCGATCCCGTATACGGTGTCCGTCGGGTGCCCGAGCACTCCACCCGCTTTCAGCACCTCGACGGCCTTCCGGACCACTAGATCCTGGTTCGCGGTCCCGCCTGCGACCGCCAGCGACTCATACCGGGCCACTGGAGGATTCCCGATCTGCGGGGACCTGCATCCGGCCAGAGTCGACCAACCACTCGGCCAACGCCAGATCCGCGGCCGTCGTAATCTTCAGGTTCCACGGATCTCCCTCGACCACGGCCACCGGACGCGACTCCAGCTCGCACAGGGCCGCGTCGTCCGACACGGCGCTTCCGGCCTCTGACGCTCGGGCGTGCAGTCCCCGTATCAAGGTGGCGTCGAATCCCTGCGGCGTCTGCGCGCGCCCAAGCTCCTGGCGTCTCACGGTCTCGGCTACCGACCCCGCCTCGATCCGCTTGATCGTGTCCACGACGGGGAGGATCGGTAGGGCCGCTCCCGTCCGAGACGCGGCCTCGATGACCCGGCCGATCACCTCGTGCGAGACGAACGGGCGGGCCGCATCATGGATCAGAATGAGGCCCGACTCGACACTCGCCGATCGCACTCCAGCTCCCGCGCTCTCTCTCCGGGTCTGGCCGCCGGCGCACCGCCGGATGGTGCCTCCGACCAACCAGGGCGGCGGAGCCGCGGCCGACTCGGCAGACAGCACGACGATGACTTCATCGATCCCAGGATGGGTGTCGAACGCTCTGACACTCCACATGAGGAGCGGGATTCCCCCCAGGGGCAGGAACTGCTTCGGTGACCCTAGACGCTCACCTCTCCCGGCTGCCACGATCACCGCCGACGCGCCACTCACGACGTGCCGCCCGGAGCCAGAAATCGATCCACCTCGCTAACGTGCCGTACGAATCGGAGGCTCGCAGCGGACCCACCGATCAGATCAGCTCGCAAAGCCGCCGGCGCCACGATCGTGCTGAGCCCGGCGCCCAGACACGCCTTCACCCTCGCATCTCCGTGGGACACCCCACGCACCTCGCCCCCCAGACCTACCTCACCGAAGAACGCGGTGCCCGGCACGAACGGGCGATCCGCTCCCGCCGACAGCAGAGCCGCCACTACGGCCAGGTCCGCAGCTGGGTCCGCCATGCGTAGGCCACCGACCACGTTGAGGAATACGTCCTGCTCGCCCAACGCCACCCCGCCCTTCCTCTCGAGGACGGCCAGCAGGATCGCCAATCGCCGGCTCGGGAACCCCGTGCACACGCGCTGCGGCGCTGCGAACCGGGCCCGCGCGACCAGCGCCTGAACCTCTGCGAGGAGCGGCCGGCTGCCGTGAACCGGGACTGCTACAGCCGCTCCGCTCGATTCGGCCCCATCCGGCGTGAGAAACAGCGCCGAGGGATCCGGAACGGGCACGAGTCCCCCGGAGTCCATCCGAAACGCCGCCATCTCATCGACGCTCCCAAACCGGTTCTTTGAGCCCCGCAGGATGCGGTGATCGCCGGATCGCTGCCCCTCGAAGTGGAGGACCACGTCCACCAGGTGCTCCAGCGTGCGCGGTCCGGGGAGCGCGCCACCCTTCGTCACGTGCCCCACCAGAACGCACGCCGATCCCGCCTTCTTCACTTCGCGCTGCAGCACGGATCCCGCTTCGCGCACCTGCGCCACCCCACCGGGAGTGGACGTGAGCTGCCTGGAGCTGATCGTCTGGATCGAATCCACGCACACCACAGCCGGACGCGTATCACGAATGGCGGCGACCACCTCTTCGAGTTCGTTCGATCCGAGGAACGCTACGGCGTTCGCGGTGCCGAGACGGGAACTTCGCATGGCCACCTGCTCGGCCGACTCCTCGCCCGACACGTAGAGCACTTCGTGCCCGCGATCCTGGAACCGACCCGCGAGCTGCAGCAACAGCGTGGACTTGCCGATCCCCGGGGCCCCACCGAGCAACACGACCGAACCCGGCACCATGCCGCCACCGAGCACGCGATCGACATCGCCGAAGCCGGTGCCGAGCCGGTCGAGCGGCACGTCGCCCGCTGCGCCCAGGGGTCTCACGCGGCTCACCGCGCGCCCCTCACCGAACCCGCGCACCGCTGGCGAGGTAGTGCTCTCGTCCAGCGAGTTCCACTCGCCGCACGTCGGACAGCGACCCTCCCAGCGAGGAGTCTCCGCTCCGCAATCACGGCACACGAATACGGTCTTTACGCGGCTCATGTCCTCCGGGGGCTTCCTGTTTCGCTGGGCTGTCCGGTATCCAGATGATGCGCGGCCGTCAACATCGTCTCAATCGGCGCCGATCAGTGCGGATCCGATGTGCGGGTCCTGGACTCGAAGAGCGTGTAGTTCTTATGGAAGTAAAGCCCGACGGTACCGGTCGGCCCGTTTCGCTGCTTCCCGATGATCAGGTCGGTCTTCCCCTCGATCGACTCCCCGGTATCGTCCACGAGATCATCCGGTCGTCGATAGACTTCCTCGCGGTACACGAACAGCACCACGTCGGCGTCCTGCTCGATCGCGCCCGACTCGCGCAGATCGGCGAGGACCGGTCGCTTGTCCGTCCGTTGCTCCGGAGCGCGCGAAAGCTGGGAGAGTGCCACGACCGGGACGTTGAGCTCTTTGGCCACCGCCTTGATCGACCTCGAGATGGCGCTGATCTCCTGCTGCCGGTTGTCCGCGTTGCTCGGACCGCTCATGAGCTGGAGGTAGTCCACGATGATCAGTCCCAGGTCCACCTCGGAAGCCAGCCGACGGGCCTTGGCGCGAAGCTCGAGGGCCGTAATCGCCGGCGTGTCGTCGATCCAGATCGGCGCCGTGTTCAGGTGGCCGGCGGCCGTGGCCAACCTGGCATATTCGTCGTCCTGCAGGCGGCCGCGTCGCAACCGGCCCCCGTCGACACGGCCTTCCGAGCACAGTAGTCGCTGCACCAGCGACTCTTTCGACATCTCGAGCGAGAACACCGCGACCGGAACTTCCTTATCGATCGCCGCGTGCTGGGCGAAGTTCATGGCTAGCGCCGTCTTCCCCATGGACGGCCGCCCCGCCACGATGATCAGGTCACCTTTCTGGAACCCTGCCGTCAGGTTGTCGAGGTCCGGGAAGCCAGTGGGTACGCCCGTGACCGAGCCCGGGCTGCTCTGCAACTCCTCGATCCGCTCGAAAGTGGGCCACAAGATCTCCTTGATCCACACGAAGCCCTGACGCTGTGTCGACTGAGCGATCTGGAAGATCCTCTGCTCCGCGCGGTCCAGCGTGTCGTCCACCTCACCGGCCGGTGAATCGTAGGCCTCCCGGACGATGTCGGTCGCCGACTCGATCAGCTGCCTGAGGACTGCCTTGTCACGCAGAATCCGGCAGTGGAACTCGATGTTGGCCGCCGTGGCGACGGCATCGACGAGCCGGGCCAGGTATACCATTCCACCCGCGCCCTCCAACTCCCCCGCCGACTTCAGCTCGTCCGACAGGGTGACGACGTCGATCACCTCGCCCCGAGAATAAAGGCGCACCATGGCTCGGAAGATCCTCCGGTTGGCCTCCCGGTAGAACGAGCCGTCTCCAACCATCTCGATCGCCCGGGCCACCGCGTCACCGTCGATCAGCATGGCGGAGAGAACCGAAATCTCAGCCTCCTCCGACCACGGCACCTGTCGTCCCGAGACGGCGCTATCTACCGGGATTACCGCGGGCTCAGCTATCGCGACCTCCGAGGGTCAGTTGGTCCGTCGACCCGACCTTCGCGGCCCGGGGCTCCGAGAGGGTCGGCGGTTCTTCCTCCGTGTGCGGACGAAGCGTCGTGTGGCCACGGTCTCCATCCACGATCCGACGAGCCAGCTGGAGGTCCTGCCACGTCGGCCGTGTCCATCCCGGATTCCTGAGCAGAGCCGCGGGGTGATACGTCACCACGAGCGGAAACCCCCTGTACAGATGCGTCCGGCCCCGCATGTGCCGAAGCGAGTCGCGAGTACCCAACAGCGTCTGCGCCGCAAACGTGCCGAACGCGACGATGACCGTCGGCTCAACGAGCTCCAGCTGCCGCAGCATGAAGGGAGAGCACGCGTCGATCTCATCCGGAAGCGGATTTCGATTCCCGGGAGGCCGGCACTTGAGAACGTTGCAGATGAACACTTCCGACCTTGGAAAACCGACGCTCAGCAGGAGCCGGTCCAGCAGTTTTCCCGCCCTCCCGACGAACGGCAGGCCCGTACGATCCTCGTTGGCTCCGGGTGCCTCGCCTACGCACAGGACTTTCGCAGTGGCTGTCCCGTCCGCGAATACCACGCTCGTCCGGGTCGTATGCAGCCCGCACCGCGTGCACCCATCCGCGACCTCGCGAAGGCAGTTCATGTCCGGTACCGCGAGGATCTCCTCGCGGGTGCCTTCCCGCGCCAGGCGGACGACGTCGAAGCCGTCCGTCTTCGGTCCCGTCGCACCTGCACCGGCGGTCCGAACCTTCTCGATCACTCGCTCCCTGCCGCCGGCGGGCAGGAACACCTCAGGTTCACCCAGCGCCTCACGACCCTTCAGATAGTCCCGAACCGCCTCTCGTGGCTCCATCTCCATCATGACAGACGATCCCCGAGCCGATCCAGCAGCCGCTCGGCCACCTCCGACTTGGACATCAGCGGCATCTCATCGAGCACTCCCGCCTCGTCGATCAGCGTCACCTGGTTCGTCTCTGCTTCGACGCCACGGTCGGCCCGGCCGGCCTCGTTGACCGCGACCATGTCGAGCCCCTTGTCCTCCAGCTTCTTCCGAGCGTTTGCGACCGGATCGTCCGTCTCCAGTGCGAACCCGAGGGTGAACACGTCGCGGGCCTCCCTGAGCTCGCGGGTAGTCATGAGGAGATCGGGGCCCACCTCGAGATGCACATCCAGCGCGTCCCTCTCACCTCGCTTGATCTTCTTCTTCGAAGGCTCCGACACCAGGAAATCGGACACTGCGGCCGCCATGATCAGGACCGAGCCATCGTCCAATTCCCGGTTCATCGCCTGTCCCATCTCCTCGCTCGTCTCCACGCGGACCAGCCTCGGTCCATGTGGGGGTGCGACCGACGTCGGCCCGGCGATCAGCACGACATCGGCTCCCCGGAGCCATGCCTCGGACGCCAGCGCCATCCCCATACGCCCGGAAGATCGGTTTCCCACGAAGCGCACGGGATCCACCGGCGCGAGAGTCGGCCCCGCCGTGACCACCACCTTCCGTCCTGCGAACGGCGGGTCGCGCCGCAGAAGGCGGGCGGCCGTCAGGAAGATGATCTCCGGCTCCGACATGCGGCCCGGTCCTTCCTCTCCCTCCGCCAACTCGCCTTCCTCGGGCCCCAGGATGTGTACGCCCATGGCTGCCAGCGTCTCCACGTTCGACTGAGTCGCCGGATTGCTCCACATCCTCAGGTTCATCGCCGGACAGGCGAGCACCGGACACGCTGCAGCAAGGAGCGTCGAGGTCGCCATGTCGTCCGCGAGGCCGTGCGCCATCCTGGCCAGGGTATTGGCCGTGGCCGGAGCGACGATCGCCAGATCCGCCTCCCGCCCGAGCTCGACGTGGGCCAGGGGTTCCGTCCATAGGTCCGTCAACACGGGGCGACCGCTCAACGCCTGAAACGTGGCGGCCCCCACCATCTTCTCGGCGGAGGCCGTCATCACGACATCAACCTGGGCCCCGGACTGGCGCAGCCGCCGAACGAGCATCGCGCTCTTGTAGGCGGCGATCCCGCCCGATACGACCAGCAGAACGCGCCGCCCGTCCAGCATCGACACTACTCCGCCGGCGCGCTACGCTTGCGCACCAGTCGATACTCCAGCTGGCCCGAGGAAATGGCCGCGAGAGCCATCGTGGTGAGCTTCTCGGCACCGTACGGCGATCGCTCCAGCGGCAGGGCGTTCAACTCGCGCGCGTACTTGGCCGAGACGAGCACCCCCAGGTACTTGTCCGAGGCGGCCGGCACGAGGTCATCGGGAGTAAAAACCTTCATTCGTTTCTCGCTTCCTGTTCTTCGGACGCATCGAGCATCCTGTTCAGAGACTCGCTGAGGTCCCGCACGAGATCGCTCGCGTTCGGGCCCAACCGCTTCATCTTGTGGCATTCCGCCGTCACGATCGCCTCGACCGCACCCAGCGCATTGTCGAGGTCGTCATTCACCACCACGTAGTCGAACCGCTC
>CAZRRU010000106.1:0-4681 GCA_964602635.1 uncultured Gemmatimonadota bacterium | reverse complement strand
GAGCCTCTAGCTTCGACCTCCATGTGGCTACCTCCGGGCGGTGGCGCAGGTGGCATAGCATCGTCCACTCGGACGCTCGGGGCCTGCGCCCACTTGAGGATGTCGTGGCAAGTATAGCTTCACGCTCGGCTTCCGCGCACCTCGACCCGGACGGAGCGGCATGATCGCGCATGGGGGACGCATGAGCCGGGAGCGAGCGGCATGATCACCTACGACGCGGTCGTCCTCGGCCTCGGGGTGATGGGAAGCGCCGTGCTTCGCTCGTCCGCCGCACGCGGCCTGCGCGTCCTGGGCATCGATCGCCACCACCCGCCCCATGCGCTCGGCTCCTCCCACGGGCGAGCCCGCATGATCCGCGAAGCGTACTTCGAGCACCCGCTGTACGTGCCCCTGGTGCGGCACGCCTACGAGCTGTGGGAGCGACTGGAGCGGGAGAGCGGCACGAACCTCCTCCGGATCACGGGCGGTGCCTTCATCGGTAATGAGGACAGCGGGCTGGTGTCCGGGGCGCTGGAGAGTAGCCGGCTTCACGGAATCCCCGTCGACGTGGTGGATGGCGCCGAGCTCGGGCGGGTCTTCCCGGCCTTCGCCCAGCAGCCGGAAGTCCGCGCCGTCCTGGAGCGCCGGGCCGGATACCTGAGCCCCGACCGGTGCGTCCGTGCTCTGCTCGACCGGGCGGAAGAGAGCGGCGCCGAGAGACGGATCGAAGAGGTGTTCGGTTGGGAGATCGACGGCAGCCGGGAGGGCGGCCGCCTCAGGGTCATCACGGACGGCGGAGAGCACCTGACCGATTCGCTGGTGCTCGCGGCCGGACCCTGGCTACCGGGCCTCGCGAAGGGCCCACTGCCTCTGACGGTCGAGCGTGTCGTGCAGGCTTCCTTCGCGCCCGACCGTCCGGCCGACCACACGGCGGACTCGCTGCCGGTGTTCGCCTGGGAGTTCGAGCCGGGACGCGTCTTCTACGGCTTCCCGGCGATCGACGGCGCCGTGAAGGTCGGACTCCATCACGGGACGCCCGTCCCGGACCCCGACTCCGCATCTCGCGAGGTCTCCACCGCGGAAACCGCTGAAATCCGTACGCTCGTCCGCGAGTTCCTGCCCGGTGCGGATGGACCGCTCGTCGAGGCGGACATCTGTTTCTACACGAAGACCCCGGACGGCCACTTCCTGATCGATCGTCTCCCGGGGCTCGAACAAGTGCTGCTGGTCAGCTCCTGCTCCGGCCACGGCTTCAAGTTCGCTCCGGCGATCGGGGAGCTCGTCGCCGACATGCTCACGCAGGAAACGATCGGCTTCGACATCTCCACCTTCCGGCTGAGTCGATTCGAGGAGGTTTGACGGCTTCGAGCGTCACCGCGGGCGGATCGGGTGGAGGCCGCGGGCGGCGAGCCCTCAGGTCAGCCAGCTCGCATAGAGCTCGGGCCGTCGATCCCGCCAGAAGAGCCGCCTGGCCGTCGAGTCCGCACAGGCCGAGAGATCCAGGTCGGCGAGAACCATGTCGTCCTTCCCTCCGGCACCGACCGTGAGCACCCGGCCCTCCGGATCCACGACGAACGATTCGCCGGCGAAGGTCATATCCGCTTCCTCTCCGACCCGATTGCAGAGCGCCGCGAAGTAGCCGTTCTGGAAGGCCGCGGTGCGAACCTCGGCCTCATAAAGGCCCTCGGGCCATTCGCCTACCGTGCCTGCCTGGGGGATCACGACCACCTCGGCCCCGGCCACCCCCAACGCCCGCATGTATTCCGGGTAGTGGCGGTCGTAGCAGATGGCGACTCCGATCCGCCCGGCTCGGGTGTCGTAGACGGGCGCGCCTCGGTCGCCGGGTGCGTAGTACGCCTGCTCGTGGAAGCAGGCGTAGTCCGTAATGTGGACCATCCGCGTGACGCCGAGCAGCCGTCCGTCCGCGTCGAAGACCGGAGAGCTGTCGTAGGTGCGTCCGTCCTCCCCTGCCTCGTACATGTTGAACACCGTGACCAGCGACAGATCGCGGGCTCTGGCTGCCACCGCGTCGGCCAGCGGGCCCGGTATCGTCTCTGCGAGATCGCCCGCCGTCGGATCGTCCGTCCGCTGAGGAAAGAAACGGTCCACCGCCAGCTCCGCGAAGGCGACGATCTCGGCGCCGCGCCCGGCGGCGTCTCCCATCGCGTCGAGCGCGCGCTCGATGTTCACCCGGCGGTCGGATCCTGCAGCCTGCTGGACCAACGCGATTCTCGGCATCCGGCTGTCCCCTTCTCCTGTGCTGCCCGCAATCGTAAGCGCCTCGACTCTGAAGCGCCTCGACGAGGACTCGAGCAGCGCTCGCGATCTTAAGTCACGCCCAATCGCGGAACTCGCTATGTGACCAGGGTGTTTCTCGGTGTGTCATAGTGCAACAGTGGACTGAGGGCCGTCGAACCGCCGATAAGCCCGATAACACATAGATCTGGCACGAAGATGAAAAGGAAGTGGATCACGGCAGCCGCGATACGCGAGCCTGTTACTGTCGCCGCCGCACTCGTGCTCCTGGCAGCGCCGGCGTGCGGACAGGCCGAGAGCGCTACCCAGGACCCGAAGCAGAGCGCCAACGTGGTCGAATCGATGATCGGACGTGGCGATTCCTGGAAGACGGATTTCTCGAAGATCTCTGTTCCCGTGAAGGAGATAGTCTCGGGAGGACCGCCCAAGGACGGGATCCCGGCGATCGACGAGCCCAAGTTCGAATCCGTCGGCGAGGCAGACCGCTGGCTGAGGAGCTCGGATCCGGTGGTCCTGGTCGAGCACGGCGGCGAGGTGAAGGCCTACCCTCTCGCGATTCTCATCTGGCACGAGATCGTCAACGACAACGTGGGCGGACAGCCTGTCTCGGTCACGTTCTGCCCGCTCTGCAACACGGCACTGGTCTTCGACCGGAATGTAGCCGGGAGGACGTTGGACTTCGGTACGACGGGCCGCCTGCGTCACTCAGACCTGATCATGTACGACCGGCAAACGGAAACCTGGTGGCAGCAGGCGATCGGACAGGCGATCGTCGGCGAGCTGCTGGATACCGTGCTGGACTTCGTTCCGGCGAACACGTTCGCGTGGGAGATGGCCAGATCGCTGCACCCGGACCTCCTGGTCCTCTCTCGCGACACTGGCCATCGACGCGACTACGGACGTAATCCCTACGTCGGCTACGACAACCCGGACGGTTCCCCTCTCCCGATGTTCTTCGCCGCCGACGAGGATCCGCGCCTGCCGGCCATGGAGCGGGTGGTCTCTGTCGACACCGGCGACGGCTGGGCGGTGGGCTTCAAGGCGCTCTCCGAGGCACGCGTGATCAACGACGTGGCAGGAGATCTGAGCTTCGCCGTCGTGTGGAAATCGGGCGCCGCGAGCGCCGTGGATAGATCGGAGATCAACTCCGGCCGCGATGTGGGCCAAACGGCCGTCTTCGACCGCCGAGTCGGCGACCGGACGCTGACCCTCGAGTGGAAGAACGAGTCGCTGCGCGATCGGGAGACCGGGTCCACGTGGGATCTGGCCGGACGGGCGCTCGCCGGCCCGCTATCGGGAGAGCGGCTACGCAGCGTGCCCCACGGCAATCACTTCTGGTTCGGCTGGGTGGTTTTCCGCCCGGACACGAAGGTCTGGGCGGACTGACAATAGCTTGACCGACTCCCGATGATCGTCCACCTTTGGCGGTTACTTTGCCAGAACGGCATAGCTGCCGCTACCGGGCGTACGGGACGATGAGACTGAGCCACATGCGACGACAGATCTTGCAGAGGGCGACCGCTATCGCGGCGGTGCTCGCCTTCATCGTCGCCGGCAGCGGTCAGGCGATCCAGGCCGTGGCCTGCCCGAGCCACGAGGACGCACGCGCCGGGGCACGGCATGCCGAGAAGGCCACGCCCTCGGATGCGGGGCGCGCACACGAGGCCCACGCACAGGAAGCCGATCAAGGCTCGCGGGCGCCGCATCACGGCTCGGCGGAAGACGAGGTGCCGGACTCCGAGCACGGGGATCATGCCTGCACCTGCGTCGGTGCCTGCTGTCAGAGCGCGGTCACGGAGAGCTCGGCCTCCGAAGGCCTGACGCGTCGTCTCGGCTTCCGGATCCCTCTCGCGCTCCAGATCACCAGTTCGACCCTGCCGACTACGGCGCAGACCGCATACGTGCTTCCCTTCGCCACCGCCCCTCCCTCGACCTGATTCCAAGCCACAGACGGTAGCGGCGAAAGGCCCGGCCTTCGCCATCCATCTCTGTAGGACGCTGACCGGCAGCCTCGGCCCATCGAGGCTCGGCAGTCATTCAGGCGGGGGCAAGATCTTGAACGGATTTCAGAGGCACCGAACACGGGGAGGAAACTGGACCGGCCGGATCCCGACGCGGATCCTGTCGGCCATGATCCTGGCCGCTGCCGCGCTTCACGTCGCGGCGGGCACAGCAGTGGCACAGGATCGCGGCCGGATCACCGGGACGGTGGTCGACAACACCGGAGCGGCGCTCGAGGGCGTCCGTGTCTCGGTCCGCGGGCTGGATGACGAGACGATGACGGAAGAGTCGGGGCGTTTCAGCCTCCAACTCGAAGCCGGCGAGTACGTCATCCGCTTCTCACGCATCGGCTTCTGGACCTTGGAGCGCCAGGTGGTCGTGGGGGTCGGCGCGACCCAGGATCTTCGGGTTCAGCTCGGGCTGCGTCCGGTCGAGGCCGACGCGA
>CAZRRU010000105.1:0-19450 GCA_964602635.1 uncultured Gemmatimonadota bacterium | reverse complement strand
GATGTTCCTGAAGCAAAAGATGCCCGAGGCGTTGAAGGAGTTGGCGGAGGCTCGGCAGGCGGAGTCCGGGACCGAAGCCGAGGCCACGAAGGCGAGAGGGCTCCTCGACGACCTGGAACGGGAGCTTGCAGAGGTCGTGGTGAGGCGGCGCCACGCGGAAGCGGAGCTCGAAACGTCGGCCGGGAAGCTCGAGCGGACTCGACGCACCGTGGACGAGGTCGAGGCCCGCGTGGCAGAGCTCCGCGGACTCCTGGACTCCGTGAAAGGAGACGACGGGGATGGGGACGCGCGCCGGGGCGAGCTGGAGGCCAGGCGCGCGGAGGCGGAGGAAGTGCTCGCGCGAGAGCGGGCGGGGCACATGTCTGCGACCGCCGAATGGGAGCGTGAGAACTCCGCGCTGCAGGAGATGCGTCTCGAGCTGACGCGCCAGGAGGCGGGCCTCGCGGCTCTGACCGAGAGCCACGCCCGGACCGGAGAGGCGATCGGGGAGCTCGACCGTCGACTCGGGGATCTCGAACGCGATCTCGAGGAGCAGGAGCGAACCATCACGCGCAGCCGCGACGCGATCGCGAGCCGAGAGGAAGAGCTGGTCAACCTGCTGGAGCGACGAAGCGAGCTAGCCGAGGGGGTTCGCGAGGCGCAGGAGGGACTGGACGTTCGTCGTTCGGAGCTCGAGGCCCGGGAAGCGGCGCTCAGGACGGAGCGCCTGGCCGAACGGGAATCCGCCGAACACAGGCACGCCCTGGAGCTCGAGGTGGCCCAGCTCAGGGGCAACCGGGCCAACATCCGGGAGCGCCTGGAGGCCGAGTGGGAGACCACGTTCGAAGACCTCCGCGGCCGGGTCGAAGCTCCCGAGGTCGGGGCCGCGGATGACTGGGTATCGGAGCTGGAGGCGATTCGGACCGGGCTCGCCGGGATTGGTCCCGTCAACCTGCTCGCCTCCCAGGAGTTCGAAGAGGAGAAAGAGCGTCTCGACTTCCTCGAAGAGCAGAAGGGGGACCTGGAGAAGGCTCGAACTGACCTGCACGATTCGATCCGTCGCATCAACGAGGCCGCTTCGTCTGCTTTCAGCCGGGTGTTCGGGGAGGTGCGGGAGAATTTCCATCGGATCTTTCACACTCTCTTTGAGGGGGGCGAGGCCGACGTCTGGCTGGAAGATCCAGACGACCCGTTGGACTCTCCGATCGAGATCTCGGCCAGTCCTCGCGGCAAGAAGACCCAGCGGATCCACCTCCTTTCCGGGGGAGAGAGGGCGCTCACGGCGCTTGCCCTGCTGTTTGCGATCTACCTGGCCAAGCCAAGCCCGTTCTGCGTGATGGACGAAGTGGATGCGCCTCTCGACGAGACCAACATCGCCCGGTTCACGGCCATGCTCGAGCGGTTCAAGAGTGACACGCAGTTCATCGTGATTACGCACAACGCCCGTACGATCGAAGCGGCGGACTGGATCTACGGGGTCACGATGCAGGAGCTCGGGGTGAGCAAGATCGTGAGCGTGGAGCTTCAGGACCTGCCGCGCGGCCAGGTGGCCTGATCGTGCGGACGCTGCCGTGCGCCTGACGGTCGTCGGTTGCGGAACGGTGGTTCCCGAGTCGGATCGCGCTTGCTCCTCCTATTACGTGGAGCGGGGTGAGACCCGCGCGTTGCTCGACTGCGGTTCGGGAGCCGTGCAGGCGATGGCGCGCCTGGAGCTTCCGTGGGAGCGGCTGTCGCACCTGTTCCTGACCCACTTCCACTCGGACCACGTCGGAGCACTTCCCGGTCTGTTCTTCGCTTTTCGACACGGCATTCACCCACCGAGAACCTCAGGTCCGCTCGAGGTCTGGGGCCCGCCCGGCACCCGGGCCCTGTTCGAGGGTCTGGCCGCCACGCTGGGGGACTTCATCCTCGACCCGGGCTTTCCGCTGTCCATTCGGGAGATGGTTCCGGGCGCCGAGATAGTAGCCGGCGACCTGATCGTCACGAGCAAGGAGGTGCCGCACACACCCGAGAGTCAGGCGCTCCGCCTTGCGTCACCGTCTGACGGAACGGCCCTCGTCTATACGGGCGATACGGGTCCCGACGAGAGCCTCGCAGACTTCTGCCGGGACGTCGATCTCCTGGTCGGTGAGTGTTCACTCCCGGATGACCTGGTGGCGGACAACCACCTTTCCCCCTCCCGGATCGCCCGCCTGGCTCGACGGGCCGGGGTCCGTCGGCTCGTCGCCACGCACATCTACCCCCAGTTTCGCCATGCGGCCGATATCGCCGGCCTCATCTCGCAGGGCGGATACGGCGGGCCCGTCGAACTGGCGAGCGAGGGGCTGGCGATCGATCTACGGCCCGCCGCGCCGCTGTCCCCTCCAGCCTGATGGACCCGGGGACGTTGATTCCCGGTTGATCGAGCGTCCTACCGTGACGGTTGGCTCGAACCGCATGGAGGTCGTCCTGGTCGATGGGGGAGTCCGGCTGCTCGGGGACCGCGAGGCGCTGGGGCGCCGGGGAGAGGATCTCGCCGCGCGCCTGCTGCGTGGGGCTGGATATCGAATACTCTCGAGAAACTGGCGTGCCGGGCGCCTCGAAATCGACTTTGTCGGAACCCGCGGTGGCGAGGTCGCATTCGTCGAGGTCAAGACACGTCGGCCGGGTCCGCAGCCTGCCTCGGAAGCCGTCACCCCGGCCCAGCGAAGGCACCTCGCCAGAGCCGCTGCCGCCTGGATGCGAATGCACCCCGGCACCGGCAGCTCGTTTCGATTCGATATCATAGCCATCACCTGGCCGGAAAGCGGGAAGGTGATCGTCGAGTACATTCCTGGCGCGTTCGACGCCAACGGTCCCTGATGTTCCGTAGCCGCCGGACCGGCTGTGCCCGATCGACGCTCGTTGACCCCGGCGAGCGGGGCCGGTACCTTCGCTGCGCCCCAGGCCCGTGGGGCCGGAGCGCGTGAATCCCGTCAGGACCGTGAAGGTAGCAGCGGTAAGCGTGTAAAGGTCGCCACGGCTCGCCTGGGGTTTGCCTCGAGTCCGTCCCGCTGATCGCCCCGCTCGCGTCATCTGGCGCGGGTCTTCCCGCTTTCGACGCCGCCTGCCGCACGGTAGCTTGCCCCACATGTACAGAACTGCTCTGGCCAGAACGCACCGGCCCCGTCGGTTCGCCGATCTCGTGGGACAGGATCACGTCGCTTCGACGCTCCGTGTCGCTGTCGAATCGGACCGAGCGGCACACGCCTACCTGTTCTGTGGACCCAGGGGTATCGGCAAGACGACGGCCGCCCGCGTTCTGGCCATGGCGCTGAATTGCCCCGATCGAGAGGGCGGCGAGCCGTGCGGGGAATGTAAGTCCTGCACGAGTATCTGGTCGGGAAGGACCTCTCTGGATGTGGTCGAGATCGACGCCGCCAGCAATCGTGGGGTCGACGACGCCCGCGACCTTCGCGAGCGAGCGATGTACGCGCCCTCTGACGAGAAGCGCTACAAGGTCTACATCATCGATGAGGCCCATATGCTCACGCGGGAGGCGTGGAACGCGCTTCTCAAGATCCTGGAGGAACCGCCTCCGCGAGTGATCTTCGTGTTCGCGACGACGGAGCCCCAGAAGATCAGGCAGAGCGCGTCGCCCGTGCTGTCCCGCGTGCAGCGCTTCGATTTCCGTCGCGTCAGTGTCACCGACCTGGTGGCGCGGCTGAGAGAAGTGCTCGAGCTCGAAGGTGTGACTGCCGAATCCGACGCTCTTCTTCCGATCGCGCGCCGCGCGGAAGGAGGAGTTCGGGATGCTCTTTCGCTGCTGGATCAGGTTCTCTCATTCAGCGGCGACACGGTGTCGGCCGATGACGTGCGCAGGATGCTCGGCCTGGTGGAGGAGGAACGGTTCATCGAGCTGCTCGAGATCGTGCACAACGGGGACCGCGCCGCCGTGTTTCCATTCGTGCAGGAGCTCCTGGACGAGGGGTACGACCTGGCGGAATTCGTCCAGGGGCTCGGAGACACCCTGCGAGCTGTCCTCGCGCTTCGGCTCGATCCTGACTCCGACGCGACCGAGCTGAGCGCAGAGGCCAGGAGCTCACTGGCGGCGGTCGGCCAGCGCTTCACTGCCGAAGATTTGCTTCGCCTGCTCGTGGCCACGGCCGATTTCGAGTCGGTCGGCCGCTTCCGGCGCAGCGCCCAGCCCCGGATTCAGGTCGAAGTGCTCCTCCTGCGGCTCGCCAGTCTTGACAGCAGCGTAGAGCTGGGCGAACTGCTTCAGGCGCTCGGTGCGGGGGACAGCACGGCTTCCAGGCTGCGTGTCGCACCGTCCTCAAACCCTGAGGGCCCGACACCGCACGCTCGGGTGCTCCCGGGTGGTGGGAAGAGTCAGGCGAGTGCTCCCGCGGACGATGAGACTCCAAGCCCGCTCGACGGGTCCCCGCCCGACGCGGACGGTAGTCCAGCAGCACAAGCGGCTTCAGACGAGCTGCAGCCGTTGGCGGGGACGGTGGACGTTCGGGTCGCGTGGGCGGAGGCACTCGAGGCAGCGAGGGGATCAGCGCCGGGAGGCCGACTGGTCGGCTTGCGCGGCGCCACGGTATCCGGGCTCGAGGACGGGGAGCTCTGCCTGGAGCTCCCGGCCGGTCTGGCCGGTGATCTGGAGACGTTCCTTACCGACGCGCGGCGTTCGGCTGCTTTGCGCAAGGAGCTCGGGGCCAGGCTCGGGATCGATCCCGCAGGTCTCCGATTTCGCGTGGGCGACGGAGGATCCCGGCGGCGCATCACGGCGGAGTCCGCCAGGGACCTGAAGCTTCGGCGCCTCGTGGAGACGGATCCCCGGCTTCGGAATGCGGTAGAAGCACTGGACTTGAAACTGACTGAGGAGTGACGGCCCTTGGAGAATCTGAACCAATTGCAGCAGCTGATGCAGCTCGGGCAACAGATGCAGTCGCGGCTGAGCGAGATCCAGGAAAGGCTCGAGAAGGAGACGTTCTCGGCTTCTGCGGGTGGGGGGTTGGTCGAAGTCACGGCCGACGGCAAGGGAGCGGTCCGGTCGCTGCGCATCGACCCGGCAGCTGTGGACCCCGAGGACCTGGAGATGCTGGAGGACCTGATACTGGCCGCGATTTCACAGGCTCAGGGCAAGGCACGCGAGCAGCTCGAAACGGAGATGCGGCAGGCTACGGGAGGGATGCCGCTGCCGGACCTGGGCTCGTTGCTGGGTGGTTGAGTGTCGGCAATCGAGGCGCTCATCGGCGAGTTTGGACGGCTTCCCGGTATCGGTCGCAAGACGGCACAGCGACTGACCTACTATCTCCTCAAGGGCAGGCCGGAGGATGCGAGTCGGCTCGCGGGGGCCATCGAGAGGGTATTGGCGGAGGTGAAGCCGTGCGACGACTGCGGAAACCTGAGCAGCGAGGCGCCCTGCGAATACTGTCGCAATTCGAGGCGTGACGCGTCGCAGATCTGCGTCGTGGAAGAGGCGTCCGACATCACCGCCATCGAAGCATCGGGCAGATTTCGCGGGAAATATCATGTCCTGGGCGGTCATCTGTCGCCGCTCGATGGGGTGGGGCCGGACGAGCTGAACGTCGCGCGACTCATGCATCGTCTCGAAGACGGCGTCGCAGAGTTGATCGTGGCGACGAATCCGAGCGTGGAAGGCGAGGCCACGGCTGCCTACCTGCACCGGGCCGCTTCACGTTTCTCAGGCCTTCGCGTGACGAGACTGGCACGGGGTCTGCCCGTAGGTGGTGATCTGGAGTATGCGGACGGAGTGACCATAGCCGAGGCGTTCAGCGGACGCCGGGAGATGTAGATGTCGGACAAGGTGATTGTGGTGCGGGAGGAGTCCGCAGCGTGGAAGGCCGTGAAGATAACAGCCATCGGCCTTGTCGGGCTGGCGGCCATTGGCAGCGCCGGGGTATTGCTGGCCCGGGACCAGATGGCGCGCCACCAGAGCGAGTTGTTCAGCCCCCATCCGCTACGTCGCCTGGCGGCACTGGGCTTCCTCCGTGCCCATCCGGATGTGGACAACGTCCTGTTGCTGCGGGACTACCTGGCGTGGGAAGAGCGGCCGATGCTTCGCAAGCGGGCGACATTGATCCTGGCCGGGATGGAAGAGTATCTGGCGGCCGAGGAGAGTATCGAGAGGGCCTGACCGCATGCCGATCACCCACCCCGTCTCCGGTGAGCTGGGCTGCAAGGTCGTCTACTACGGCCCGGCCGCGAGTGGCAAGACGACCAACCTGAAGTACGTTTACGAGCGGCTCGACCCGGCGGCGAGGGGGAAGCTCATTACCCCGACCGATGGTCCCGAACGCACCCTGTTGTTCGACTTCCTGCCGGTGGACATGGGTGTCATTCACGGGGTGCGCACGCGCTTTCATCTGTGCACCGTGCCCGGGCAGACTCCGCAGAAGGAAAGCCGGCGGCTCGTGCTCCGGGGGGTGGACGGCCTGGTGTTCGTGGCCGACAGCCATCCGCAGAGGATGGCAGCGAATCGGGAGTCCCTCGTCGATCTGGAGCACAATCTGGCGGACGCCGGACTGGAGATCGCCAACGTACCCATGGTAATCCAGTACAACAAGCGAGACCTGGCTGGTGCCACTCCGATCGCTGAGTTGCAGGCGCAGCTCAATTCGGACGAGCGCGAGGTGTTCGAGGCCGTGGCGATCAGTGGAACGGGCGTCCTGGAGTCTCTCACGGCGATCTCCCGACAGGTCATCAGGAACCTCAACCGTGCGTGATAGCGTGTCCAACGACGTCAATCTTCCCAACGCAATCACGACGCTGAGGGTGCTACTCGCTCCAGTGGTCACGGTCCTGCTGTTCGAATCGAGCGCCTCGGTCAGACTCATCGCGTTCGGGGTGTTCCTGGTCGCCGCTCTCTCGGATCTGGTGGACGGCGCCCTGGCCCGGCGTCGAGCCGAGGTCACTGATTTCGGGAAGCTGGTGGATCCGCTGGCCGACAAGCTGCTCCTCGTCGCCACGCTCATTCCGTTTTACCTGCTCACGCTGCGCGTGCCTGACCTGGGCCGGTTGCCCTTGTTCGGGGGGATCGGCCTGTGGGTGCTCGTCGTGTTCTTCGGTCGGGAGTTGCTGATCACGTGGCTGCGCACGGCTGCGGCCCGACGCGGCATCGTCGTGCCCGCCACCACTCTCGGTAAACGGAAGGCCCTCGCCCAGAACGTCTTCATCGGTTCGATGATCTTGTGGCTCGCGTATCGGACGGCGGTGATCGCGGAGGGCTGGACGGGCCCCTTCAATCGCTTCTGGGCGGGGCTTCACGGGTGGTTCACTACGATCAGTCTCATCGTGGCCCTGGCCCTCACGCTCGTGTCGCTCGTCGTATACGTCATCGCCTTTCGCCGCGTTCTGGGGAGCAAGCCGATTGACCCGGCGGAGCAGGCGAGGAGAATCTGAGCTGGCCGTGCGGGACCCGGCCTCTGTAGTGGTCGAGATGCTGCGGTCCGCCGGCGAGACGCTCACGGTGGCCGAAAGCTGTACCGGCGGCTGGCTGGGGAAGGAGATCACCTCGGTCCCGGGGGCCTCCACTTGCTTCTGGGGGGGCGTCATCGCCTATGACGACGGGGCGAAGCTGAGCCTGCTCTCGGTGTCACCGGAAACCCTCGAAAGCCACGGCGCCGTGTCTGAGCGGACGGCTGCCGAGATGGCGTCAGGTGTCGGGAAGCTTTCTGGCACGACGTGGGCGGTGGCGGTCACGGGAGTGGCCGGCCCCGGCGGAGGTACGCAGGACAAGCCGGTAGGCACCGTCTGCGTGGCCGTGGCGGGACCTACGCCACTGCACGGCACCTATCTGCTTCCCGGAGACCGGGACGAGGTGCGCAGGCAGGCAGTGGACAGAGCGCTCGAGTTGCTCCGAGAGGCGTTGGGGAGCTGCGGTGATGGCTGACCGCCCGGGCGCGCTCGATGCGGCCGGGGGTGTGCGGCTCTTCTTTACGAGCCGGGTGCGGGAGGGCTCGCGCGGAAGGCTGCTGGCGGTGCATGGACTCGGAGATCACTCGGGCCGCTTCGACGGGCTCGCGAGTCGGGTGGTGGCCGCCGGTTTCGACTTCTACGGTCTGGACCTGCGGGGGCACGGCAGATCCCAGGGACGTAGAGGGCACGCGAGGTCGTTCGACGAACTCCTTTCGGACCTCGACCTCTTCCGCCGTCACACCGGAGACCACGAGTCGGAGCTCCCAACCGTGCTCCTGGGCCACTCGCTGGGCGCATTGATCGTGGGCCGGTACGTGCAGGAATACGGTTTCCCGAGTCTCGCGGGTGCCGTCCTCGTGACGCCTTTCGTGGGCAGCGCGATGGGTCCTCCGACCTGGAAGCTCAGGCTCGGCGACCTGGCCGATCGGCTGATTCCGTCACTCACGATGGACAACGAAATCAGTCCCGGCATGTTGTTCAGGACGGCCGAGGAGCGGGCCGCTCACGAGGCCGATCCCCTGGTGCACCATCGGATCAGCGCCCGCTTGTGGGGCGAGATGCAGCGACAGGCACGAGTCCTGGTGCGTCGAGCGGAGCAGAGCCGCACGCCCTTCCTGATCCAGCTGGCCGGCGACGACCGGGTCGTCAGCACGCTCGCGGGCCGGGACCTGGGGGCTAGGCTGGCGGGAAACACGCGCGTTGTCCTGTACGAGGACGCGTATCACGACCTGTACCGCGATCCCGTCGCCGAGCGAGCGACGGCGGACCTCGTGCAGTGGCTGGGTGAGAGACTGGGGGACGAGGGAAGCGCGGCAGGCGACGTCACCGTATAGTGTCGGGCCTGAATGTACGTATTCGAAAGGACGACAGGAGGTAGACTTGTTGGGACGCACAGGTGACCGGGTGGACGAGATAGTCTCTGACGACGACTCAACACCGGAAGGCGATGCTGGGATCGCCGATTCAGCGGAGGCCTCCGAGGAGCCGACCGGGGAAGGGCAGATCGAGCGTGAGGAGTCGCTGGATGATCCGGCACAGCGCCTGGCGGAGGAGCTGGAGTTCGTCAACGATCGGTACCTTCGATTGGCGGCCGAGTTCGAGAACTTCCGCAAGCGAACGCGTCGAGAGCAGGCCGAGCTCTCCGTAGTGGCCCAGGCGAACCTCGCTCGACGACTCCTACCGACGCTGGACGATCTGGCACGCGTGTCATCCATCCCGCCCGAGACCACGACGGTCGAAGCGCTCGACAAGGGCCTCGACCTCATTCTCCGCAATCTCCGAAAGGAGCTCGAGGAAGGGGGTCTCACCCGGATAGAGGCCATGGGTGAGCGATTCGATCCGGAGTTACATCAGGCGATGATGACGGCTGATACACCGGATCGCGAGCTCGACGAGATGGTCTCGAGGGTGTTCGTAGACGGCTACACGTTCAATGGCCGCCTCGTGCGTCCGGCGCAGGTGGAGGTGCTGACCTACTCGCCCGAAGGCGCCGAGGACGCGTGATGTCCACGCGGACGAAGGACTACTACCAGCAGCTCGGGGTATCTCCGAACGCCTCGGCCGAGGAGATCAAGAAGGCCTACCGATCTCTCGCCAAGAAGTACCACCCCGACGCAAACCCCGACAATCCGGGTATCGGCGAGCGCTTCAAGGCAATCTCAGAGGCCTACACGGTCCTGTCGGATCCCGAGAGTAAGACGAAATACGATCAGCTTCGACGATTCGGCGGGCTCGGTGGATTCCGGCCGGGCCCCGGCCCCTCGCAGCAGTCGGGGCCGGAGGCAGGACGGGGCTTCCGATTCGAGGACCTGGGTGGGTTAGGAGACATCTTCAGCTCCATCTTCGACGCCGGAAAGCGGACTACCGCCGATCGGAGGAAAGGGCCCGTTCGCGGGCACGATGTCGAGTACCTGGTCGAGGTCCCGTTCCGCACGGCGGTTCGCGGAGGAAGGGTCACGATCAACGTGCCTATTTCGGAGGAGTGTGCCACCTGCGACGGGACCGGTGCGGCTCCAGGCGCTGGCTCGGATGCGTGCGAAGAATGCGACGGCAGAGGTACGGTCACCTTCGGACAGGGAACGTTCTCCGTTCCGCGGCCGTGCCCCGCGTGCATGGGGCGGGGCCAGATCCCGCGGGAGAGCTGCAATGCTTGCGGTGGCCGGGGAGATGTCTCGTCCCGGCGGCGCATCGCGGTCACCGTCCCCGCGGGGGTCGACGACGGATCGCGGCTCCGGATTCCCGGCCAGGGCGAGCGTGGGCCCGGAGGTGGCCGCCCGGGCGACCTGATCGTGAAGTTCAGGGTGCACGAGGACCGGTTCTTCTCGCGCGACGGTCTGGACCTGGTGTGCGAGGTTCCGATCAACGTGGCCCAGGCTCTGCTGGGCTCGCGGATCCGCGTGCGTACCGTGGACAACAAGAAGATCGTGCTGAAGATCCCGCCGGGCACGCAGTCCGGCACGACCTTCCGGATCAAGGGCCAGGGTGTGGAGAAGGGCGAACGCACGGGCGATCAGCTCGTGCGGGTCGTGGTCGGCTTGCCGGACGAGTTGTCGGACGAAGGACGCGAAGCCGCCGAACGGCTCGCGCAGGCGGAAGGTCTCCGCCACTGAGCGTCGGTCGGTCCGACATCAGCTCCTATCCGATCCCGTGATCACGCCGCCTCCGAGCACGACCTCCTCCCGGTACAGCACCGCGCTCTGCCCTGGCGTCACGGCGTCCTGGGCCGCTCCGAGCTTCAGGGTGAAATCTCCTGCATGGATACGCAGCACGGTCGCGTCGACGATGGGTGCGCCGTGCCGTATCCTCACTCCAACGCTCTCCCCGGGTTGAGGCGGGTCCGCCAACCAGTTGGCCCCGCCGGCCGTCAGGCCGACCGAAGTGAGCGCTCCGCGTGGCCCGATGACGACGGTGCGGGAATCGGGCCGGATCTCAACGACGAACATGGGCTCATCGAACCCTCCCGGGAGTCCCTTGCGTTGACCGATCGTGAACCGGGCGTAGCCCGTGTGCTCGCCCACCGGGATTCCGTCCTCCCGCACGATCGGTCCGGGAGACAGAGCTGGATGAGCCTCCCCCAGGTGATCTCGCAGAACACCGGCGTAGTCATCGTCCGGCACGAAGCAGATCTCGAACGACTCGGGCTTGTTGGCCGTGAAAAGCCCCAGCGATCGGGCCGCTTCCCGGACGGAGCTCTTGGGCAGGTCTCCCACCGGAAGCAGCAGCCGATCGAGTACCGTCCGGGGGATGCCCCACAGGAAGTACGTTTGATCCTTCCGGTCGTCCTCGGCGCGGCACAGCAGCGACGTGCCGCCCCGGCGCGATACCCGCGCGTAGTGTCCGGTGGCCACGAACCCGCACCCGAGCTCGTCCGCTCGTCGCACCAGGTCCCGAAACTTGGTGAAGCTGTTGCAGCGCACGCACGGAATCGGCGTCCTCCCGGCGGCATACTCGCGGACGAAGTCGCGGATAACGTCGTCCGTAAACTCCTTCTCCAGGTCGAACACCCGGTGCGGCACGTGCAAAGCCGCTGCCACCGCTCTCGCGTCGGCGATCCCTTCGAGGCCGCAGCACTTCTGGGAGGGGCCCTGTGCGTCGGAGTAGCAGAAGGTCTTCATGGTGGCGCCGACGACCCGGTATCCCTCCCGTACCAGGAATGCGGCGGCGACGCTCGAGTCCACCCCACCCGACATGGCAACGAGAACCGACGGTCCGGTCACGCGTCCGGCCCGCGAAGCCGGGCCACCGACTTCGCCACCGCGTCAGCTGCCGAATCGACCTCGTTCGCCGTCGTGGACGGTCCGAAGCTGAACCTCAACACCGCGTATGTTCCCGTCGGCCGCACTCCGATGGCCTCGAGGACGTGCGAGCCGGTGGAGGCCCCGCTCGCACACGCCGAGCCGGCCGATACCGCGATCCCCGACAGGTCCAGGGCCGTGAGGAGCGCCGCCTGGTCGCAGCCCGGCACGCCGATGCTGAGGAGGTGTGGAAGGCGCTGCGAGGCTCCTGCACCGTGGACCACCAGGTCGGGGATCGCGCCGCGCAGTCGCGCCTCCAGGCTGTCGCGAAGTTCTGTCCACCGATCGGCCGAGCCCGGGAGCTCGGAGACCGCCAGTCGTACCGCCTCCGCGAAACCGGCTGCGCCGAGCGGGTTCTGCGTGCCCGGCCACATGGACCTTTCCTGCGAGCCTCCGTACGACAGCGGCTCGAGGGTCACGTCACCGCGCCGCACGAGCAGACCGATCCCGACCGGACCGCCGAGCTTGTGGGCCGTGGCCGTCAGGAGATCCACCGGAGCATCGTCCAGGAGCACCGGCAGCTTGCCCACCGCCTGCACCGCGTCAGTATGGAAGATGGCGCCGTGCCGGTGCGAGATATCGCACAGGTCGCGGACTGGCTGAACGACACCCACCTCGCTGTTGGCCCACATGACCGACACGAGCGTCGGTTGCCCTCTCCCGGCCGGCAGCCGGTCTTCCAGCACTTGAGGGTCGAGCCAGCCGGTCGAGTCGACCGGAAGCACTTCCACCGAGCTGCCCTCCGAGGCGGCGCGCCGGGCCGCCTCCAGCACGGCCTTGTGTTCGACAGCCGAGACCAGGATGCGAGATCCGCTGCCGTGCGCCCGGGCGAATCCAAGCACCGCGAGGTTGTCAGACTGGGTGCCGCCGCCGGTGAACAGAAGGTCCGAGCGCGACGCGCGCAGGGCGGTCGCGATCTCCTTCCGCGCCTGCTCGAGCACCGACGCGGCGCGGCCACCGGGCGAATGAACCGACGCGGGGTTGAAGTCCGCCTCTCCGACGAGCCCGTGCATGGCCTTCCACACGGGAGGGCGCATCGGACACGTCGCTGCGTGGTCCAGATAGATCATGGCACGGCCGAAATCACAGCGAGTGAACCGATATTCGCGCCACGTCCTCGATCTCCACGGTCTCATCCGTGTAGAACGGCTCGCCGTAGCTACACCGGATCAGGCTTCCGTAGTGTCTGAACTGCGTCTCCACCAGGTCGTACAACGGCTGGCCCGTTGGAAAAGCCTCACCGGCCTGGTCCACGCCTTCGAACTGGGATGAATAGGCTCGAATCGCCTCCATCTTCCGATCGAACTGGTCGGAGATGTCCACTACGAAGGTCGGCTTCACCGGGTCTTCCCTGAAGGCTAGCGCATAGAGGATCTTGTGGGGCCGGTGAGGCGCTCCGGAGCCGTACTTCGCGAGGCCGGAAAGAAAGCAGGCGTCCCTGCACAGCTCTGCGGCCACGCGATGATCGGGATGCCGGCCTCGAACGAATGGAAGGATCACGGTTCGCGGTCTCAAGTCACGCAGGAGGCCGACGAGGTGAACACGTGCCTCGCGGTCGTTCGTTATCCCGGCGTCACAAAGCCCCGCGTTCACTCGAACGGACACGCCGAGGGCTGCGGCCGCCGCGTCCGCCTCGGCCGCTCTCAGCTCCGGCGTACCGCGCGTTCCCATCTCGCCGCGGGTTAAATCCAGGATGCCCGTCCGGTATCCTTGATCCGCCGATCTCGCGAGGGTACCGCCGCACAGCAGCTCTGCATCGTCCGGATGGGGACCCACGGCCAGAACATCCACCGTGCGCTCCGTCATGTGTCACTCTTCCTGCCTGTGAATGTGGGGAGAGCGAGCGATTCAGATCTCACTCATAGCGAAGTGCCTCGACCGGGTCCAGTCCCGCGCCACGCGCCGCCGGGTAGAGTCCGAAGCCGACCCCCGTGAGGATCGAGGCGAGCAGCGCGACGCCGATCGACCACAGCGGGACCTCTGCCGGCACCGGGGTGAGCGAAGCCACCGCCCAGACGACGAGTCCCCCGAGGGCCATTCCGATCGCCCCTCCGAGCGACGTGAGAGTGGCCGCTTCTACGAGGAACTGCCACAGCAGGTCCCTGCGCCGCGCGCCGAGGGACTTCCTCAGGCCGATCTCCCTCGTGCGCTCGGTCACGGAAATCATCATGATTCCGATCACGCCGACGCCGCCTACCAGGAGTCCGACGCCGGACAGAGCCACCATGACGGCGAAGAAGACTCCGGTGAAGTCGTTCCACCAGTCCATCACCTGGTCCTGCGTGATCAGATTGAAGTTGTCGTCCTGACCAGGTTCCAGGCCGCGCAACTGCCGCATTCGCGTTCTTACGGCCTCCAGCGCCTCGTCGAGCTCGATCCCGTCATGTGGCTTGACGACGAAGTACACCATGCGGTCCCAGATGCCCACCGACTTCTTGAGCGAGCCGAACGGCGCGAACACGTAATGAGACTGAAAGCCCATGAAGAGATTGTCCGGCGGTCGGTAAACGCCTACCACCTCGAATGGAGCCTGACGACGGCCGGGCAGACCGATATTGAAGCGCTTGCCCAGGGGGTCCAGGCCGCCGAACAGGTCGGTGGCGGTCGCGGAGTCGATAACTGCCACCGGCCTGCGCCGGCCTTCCTCAGCCGCCGTGAAGAACCGCCCGTCCACCAGATCACCTCCGTCCATGTCCATGTACTCGGCGTTCACCGCGTACAGGGAGATGCGAACGTCGGTGTCTCCGGTCTTGGCGTGGAAGCCCCACTCGCCCAAATCCGCGCCGGGGGCCACCATCCGGATCATCTCCAGACGGGCCAGCTCCCGGACCCAGCTCGGATCCAGGGGCGGATTCCTCATAAACTCGTTTTCTTCCTCTTCGAGGCCGGTGGAGATACCCCCGCCACCGACCGGGGCGTGGAATACGTAGAACGTCGTGGGGCCGGCCGACGCGATGATGTCCTTGAAGCTGGAGTTGATGCCCTGCACCATGGCGGCCATCACGAGCACGACCATCACGCCGATCGTCACGCCGAGAATCGTGAGTCCGCTCCGCACCTTGTTGGCGCGCAGAGAGTCGAAGGCCACCAGCAGGCCCTCCTTGAGCGTCGCCCACACGCCCATTCCGCCTCGCCGCTGCCTACTCATAGCGCAGCGCCACGATCGGGTCCTGCTTCGCCGCCCGGTACGCCGGGTAGATTCCCGAGCCCACGCCCACCACGAGTCCGAGGATCAGCGACACGACGATCGACCATAGGGGCACCGACGCGGGTAGGGGCGTCAGAGCGTCCACCGTCTTCCCCAGTCCGATTCCCAGTCCGATGCCGATGGCGGCGCCAGCGACCGAGAGAGTGGACGACTCGGCCAGGAACTGGAACAGGATGTCTCGCCGCCTCGCCCCGAGGGCCTTTCGCACCCCGATCTCCCTGATTCGCCCGGCCACCGACAGCAACATGATGTTCATGATCACGATGCCGCCCACGACCAGGGAGACTGAGACCAGACCCGGGATCGCGGCGAACAGAATCCTGTTAATGGTCTCCCAGGTGCTCAGGAGATCACTGGATGTCTGGAGCCAGAAGTTGTTCTCCTCCCCGGGGCGAAGCAGACGATCGCGCCTCAAGGCGGCTTCCACCTCCAGCATCGCAGCCTGCATCTCCTCCGTGGTGCGAGCCTTCACCGTGATCTCGTTGATGCGGTTGCGCTGCCAGGCCATCGTCTCGCGGAAGGTTGAAATGGGCACGAGAACCGACGCATCGCGGATTGCGCCGAGCAGCCCTCCCTGCCTCTCCCACACGCCTATCACCTCGAGCCGGGTCGATCCGAGTCGGATCCGCTTTCCGATGGGGCTCACGTCGGGAAAGAGCCTCTCGGCGATGTCGGCGCCGACGACGGCCACCTTCAGCGATTTCCGCTCGTCCAGGAGGGACATCCCCCGCCCCTCTGCGATGTCCCAGCCCTGCATCGTCTCGTAGCCGTCCGACGCTCCGATCACCCGGATGTTCTTCCGGCTGCGTTCGTTGTACGAGACCTGCCTGAAGCCGCGATCGACGCTGTAGGCAAAGCGCCACGCGTGCGGCACCGCCTGCCGGACCACTTCCACGTCATGCATGGTGAGGTACGGGTTCCTCGCCTGTCGCCGTCTCCGCTCCTGGCTCTCGGAGCCCGTCTGGACCTGGTTGCGCCTCACGACCGAGAACGTGTTCACGCCGAAGATCGCGCCGGCGAAGTCGTCCTGGACGTAGCGGTTCATACCCTCGACCACCGTGATGACGGCGATAAGGAAGGTGATTCCGATGATCACCCCGATCAGGGTAAACACGGACTTGAGCTTATGCGCCCAGATCTGCTGCAGCGCGATTCTGATGCCTTCGAGGATCCTCACCCGGCTCTCCCAGCGCGATCGTCAGACAGGCTGCGCGGGCGAGCGCGGCGCATCGTGTGATTCAATCATCCCGTCCCTCAACGTGATCACTCGCTCGGCATGTGCCGTGATGTGCGGCTCGTGCGTCACCATGATGATCGTCTGCCCGGAGTCATGGAGCGCATCGAACACGGACATGATCTCCTCCGACGTGACCGAATCGAGATTCCCCGTGGGCTCGTCCGCCAGGATGATGGACGGCTGATTCACGAGAGCCCGGGCGATGGCCACCCTCTGTCGCTGACCTCCGGAGAGCTCGTTGGGCTTGTGGTCCATGCGGTCGGCCAGGTCCACCTGTGCCAGGGTCGTCTTGGCCCGCTCGATACGCTCCCGGGAACCCACCCCGGCGTAGATCAGGGGCAGCTCCACATTGTGCAGCGCGCTCGCCCGCGGCAGGAGATTGAAGGTCTGGAAGACGAACCCGATCTCGCGGTTTCGTATCCGCGCCAGCTCGTCGTCATCCAGGTCCTGCACGGGCTGACCATTCAGCACGTATTCCCCTGAGGTGGGCGTGTCGAGACACCCGATCAGATTCATGAGCGTGGACTTTCCGGAGCCGGAAGGTCCCATGATCGCGATGTACTCGTTCCGCCGAATGCTCACGTCCACTCCCCTGAGCGCACGAACGGTCTCCGTTCCCATCACGTAATGCTTCTTGAGGTCGTGAGTCTGAATCACAACGTCGTTTGCCGCGCTCATCTATCCCTCGCTGTCTTCGGCCCCCGACGGGCCTTCTGAATCTCCTCCGTCCTCCACGCTTACCAGCGCGCCGTCTTCCAGCTCTCGGATGGCCTGGTAGGTTCCCGAGACCACTGTCTCGCCCTCTTCGAGTCCCGACAGGACCTCGAAGTAGTTGTCTCCCGCGATCCCGATCTCGACGGGCCGGAACCGCACCCGATCGCCGTCAATGACGTACACCCCTTCGATCGGCTCGGCCGCCTCGTCGGAAGAGGGCGCCTCGGCCTCCGCCTCGGTCGACGGGTCGTCTTCTTCCGGTTGGACCTCGTCACCTTCCATGGGAATCCGCTGGAACTCCGACGACTCCATGAGAGTGAGCGCGATGATCGGAATCGCCAGCACGTCGGGCCGGACGGCCGTGATGACATCAGCCGTGGCCGACAGGTCCGTCCGAAGATCGACGCCGGGGTCCGCGAGCGTGATTCGGACCTCGAAATCGATGGCCTGCTCCGAGCTGCTCTGCATCTGGTTCCTGGGACGAATCGAGCTGTTCCCAATTTTTGTGACCTGTCCGTGGAACATCTGTCCGCGGAAGGCGTCGATGGTCACCACCGTCGAGTCGCCGATGGTGATTTCCGGCACGTCGGTCTCATCCACCTCGATGACGGCCTCCATGACCGACAGATCCGCAATCGTGAGCAGCAGGCTGCCCGGGTTGTTCATCGTGCCCACGACGGCCGTCTCCCCACGCTCCACGTTGAGCCGCGTCACGCGTCCGCTCATCGGCGCCTCGATGACCGTCTTGGCCAGGTTGTCACGGGCTTCGCGAACGCTGGCTCGCGCCATGTTGACGCCGTGCCGCGCCGATTCGGAAAGAGCCCTCTGGACCTCGGCCTGTGTCCTCGCCTGCTCGAATTCCGTATCGGTGATCATGTCTTCCGCCGCCTCCTTCAGCTGGCGGATCCTGTCCCAGTCGCGCTGTGCCTGCTGGTAGTTGCCGCGGGCCTGCGCTTCGCGAGCCTGTGCGTCGGAAAGGGCCGCCTCTGCACGATCCACCGCGGCCTCGAACCGGGCCGGATCGATCACCAGGAGAAGTTGCCCCTCCTCGACGTCGTCGCCCTCCTCGACCGTCAGCTGTACGATGCGTCCGGATACGTCGGCGCTGATGTCGATGGAGGTCTTGGGCTCGACGTGTCCGGTGGCCGTGACTCGCGCAACGAGATCGTGCAGCGAGACGTCCTCCACCCGCACGGCGACTTCGTCACCGCTGCCGCCGCCGAGGGAACCAACCGCCACCGCCAGCACGACCAGAACGACGGCCCCGATCGCGATCTTACGCTTGCGAGACATATCTCTATCCTTGACAACTGATTAGCGGAATTTCTCCGAGTCCGCTCTACATACGTTCAAAGCAGGCCGGCGGTTTCACCTCCGGCCCGCACATGGAACACGTGAAACAGCCCGATCGTTGTTCCGTCGGGCGCTCAGGGCCGCGCGACGCGTCTCGCCTCCCAGCGGCGATCCGGGATGGCCACCCGCATGATCTTTCCGTCTGCGGACCCGAGCCACAGCACGGTGTCATCGGCCCCGACGCTCAGCTCGTATCGGGTTGTGGACACGCTCACGCCCCCGAGCGCCAGCGTATCGCGAGAGACTCCCCGTACGCGCAGCGGGACCGTGCGGCTCTGCGACGGAATGAGCACCTCCAGGTCCAACGATCGCGCATCGGGGGCAGCCCTTAGCAATCGGGCCAGACTGTAGTAGTCGTGCGCGATTTCCTGCTCGAGAACCAGGAGCCGATCGGTGGCCAGGAACTCGGTGAATCGCTCGCCATCCTCGGCCGTGGTCGTGACGCGCAGCCGGCTTCCGGTTCGATTGACCACGACGTGAAGCGCGGGACCTTCCCGCGTGTGCAGTTCGTACCTCACAGGCCTTCCGGACCCGTCGAGCCTCACGCCCACCTCGAGGGCCATCAGCGCTTCCGGTCCTCCCTCTCGCGTGACGCGGCCCACGGCCACCACGTCCTCGCCACGGCGGCGGACGGCGAAGGTCTCGGTGCCAGCGAATCCGCCGTTCACCGAATGCTCGAACGTGCCTCCGCCGAGCTGTCCCTCAACCCGGTCCTGCTGAGCCGCCGCCGATCCTGGTGCGCCGAGCTCGCACACGGTCCACAGGACCATGCCGGCCACTCGCGCACCGGTAGACCTACGCATCCAGTCGCCTCGAGATGTAGTCAACGAGATACTCGCATATGCGCCTGCCGTTCTCCCGTGTCGCCAGGCTGGGCCGCCCCACCACGCCAGGCGACCCGGGCGGCGGCACCGGCTCGTCCCGGATCGTCGATCGCACCCGCTCGCGCGGCTCGCCGTCGGCCACCAGGTCGCTCCGGACCAGTTCCGGGGCCAGGTGGAGCACGATCGCCGTGTCCATTTCGCCTGCGTGTTCGGGACCGGACCCTCCCTCAAGAAACGCCGCAAGATCGATCGCGTGGATATCGACTGCTCGCACGCGCACGAGATCTGCCACAACCGCTGCCATGGCCTGGATGTGAGGGCCATATCCGTGGGCCGTCATGAGGACGATCTCCTCCAGGCCCTGCTGCTCCCACGAGTCCACCAGTTCGTTCAATACCCGGTGCAGCGTCTTTCGCTCCAGGGCCGCCGTTCCGGC
>CAZRRU010000104.1:0-24167 GCA_964602635.1 uncultured Gemmatimonadota bacterium | reverse complement strand
GAGCGCCAGCTCCTCGAGGAAGAGATCGAGCGCGAGGAAGCGGTCTAGCGGGCCCCTAGATCCGCTCCAGTATGAAGGCCGGAGTGAACTGCGTGGCCCATCCCGCCAGCGCCGTGAACCGTCCGCTCGCCAGCAGCACTCCCACGGCGATCAGCAGCAACCCGCTCACTCGCTCCACCCACGGGATCCAGCGCTTGAACCGATCGAACGTGGAGAGGAACCAGGACAGGGCGAGGGCACTGAGAAGGAACGGCACGGCCAGCCCCAGTGAATAGAAGCCGAGCAACACCAGTCCATCGGTGAGAGTCTGGCGCGTGGCGGCGAACGTCAGAATCCCGCCCAGGATCGGCCCGATGCACGGCGTCCAGCCGGCCCCGAACGTGATCCCGACGAGCGTCGAGCCCAGATACCCCAGCGGTTTGTCTCGCAGGTGGATCCGGCGCTCCCGCGCCATCCCCTTGAATGGCCGCAGTCCGATCAGGTACAGACCGAAGAAGATGATCAGAACACCGCCGATCCGCGCTATCCACACCTGGTATTCCCGCAGGAGCCGGCCCACGAACGTGGCCGACGCCCCGAGCGCCAGGAAGATCAGGCTGAACCCGAGCACGAAGAACAGGGAGTGCATGAACGCGACGCGCTTGACGTCACCGCCCCCTCCCTCGAGCTCCTCGATGCCGACGCCGCTCACGAACGAGAGGTAGGACGGCACCAACGGCAGCACGCACGGCGAGAGGAACGACAGCACGCCCGCAGCGAAAGCTACAGCGACTCCAATCTCGAGCTCGTTCATCCCTTCTCCACGTTCTGCAAACACAAGGCGCCCGTCGCGGTTCCGCGACGAGCGCCGGACTCCGGCCGCCAGCCGAAGCTAACCGTCGGGTAGCGGTCGATCAATCCGAGGCGGGCCTCTCCGGGTCGACCAGCTGACCCCAGCTGTCGGCGCAGCCGCCGATCTCGAAGTGTAGCGGCTCGCTGCGCTCTCCCAGGCGCTCTCTGAACCGGGCCACCACGCGCGACACGCGGTGCGAGGGCACCGCGCCGTACTCCGTGATGGACCGGACACGCCCGTTCTCGGCGGCCGGCTCTCCCTTCCCGTCGCCACTGGCGTCAGGGCGCCGGTTGACGATGTGGCCGTTTCCGTTCCCATTCCCGTTGCCGTCCGCGAACTCCACGCCGCACAGGTGGCGCATCTCGTCGGGCAGGAAGCGGGTGAAGAGCAGAAACTCCTTCGATCCTTCGAGGTGGCACAACGGCGGGAAGACCCAGACGTCACTGATCTCGGCCGGCGCGACGCGCTGACCGAGATCGCGGAGGCGCGTGGCGACCTCCGATGCCGGCATGGTCCATCCGTTCGTCCTGTCCTGTTCCATCACTCCCTCGCCGAGAGGAGAAACGTATCCGAGCCGCCGGTGAAGGCGGTGGACGGGCAGGACGGGCATAATGTAAGCATCGAGGGCGGCCAGGTACAGGGGTGGGCCGGACGCCGGGCTGGATCCCGATGCTTCACCCCAGGACCTCCCGGATTTCCTTCAACACGCGGGCCTCGGTCGCCTCGAGGCCGTCCGCCACCACGGCCCCGGAAGCCTTGACGTGGCCTCCACCGCCGAGGGCCCGTGCGACGGCGGCAACGTCCACATCACCCGAGGAGCGAAGGGACACCTTCGTCGTCCCATCGTGCAGCTCCCTGAACAGCAGGGCTACCCGGACGCCGCGGATGCGGCGGGCGTACTCGACGATCCCCTCCAGGTCCTCCTTGCTCGCACCCGTTTGCGCGAGGTCCGTCTGCCTCAGGGTGATCCATGCAACGGGTAGATCGTCTGCCACCCGGAGGCGCTCCAGGGCACGTCGGACCAGCTCGAGCCCGGCGGGCGTGTACTGGGCGTAGATCCGCCCGTACATGTCTTCCGGATCCACGCCGGCTCGCAGGAGATCGGCCGCGATCTCGTGCGTGGTCGCGGTGGTGTTGGCGTAGCGGAAGGAACCCGTGTCCGTCGCGATCGCCACGTAGAGGCCCTCCGCCTCCAGCAGGGTGACCTCGTCTCCGGCCTCCCGGATCAGGTCGAACACGAGCTCGCCGGTGGCGCAGGCAGCCGGATCGCACACGATTACGTCCCCGATCGAGGACGACGTGGCCGGATGGTGGTCGAGGACCAGGACCCTGCGGCCGTCGATTCGGCCAACTACAGACCCGAGCCGCGACGGCTCCGCGGTATCGAGAACCAGGAACACGTCGGCCTCGCGCATCGCCTTTTCGCCCTCGGCATCGGCCGGAGTCCACGCGTCCATGCCTTCCGCGAGCAGGAACCGGAACATGTCGGGGAACGGGGTGGGATTCACGATCGAGGGATGCAGGCCGCGACGTGTCAGCCAGTGCGCCGCTGCCGCCTCGCTGCCGGCTCCATCTCCGTCCGAGTTCAGGTGCGTGGAAAGCACTACATGGCGCCCCGGTTCGAGCTCCAGCAGGACACGCTTGAGGCCCGAACGCCTGGCCATGTCGATAGATCTAATCGTCCGCCTCCCCATCCAGTTGACGTCGCCCGCGCAGAATCCTCGCGTAGCAATAGACCACCAGGAGGGTCACGCTGGCCATGCTCGCGATCATGAACCCGAGGGCGAACGGGGTGATCTCCCCTGCGATCACGTGCGACTTCCTTCCTCGCGGTGCCACGCGACTCGAACCAGCGCGAGACCCGCAACCAGGAGAATCAGCATGACGGCCCGGCTGAGCCACAGGTAACCGATATCCGCCGGGTCCTTCCCTTCCATCAGGAGCTGCGGAACGGCTTCCGTGAGACCCCACCAGATCAGCAGCGTGTACAGGAAGGCCGGTGTGACCCACTTCATGATCGGCTTGTAGACCGCCGGGATCCGCAAGTCCGCGCCCCGGTGCAGCTCGTCCCACCCACGATCGATCCCGAACACGAACGAGAACAGCGTGATCTCGATCGCTGCGAAGATCACCAGGCCGAACGTACCGGCCCAATAGTCCCATTCGTCCATGAAACCGGTCGGGTAGAACACGACGTGCAACATCCCGACCGCCAGGGCCAGGAGCATCAGGGCTCGAACGGCCTGCCGGCGGCGCCATCGGAAGCCCTCCTGCATGAACGAGATCGCGGGACTGGCCTGCGCCACAGCCGAAGTGATCCCGGCGATGAAGAGCAGGAAGAACCACAGGAATCCGGTCAGGCGGGCCAGGAACTCGGGGCCCGGAAGACCCTGGAACACGACCCCCATCGCCACGATGCCGAGGTCGAACGGTCCGCCCCTGGCGACCTCCTGCGCCCCCTCGACGCCGAAGAAGACGACGGCCGCCGGAATCGCAATCGTCCCTCCGAGCACCACCTCGGCGAACTCGTTCGTCGCCCCGGTGGAGAGACCGGTCAGAGTGATGTCGTCGCGCTCCGACAGGTAGGAGGCGTAGGTATGGATCGTACCCATGCCGAGCGACAGGGTGAAGAACATCTGTCCCGCCGCGGCAAGCCAGACCCGGGGTTCCGTCAGGCTGCTCCACTCCGGGTTCCAGATGAAGTTCAGGCCGGCCATCGGGCTGGCCGCCGCCGCGGGCAGTGTCAGAACTCGCGCCGCCAGCAGGAAAGCGAACAGGAACAGGATCGGCATCCCGATGAGGGCCAGTCTCTCGATGCCCCCGCTGATCCCCCGTGACAGGACCCACCCGAGAAACGAGAGCGTCGCCAGGAAGAACAGCAGAGCCACCCAACCGCCATGTACCGACGAGTCGAACAGGTTCTGATACGAGGCCAGGAAGCCACGCATGTGCTCGACCTCGTCCATGCCGAAGTACGCCCCGGTGAGGCTGAAGAAGCTGAAGCCCAGCATCCACGACACCACGTACGTGTAGTAGATGAACACGACCAGGGGCATGAACAGGCCTAGCACGCCAGCGTACTTGGCCCACTTCTTTCGCCCGTCGGTGAGGGCGTCGAACATTCCCGGTACGGTTCCGTGCCCGAAGCGTCCTCCGTATCGGCCGATGCCCCATTCGATCCACATCAGGGGAATCCCCAGCACGAGGAACGACACGAAGTACGGGATCATGAAGGTGCCGCCGCCGTTCTGGGCGGCCTGCACGGGGAAGCGCAGGAAGTTGCCGAGACCGACCGCGTTCCCGGCCATCGCCAGGATCAGGCCGATGCGGGTGCCCCAGCGCTCGCGGGGCGGAAGATCGGTCATTCGCCCATCCCGAGCTTCCTGGCGATCTTGGCCCACGTGGAACCCAGGTGCACGAGGTAGCTCGAAGCGCGTCCCTCGATTCGGCCTTCGGCGAGCGCCGCCAGGAACTCCGAAGGGCCGGAGAACGGCGGCATGATCACCCGGGCCTGCCCGATCTTGTTCAGAAGGTGGGCGTCGCTCCCTGCACCGAGAGGGAAGCCGTGAGCCAGGCCCCAGTTCTGCGCCCGCTGATTCCGCCGCCGGTCGTGGATCCTGGCGTTGAAGCCCTCCACGGCGTCGATGCAGTCGCGAACACCCTCCAGGAATTCCTCGGTCGTTCCCCGGTGAGAATCGAACGGGTGCGGCACGTACACGACTCCTCCCTGCCGGCGAATCTCCTCCGCCACTTCACGGAAGGTACCGCCCGGGGGGATGTGCCCGGTGAGGAACAGACCGATGAGATCCAGTCCCTCGGCCGTGCGTACTTCCTCGCCCACGATTACGAGCTCGGGGTCGAGGGCCCGGGCCTCGAAGGCACCGTCGATCTGATCGTGGTCGGTGATGGCGATCCTGTCGAGTCCGATCTCGCGCGCCCGGCGAACCACGTCCTCCGGTGCGCTGAGGCAATCCGGGGACGCGCTGGTGTGCATGTGCAGATCCACGCCCCACTCGACGGGCGCGGCCTGTCCCCGCCCCTCGTAGGCCGAGCTCGCTCCGGTCGCCGCATCCCACACCTCGCGCGCCTCGGACTCCAGGCTCGCCAGGTCGTCGTCGTTCCAGATCACGTAGTCCGCCGCGGCGCGCTTGCGCTCGCCGGACCACTGTGCGGCATCCATGGCGGAGAACTCCTCCGACGTAAGGCCGCGGGATTCGCGGACGCGCCGCAGCCGCACGTCCGCGGGGGCGTCCACGACGATCACTGCATCGAACTCGTCCAGCAGGTCCTTCTCGAACAGGAGAGGGATCTCGAGAAGGGCCACCCGGGCGCCGGCGGCCCGCGCCTCCTCCAGCAGTGCACCGCGCAGTCGATCCACCGCCGGGTGAATGATCGCCTCGAGGCGCCTCAGCGAATCCGGGTCGTCGAATACGATGGCGCGCAGTGCCGCCCGGTCCAGAGATCCATCGGCTCGCAACATGCCCGCTCCGAACGCCCCGCGAATCGCCTCGAGGGCCGGCTGCCCAGGCTCCACGACCTTTCGTGCGAGGACGTCGGCGTCTACCCGGCTCGCTCCCCAGGACTCGAACAGATTGCCGACCGTGCTCTTCCCGGCGCCCATGGTGCCGGTGAGACCGATCCGGATCACGGCGCCTCACCCGGGTCGGCCGGGCCCGAGATGAGAGACTCGGCCGGAAAGTCTATCACTTCCAGGGCGACGGCGAACTCGGCGAACAGGTCTTCGATCAGCCGCGCGGTATCTGCGTCGTCCGTTCCGGCGAGTTCGATTCGGGCGCCCGCCATCTCCCCATGGCCCCCTGCCGAGCCTCGATCCCCGACCACTGACTGCACCACGTCGCCCGCGTGGGCATCCCGCCGATGTGCGCGCACGGAAATGAGGAGGCTCTCCTGGTACGAGCCTACGGCGATGACCCAATCCACCCCGTGCACCCGGAGAAACAGGTCCGCCAGCTGAGCGACCAGGTCGGGGTACTCCAGGGTACCCAGGGGCACGAACACCACGTTCCCCCGGCTCCAGGCCCGCTCCAATCCCTCGTGGATCGACCGATACACGCCCCGCGGAACTCGTGCGTGCCGGATACGAGAGATCGCGGCGGGGTCCGTGCGCGGATACAGGAAGATGCTCGCCGCGACGTCTGCATCGGACGCCTCGCGACCCAGGTCCATGGTCTCGGATTGGATCGCATAGAACAGGGCCGTGGCCAGCTTTCTATCGGGCTCGAGACGGGCCGCACGGATGTACTCGACGATCATGGAAGCCGATGCACCGTACCCGGGGCGAATGTCCACGAAGGCCGCCGCGGAGCTGTCGGGCCTGGGTGGATGATGATCCAGGACCACGGTCGGCGAGCGTCCTGCGGGGAGCGAGTTGTTGCCGGCCCCCGGCTGAGTGTCTACGAGGGCGCACGCCGTATCCGGAGCGATCTCGATCGTCTCGATCCGCTCGAACGGAACATCCAGCTCTTCCATGAGAGACCGGTTCTCGGCTCGCCCGATGATCCCTCCGAAGGCCACGGTTACCGGGATCCCCGAGATGCGCTCGATCAGGAAGCCGAGGCCGGCAGCGGAGGCGATCGCGTCCGGGTCCGGGTTGTCATGAGTGAGCACGAGGGCTTTCTCGGCTCCGCCCAGGACCCATCGCAGTTCGGAAAGTCCCTCGGTGACTTCGGCCGGTGGGCGCGGAGGATTCACCGGCCCGGCCTCCGCGTCAGGCGTGACGTCGGAACCGTCGGTCGGGTTGGGCTCGTCCGGAGGGAGCATCACCAGCCCGTGACCGCGTTGCGGCCGACGAACGGGTTCGACTCGGCTTCGGTCTGGACCGTGGTCGCGGGTCCGTGGCCCGAGTAGAGTGTCGTCGAGGGAGGGAGGGTGAGGATCTGCTCGCGAATGGAACGAAGCAGGGTGCCCGTATCCCCTCCCGGAAGGTCCGTGCGTCCGATCGAGCCGGCGAACACGCAGTCCCCGACGAACGCCTCCGAGTCACCCACCAGGACTACTCCGCCGGGCGAGTGTCCGGGAGCGTGACGCACTTCGAGCTCGATCGCCCCGAACTCCAGGGTCTGGCCGTGCTCGAGCCAGTGATCCGGTGGAGGCGCCGGCTCCACCGAGACGCCGAACATCGCTCCGTGATCGGCGGCCCGTTCGTACAGCGGGAGATCCGCGGCGTGCAGGTATACCGGAGCCCCATACCTTCGGACGAGTCCGGCGACCGCCCCGACGTGGTCCACGTGGGCGTGTGTGAGGACGATGGCCCCGGGAGACGCATCCCGGGTGTCGAGCAGCGCGGCGATACGATCGGGCTCGGCACCGGGATCGACGACGATGACATCTTCACCCGACCGCACCAGGAAGCAGTTCGCCTGGAATGGCCCCACCGGGACGGCGCGAACCTCGAGACGGGAGTCGATCACGCGATACGCGGTGGCATGGCCGGGGTCAGACCGAGAAGGAAGTTCCGCAGCCGCAGGAGCCCGTCGCGTTGGGGTTCTCGAACGTGAAGCCCTGGCCCTGGAAGCTGCTGTGGTATCCGATCGTCACCCCCGACAGATACTGGCCGCTGAACGGGTCCATGAACAGGCGGATTCCCTGCGATTCCAGCACGTAGTCGTCGTCCGCCGGGTCGTCCTCGTCCACCTCGAGTGTGTACTCGAACCCCGAGCACCCGCCAGGCATGACGCTCACCCGCAGGGCGCCGGATTTCTCGTCCAGGTTCTCGGCCGCGAAGAACTGCCGCACCTGCACCGCGGCCTCCTCTGTCAGGGTGAGGGTCACTCCCCCTTCGGTCGTCGTGTCGCTCATATCGTCCTTCCCGCTCTTATCGACGGGTCGGGTGGCCGGCCTTCGGCCCCCGACCGTGGTCACTGTAGTTTCCGGCCGCCGATCAAGTCAACGATCCGGGCCGACCTTGTACCTGCGAGACGCGTGTCCGGTTCCTCTTCCCGCGAGTTTTGAGCCAGCCAGCGCGATCCCGCCTCAGCCGTGGACCTCGCCGTGCGCCAGCCACCGTTCGGCCTCGAGCGCCGCCATACAACCCGTGCCCGCGGCGGTCACGGCCTGGCGGTAGTAGTCGTCCATCACGTCACCGGCCGCGAAGACTCCCGGAACCGAGGTCACGGTTCGCCAGGGCGCGGGAGCGGCGACGTAGCCGTTGTCCTTGAGGGCCACCTGGTCGGCCAGAAACGCGGTGTTCGGCGTGTGGCCTATGGCCACGAACAGCCCGCCAACTTCCATCTGCCGTTCGTCACCCGTGACCGTGTCCTTCAGCTTCACACCGGTGATCTCGTCGTCGCCCAGGACATCGGTCACGACGGTGTTCCAGTCGATCCGGATCTTCTCGTTGTCGAACGCCCTCTGCTGCATGATCTTCGACGCCCGAAGCTCGTCGCGGCGGTGTATCACCACTACCTCCGAGGCGAACTTCGTCATGTAGAGAGCGTCCTCCAGCGCGCTGTCGCCCCCACCGACCACCGCGATCACCCGATCCCGGAAGAACGGAAGCGCCCCGTCGCAGACCGCGCAGGCCGATACCCCTCCACCGGACTGAGCGAGACGCTCCTCGTTCTCGAGGCCTATCCAGCGCGCGTTGGCGCCCGTCGCAAGTATGACGGCTCGCGCCTCGATTTCTTCCCCGGCACCGGACCACAGGCGAAACGGCCGGTCCGTGAAGTCGACCCTGACGATGTCCTCGGTGATGACCCGGGTGCCGAAGCGCTCCGCCTGTGCCTTGAAGTCGGCCATCATCTGCTGCCCGGAGACCCCCTCGGGGAAGCCGGGATAGTTCTCAATCTCGGTCGTGAACATGAGCTGCCCGCCGGGAATCATCGTGCGGCTGAACGACCCCTCGTACACCAGAGGCTCCAGCTCGGCACGGGCCGCGTAGACTGCCGCCGTCCAGGCCGCGGGCCCCGAGCCCACTATGACCAGAGTTTCCTTCCGTATGTCAGTCATTCTCGATCTCCGTTCAGCGCGGCGTGCCTTCGGCCCGCCTCTTACAACAAATGCAGGTTCCCGTGTATCACTGTGTCGGCGTGCAACGTCTCTCGATCGCGCGCATCCACTCGATGGGAACCATCTGGGACCCGGGCGGCGCTCCCCAATCCGCCCCGTGCCAGTCGGAACCACCCCCTCGCAAGAGATCCTTCTGGTCCGCCAGCTGCTCCAGGGTGCGCCGCACGCCTGGATCGTTCCGCGGGTGGAGGATTTCGACCCCGTCGAAGCTTCCTGCCATCCACGCGCCGAGTTCCGCCTGCGTGAAATCCCGGCCCGGGTGGGCGAGAATCGTCACTCCCCCGGCCCGGCGTACCAGCGCACACACCTCTTCCGGCGGTGTAGGCTTCTTCTCGACGAACGCCGGCTTTCCGCGCGCGATGTAACGGCGGAAAGCCTCGTTTTGCTCGCGTACCCAACCGCCGCTCACCAGCGCCCGCCCCACGTGCGCGCGCGTCGGTACGCCATCACCGGCCTCGGCCATCACATCGTCCACCGTTATGCTCGGGCCCAGGGTCCGCAGCAGCTTCACCATCTCGTCCGTCCGACGGAGACGATCTGCGCGGAAGTCGCGAAAGAAGGCGCGCATGTCTCCGTCCGCAGGGTCGAACCCATAGGCCAGGATGTGAATCGAGCGGCCGGGAGCGTTCGCGGAGAGTTCGGCGCCGACCACGAAGTCGAGGCCGAGACGCGCGGCCTCGGCAGCCGCTTCCTCCACGCCTCCCACGGTATCGTGGTCGGTGAGCGAGAAGCCGCGCAGCCCCCTGGCGGAAATCTCGCGTACCACATCGGTCGGCGAGAGAATCCCGTCCGAGGCGGTCGAGTGGAGGTGAAGGTCTACGTAGCCCACAGACGGAGGGCTCAACCGTAGTTTCGCGGGACGCCCATCGAGCCGGTGTCCGCGAACAGCTCCATGACCTCGTCCGCCGAGAGCCCGTCGAGGTCGTCCTGCGAGGCAAAGCGCTCGGCCGGCACTTCCGCTACCCGGTACGGTCGCTGCCCGTTACTCGAGCAGAAGAAGACCACGGCGCGGAAGCCCTCACGCGATGGTCCGCCGAGGGTGGCGGTCCACGTATCGTTGTCGACCTTTATCGCTATCATCGTATCAGTCCACTGGGTTCGTTTCGCTCCGCTCGACCCGGATCAGACCGGCCGTAACGGCGTCTATCGGCCTCTCTTCGGCGGCGACGCGGACCACCACATCGCCCTCTGGCGATCTGCGGATCACCTCCACGTCCGTACCGAGCAAGAAACCGGCGGCGGCCAGCTCGCGCAAGCGCTCCGAGTCCTCGTCCGACACCTCTCGTACGACGGCGAGCACACCCTCTGGAAGGTCGGTAAGACAGACTAGATCCCGGCTGGCGATTACGCCTTCGGAAGAAGGGATGGGCGCGCCGTGCGGATCCTCGTCTGGATCTCCGAGGGCCCGGGCCATCCGATCGACCAGCTCGTCGGACACGGCGTGCTCCAGCCTCTCGGCTTCGTCGTGCACTCCGTCCCACGTATAGCCCAGGCGCTCGATCAGGTATGTCTCGATCACCCGGTGCCGGCGGATGATTCCGAGGGCAGCGGACTCGCCCTGCGCGGTCAGCCGCACCCCGCGATAGGGCTCGTGTACGAGGAGGTCCTGCTCGGCCAGGCCCTTCACCATGTTCGTCACAGAGGCGGCTGAACGGTCGAGTTCTCCGGCGAGCGCCGTCGTGGACACCTGGGCGCTCTCAGCCTGGAGCTTGAAGACCGCCTTCAGGTAGTCCTCGACGGCCCGGCTGTGCGCCCTCCGGGGCCCGGCTCGATCTCCGCTCACGTCAGCCAGGAAGGAAGCTGTCCCCGTCCGACAGCCCGACCAGGTAGTCGGCGATGAGCTCCGCCGCCTGATCCAGATCTCGCCGGCTCACCAGCTGATTCGGGGAATGCATGTACCGGTTCGGGATCGACACCAGGCCCGTGGCCACACCCGTGCGCGACATGCGTATGGCGTCCGCGTCCGTGCCGGTCATCGCCGGAATCGCCTGGACCTGGACCTCGAAGCCGGCGTCCTTCGCCGCGCCGGCCAGTCCGCGGAAGACGACGGGGTTGATCGCCGCTCCGCGGGCCAGGACGGGTCCGGCACCGAGGCGAATGTCGCCGTGCTCCTTCTTGTCCACGCTCGGGTGGTCGGTCGCGTGCGTGACGTCCACGACGATTCCGACGCTCGGATCCAGGCCGTAGGAGCCGGTCCGCGCACCGCCCGCCGCCATGAATCCGATCTCCTCTTGAACGGTTGCCACCGCCACCGCATTGGCCGAGCACCCCTTGTCGCGGGCCCGGCGCAGCGCCTCGAGGACCACGACGGCGCCCACGCGGTCGTCAATTGACCGGGCGGCGAGAAGGTCGTCCGTCAGTTCCAGCGTGTCGGACCGGACCACGGCCACGTCTCCGATCGCTACCCGTTTCCCCGCCTCTTCCTCGCTCGTCGCCCCGATGTCGATCCACAGGTCCTTTACCTTGACCGCCTTCTCTCCCTCGTCACCGCGGATGAGGTGAATCGCACGGCGACCCACGACCCCGGCCACGAGGCCGGAATCAGCCAGGATCTCGACACGCTGACCGACGAGCACCTGGGCGTCCCAGCCGCCGACGCCCCGCACCCACAGGTACCCCTGCTCATCGATGTGATTGATCATGAGGCCGATCTCATCGATGTGGCCGGCGAGCATCACGCGTGGAGAGGCTCCCGGGTTGATCTCGGCGAAGCTGTTGCCGTGAACATCGCCCCATGTCTCGTCGGCGAAGGTAGCGGCTTCGTCTCGCCACACCGTGGCCGCTCGCGTCTCGTATCCGGAAGGCCCGCGGGCGTCCAGAAGCCGATCGATCAGGTCTCTCATCTGGCGGTCATCGTCTGTTGACGGTCATGTTCCATACGGAGGGAATGGCCCGACGCACCGGTCGGGCGAACACGCTGCAGGGCCTCGGTCCTGACGACCTGGCACTCGTGCTAGAGGGTACTACCGGAGGGGCTCGTCAGCAACGCCGAATCGATCAGTCTGGCTGGGCTGCGAGCACTTCGCGGATGCGATCCTCGAGCCCCGGACTCGACTCCTCTGCCGCTCCAAGCTCGTGGATGTAGTCGAGAAACAGCCTCTCGAAGTCGAAATACGGATAACATCTGCGGCATTTCTGCAGATGCCGCCTCACCCCATCATGCTGGCTGGCGTCGAGCTCGCCGTCCAGAAACTCGTACACGCGGGCCAGCGCCTCTTCGCAGCTCAGCTCAGACTCGGACCGGCTTCCGTCGGGCGGCCACGACCTATATTCGCTCATTTCACGTATCCCATCTCGACTGCGTATTCGTACAGGCGCTCCTGCAGGCGCTTCCGCGCGCGGAACAGGCGCGACTTGACCGTGCCCACGGGAATCTCCATGAGCTCGGCTACTTCCTGGTAGCTCAGGCCCTCGAGGTCCGACAGCACGACCGCAACGCGGAACTCTACCGGAAGCTCGTCGATGGCGGAGATGACCTGATCGTCGATGATGTGGTCGAAGATCCGCCCCTCGGGGTCCGCCTCGTACAGCGCTCCCGACGAAGGCCTCTCGGCGACCTGTTCGAAATCGACGGGGGACGGGCGCGACTTCTGTTGTCGGAATTCGTTGATGAAGGTGTTTCGCAGGATGGTCATCAACCAGGCCCGGCAGTTGGTTCCGGCCTCGAACCGGTCCCAGGCGCGGTACGCCTTGAGGACGGACTCCTGCACCAGGTCCTCCGCCCGCGGCTCATCGCCCCCCGAAAGACGCAGGGCCAGGCCGTACAGGGCGTCGAGGTGCACGAGCGCCTCACCCTCGAATTCCGTGCGTCTATGTTCGGCCGGAATGCTCATCGATCCCGCTTTCAGGCACCGCTTGGAAACCGCATCAACTCAACGGTATGTTGGCCCCGCCCGCTGCAGCAAGCGCCGTCGTGTCCACCCGTCGGCGCGCCGCGGAAGCACGTGGCAGGAACGCGGGGCCTTCCCTCACCGTACAAAGAGGGATGGAACGTGGCTACGTCCTGACCCCTGGAGAACGTCCCGACCATGGGTCGGGGTTCCCGGTCGGAACGCGCGGCCCGACGCAGAGCAACCAGGGAGACGAGTATGGGTACCGAGAAAGGCCGCTGGGCACGCCGGTTGGTCCTCGTGGCGGCAGGTCTGGTCGCCGTAGTGCTGGTTGTGTTCCTGGCGCTGATCGTCGTACTGCGGACGGTCGTGGACCCGGCCTCCCTGGCGGACCGCGCCGAGCCCCACGTCTCCTCTGCCCTCAATAGGCGGGTGAGCATCGGCTCCGCCGACCTGGCGTTCTTCCCGCGGCCGGAGGTACGGCTACTGCGCCTGCGGATCGACAACCTTCCTGATTTCGAGGGAATGCCACTCGCCACGGTGGACGAGCTTCATCTGCGCCCGCGCCTGCTTCCCCTGCTCAAGAGGCGCGTGGAAATCGATCGCGTGCAGCTCGTGGGGCCGCGGCTGCTGCTGCAAGTGGACGACCAGGGTAGAACCAATTTCGGCGATTTCGTTCCGGCGTCGCGCGAGGATCCGGATTCGCCGGACACGCCTCTGTCTCTGGAGATTCGGGGCGTCGAGCTGCTCGACGGCCGGGTGGCCTACCGGGACGCTACCAGCGGACGGTCTCTGCAGGCCGACGGCCTGTGGCTCGAAGGATCCGTGGAGCGCGACGCCGAGGGGCGACTGGCGCTCGACCTGAAGTCGGGAGTGGACAGCCTGCGCTTCGCCTATCCGCCGGTGTGGCGCAAAGGAATGCGGGGCTTGCGCGTCGGGGCCGACATCAAAGCCCTCGCGGGACCGGGGATGGAGTGGATCGAGATCGAGTCCGGCACGGCGACGGTCAACGGCCTGACGGTGGATGTGAGCGGGAGGGCCGATTCTCTAAGGTCTCCCAGACGCATGCTCGACCTTGCCGTCCGCGGCGACCGGGTGGATCTCTCCCGGATCATCGCCGCGCTGCCCGACTCGATTCGAGAGTCCGTGCCCTTCGACCTGTGGGGAGACCTGGGAGTGGACCTCACGGTTCGTGGGGCTTTCGGACCGGGCGAGTTCCCCGTCGCGGACGGGATCGTTACGGTTCGTGGCGGTGGCCTGCGGCGTGGCGCGGACCGGCCGCTGATGGAGTCGCTGGACGCCGACATCAGGCTCTCCGGTGACCGCGCCGAGTTCTCCGGTGTGCGCGCGCGGCTTCCCGGCGGTGACTTCTCCGCCTCCGGTGCGCTGGCTCTCGACTCGACGCTCGCGTTCAGCGCCGCCGTCGATGGGCGGGCGGACCTCGCGGAGCTGGCCGGGGCCTTCGGCCGGGGAGGTGCGGAAGGATTCTCCGCATCACGCGGCACGGTGCGCTGGAGCCTCTCCGGCGACGGAGTCGTTGACCGGCCGGCGGCAACCCGTCTGGCCGGCGAGCTGGGGCTGGACGGCGTCACTATCATCGGCGACAGGCTGGTCAGGCCCATCGAAGTCCCGTCGGGGGAGGTCAGGCTGGACGGGACGCGCGCGCGCTGGGAAGGCGTGACGGTCATCGCCGGCGGCGATCGGCTGCAGACATCCGGGACGCTGAGCGACGTGCTGGGAAGCCTTGCCTCTGAGCCACGGACGCCAGCGGTCGAGGCGTCGGTCGCCGGGGCGAAGCTCGATCTCGACGCGCTGCTGGGACCGAGCCGCAACGAAATCGGCTACGGACGCATCGCGTGGGCACGCCTGGCTGGCCGTCCGGTGGAGGGCCGCCCGCCGGAGGAATGGGCAGCCGAACGCGAGCTTCGCCGGCCGGGACCACTTCCGGTGAGCGGCCGTGTGGCCTTCCGGGTGGACTCGGTGCTTCGTCTTCCCTATCGGCTGTCACGGGTGGAGGGCGTCCTGCTCCTGGAGCGCGACCGGGTGAACCTTACCGAGACGCGGTTCGCGGCGTATGGGGGAACAGGGGCGGCCAGCGGGATCCTCCGCCTGGGGGAGGTGGAGTCAGAGCCATTCCGTCTCGACCTGGCCCTCGAGAACGTGCGCGCCGAACAGTACCTGGCTCAGAACTCGCCCCTCGGCACCCTGATCTCCGGTTCGCTGACGATGGACCTCGCACTCGAGGGCGCGCTGGACTCGCTGGCCCTTCCGTTGACACAGGCCCTGAACGGGATCGGCCGCTTCGAGATCCGGGACGGCCGGATCGCGTCCAACCCGCTCACGGACGGCCTGCTGCGATTCCTCCGGCTCGAAGACGTCCGGGAACTCGCGTTCACCCGCTGGAACTCGCCGCTGCTCATCCGGGAAGGGTTGATCGTTCTCGACGGAAGCGACTTCAGCGGCTCGGAACTGGTGGCGGAGATGAGGGGTGCCCTGGGTTTCGGGGGATCGATGGATCTAGGCGCCCTCGTGCGACCAGACTCGACTCTGGCCCGGGCAGCGGCCTTGGCGGCCGGGGCGGCCGGAGAGGTGATCGACCGGTACATGAGGGCGGGCGGAGCCCTGGAGCTCGCCTTGCGGCTCACCGGCCAGGCCTCGAACCCCCGATTCGAGCTGGATCCCGAAGCCATGCAGGAGTCGTCACGCGGCGTATTGGAGGAAGCCGCCCGTCGGGCCCGCGACTCCGGTGAGGCCGAGGTTCGCGAGCGCGGGCTGGACATGCTCCGCGGACTGGTCGGACAGGACGACCCCGAGCCAGAGGAAACCGCCCCGGACACGGCCCCGTCCGCCCCGCCCGACTCCACGGCCGGAGCCGGCGAGCCACCCGCCTCGGGTGACAATGGCGGTGCGTAGACTGGCTATCGGGGCCTTCCTCGCGGTCTCCCTCGCCGCGGGATGCATTTCCGGTCGGGTGCTGAGCGGCTACCCGGGTTACCCGTTCGCCTCGTTCAGCATTCCCCAGCCGGTTGACTCCGCGTTCTTCCACATGCAGACCGTGCTGGAGGAGGAGGGCTATCCGATCGACTATACGGACCGGGAGGCGGGTCTCATCAACACGCGGCCCGGCCCGAATCCGGCGAAACCGGTTCTACTGAGCGTGGTGGTCGGGGAGGATCCGGATCGGGAAGGTCGGACGGAAGTGTGGGTCGCGGGCTTCGAGGAAACCGGGAGCGGCGTCCGGCGCATCAACCCGCTCGACGACGCGCTGTGGCCCGATTTGATGCAAGTGTCCGGACGAATCAGCGACCGATTTGGCGGAACGGCCCCGACCGGACCCGACGAACGGGCAAAGACGGAGGACCTGGAATAGCGAAGGGCCGGCGCGCTGGCCGGCCCTCGAGAGCTTCACGGCATGGCCACCACTGGCAGCCTTCCGATCCGGCGCCGTTACATGCGCCCGGATCGAAGCACCGACGGGGCGCCGGACACCACGGGGCTCCGTGTGAACATCCCCGGGCGGCCGGGCACGCAGTGCGGACCGTCGCTACCGATACCGCGTCCGCCGCCGATGGCTGCGAGCACGGACACCGGCCGGTCGTCGATCGGCCGCAGCGGCTGCGGGTTCGGCGTCGCCGCCACCAGGAAGTCGGACACCGACGCGTACGTAACCGCTGGATTCTCTTCGGCTTCCGGCTCGTCCAGGTTCTCCATGAACATCGCCGGCTGCACGGCGTTGGCCATCGCAGCGGTCAGATTGGGGATCGAGGGAATCGCTGCCATCGTGGTGACGTCGGCCCGCTTCGGGGCCAGGTCCTCCTCGGGCTCTGGCGCTAGGACTTCAGCCACGTCCTCGAGCGGAGCCTCGGTTTCAGGCAGATCCACGAGCTGGGCCGCCGAGCGCTCAGCCCGCGCGCCTTCAGCCTCGTCTGCACCACCCCACGCAAACAGGGCCGCCTGGAGCGCCACTACCACGACGAGACCCGCCGCCAGCGCCGCCCGATACCGCTTCTCGACACCCGGTCTGTTACTCATCCCGCCGCTCCCGCTGTTGCTCCCGGTTCGCCTGCACGATCACATCCCGGCCGAGCTTCCATACCCGGTTAGACTTCGTTACCTCCGAAGTTAATCCGTGCACGTCATCTATACAAACCCAGGTGGGCGCGCCGGGTTCCGCTCCGCCGACTCGAGGTTCCGCATTTTTCGCGCGGCGGCCCGCGCGCAGATATGTTTCGTGGTATGTGCGGTCGATTCACGCTCGCCACTCCGGCCAGCGAATGGGCGGCGCTGTTCCGCCTCGATGAGATCCCTGACGTGGAACCGCGATTCAACATCGCGCCCACGCAGGATGTGGCTGTAGTGCGGGCTCCTCCGGGCCTCAGGGAACACCCCGGTCTTCACCTTGCTCCGCCCGGTTCCCCCGTTCCGCGTGAAATCGCGACCATGCGGTGGGGACTGATTCCCCGGTGGGCTCGCGAGATCGGCAGCGGGCAACCCCTGATCAACGCGCGTTCCGAGACGGTAGCGGAAAAGCCCTCGTTCAGGGATTCCTACAGGGAGCGCCGTTGTCTGGTGGTCGCGGATGGGTTCTACGAATGGCAGGCAGCTGGCAAGCACAAGCAACCCTACTGGATCGGACTCCCCGGCGGACAGCCTTTCGGCTTCGCCGGGCTTTGGGACCGCTGGAAGGCTGAAGATGGCCATACGATCGAAAGCTGTACCATCCTTACCACGGACGCCAACGAGTCGTTGCGCGCCCTGCACGACCGTATGCCGGTGATCGTCGCACCCGAGCACTTCGATATGTGGATGGACCCTGACACGATTCCCTGGGAGCTCGAGCCCCTGTTGAGCCCGTATCCAGGGGGCGACATCGAGTTCTATCCCGTGACGACGCGCGTGAACTACGTGGCAAACGACGACGCTCCGTGCATGGAGCCGATGCAGACCCAGACCGAGCTGTTCTGATCCTCTCCAGCCTTGACCGTTCACTCAATCATGAGTCCGTCTGAGCCGGAACATCGGGTTCACTTGGAATCATGTCGATTGAATCGTCCCTGCGTTGAATGTTTGCTCAATTTTTCGACGGGCGATGCTTGGGTCGTTTTGCGAGGTATGCGAGATCTAGTGACCAGGGGGCTTGACAAGTGACTCACATTCGTTGATTGTTTGTTCAACATCATGGCCAGCGACACGAGGGATCGGATTCTGAGCGTCGCGGCGCGGCTGTTCGAAGCTCGTGGCTTCGAGGGCACGGCCGTCGCCGCCATTCTGCGCGAAGCAGACGTCAACAGCGGCAGTCTGTATCATTTCTTCCCCAGCAAGGAAGTCTTGCTGGTCGCGGTTCTCCAGAAGTACCTCGCGGTTCTCGATCCGGCTCTCCTGGTGGCGGCGGGAAGGGCAGCGGACGATCCGCTGGAGAAGATCTTCGCGCTCCTCGAGCTGTACCGCGGTCGTCTTCTGGTCTCCGAGTTCTCGCGTGGTTGTCCGGTGGGAGATCTCTCACTCGAGATCGCGGGACGGTTCCCCGAGGCCCGGCACCTGGTCCGCGACTATTTTGACACCTGGACAGACAGGGTGGAGGAATGGCTCGAAGCGGCGGGCGATCGATTGCCTGCGCGCCTGGACCGGCGGGCCCTGGCGGCACACGTCCTGTCCGTGCTGCAGGGAGGGATCATGCAGGCTCGGGTGGCATCGTCGATCGGTCCGTTTGACGATTCCGTGTCCCAACTTCGCCTCTTGATGGATCTCCTGGACCCGGAAGGGCAGCAGTCATCCCTGGGCCGCCCGCTGCGGCAGAGGTCTCCCGTCGCTGGAGCGTCGGCGCCGGTGCGGGAGCCGGCCGCGGGAGCCCTGGCCGCTGCTGGCGGCGCCTCTCAACCGGCGGACTCGGTGGACCCGTCCACCGGCGAGGCCGTCGCTGTGGATGACGCGGCCTGGTGGAAGGCATGGTAAGACGCGCGGGCGGCCCGAAACCTGTGGATTGCGCCCGGGAGACCGGCGAATGATCGACGAGCGGACGATCCGCGAGATGGTCCGGAAGGTAGTGCTCCGTACCGTTCAGGCGGCCGCCGACAGTGGCGGCGCGCAGGACCAGGCGGGGCGTGGCACCCGCCTGGTGACGCAGGCGGATGTCGAGAACGTCCAGCCCGGGCAGAACCTGAGGGTCCCCGACGCAGCGATCGTCACACCTCTAGCGCGGCAGGCGGCTCTGGACCGCCGGGTCGATATCCTGACGGGCGAAGCGGCGGCGCTGGCGACGGGCCCGGGCGACGGGTCTCGAACGGTAGCCCTGGCGGCCGACCACGGCGGATTCGAGATGAAGGAGGACCTGGCCGCGCACCTCGCGAGCCGTGGGTTCTCCGTCATCGATTGCGGCACGCACGGCTCGGAGGCCGTGGACTATCCGGATTTCGCCCTGGCCGCCGCTCGACTCGTCGCTCAGGGAAAGGCCAGGGCCGCGATCGTCGTGGACGGCGCGGGGATCGGGTCGTGCATGGCCGCAAACAAGGTCCCCGGCGTGCGGGCGGCCATGTGCTACGACGAGGCTACGGCCGTCAACAGTCGGGAGCACAACGACGCTAACGTCCTGACGCTGGGCGCGGGCCTCATAGGCGGGCAGCTGGCGAAACGAATCGTCGACACCTGGCTCGACACACCGCACGGCGGGGGGCGGCACGCGAGACGGGTGGACAAGATCACGGACATCGAGCGCAGGTACCTGAAGGGATGAGCATGAAGCTCGACGAGAAGACGCTCGAACGCATCATCGAGCAGGTCACGCACCAGGTCATGATACTGGTTCAGCAGGAGCAGGAAGGTGGCGCGTCGGCACAGGGCCTGTCGGCGGGCAACTACTCCGACCGGGTGCAGCCGTTCGTGAGCGCTGGCGCGGACAGGCTCGCCAGCACGCTCGGAATCGCGCCTACCGACGGCCGCGTGAGCCACATGATCGACCACACTCTCCTGAAGCCCGACGCCACGCAGGACCAGGTCGCGCAGCTGTGCTACGAGGCGAAGAAGCACTCCTTCGCTTCGGTGTGCGTGAATCCATCCTACGTGAAGCTGTGCGCGGACCTCCTGAAGGACACGGACGTCCTGGTGTGCACCGTGATCGGCTTCCCCCTGGGGGCCACCTCGACCGAGAGCAAGGCGTTCGAGGCCCAGAAGGCAGTGCGCGATGGAGCCACGGAAGTCGACATGGTGATCAACGTGGGAGGGCTCAAGTCACGGGACTACGAGCTCGTCGAACGGGACATCGCGGCGGTCGCACGAGCCGTGCACGCGGGGGGGGCGATTTTGAAGGTCATCATCGAGGCCGCCCTCCTCACGGACGAGGAGAAGGTCGCCGCCTGCCAGCTGGCCAAGGTCGCCGGCGCGGACTTCGTGAAGACGTCCACCGGATTCGGGCCGGGCGGCGCGACCGCGGAAGACGTAGCGTTGATGCGGCGCGTGGTGGGAAGCGGGATGGGAGTAAAGGCGTCGGGAGGCATCCGAACCTACGCGGATGCGAAGAAGATGATCGCCGCTGGCGCCAGTCGCATCGGCGCCAGCGCGAGCGTCAAGATCGCTCAAGAAGCCGACTCGTGAGGTAGAGACATGTCCGTCGATCTTCGAACGTACTGTTTTCTGGACAACCTGCAGCCGCAGCATGCGGCCTATCTCGGCACGGTGGCGCGGGGGTTCCTTCCGTTGCCCGGGGATGCGTCGCTGTGGATCGAGATCTCGCCAGGCATAGAGATCAATCGCATCACCGACATCGCGTTGAAGGCGACGCGTGTTCGCCCCGGCATGCAGATCGTGGAGCGCCTGTTCGGACTCCTCGAAGTGCACCATGGCGAGCAGTCGGAAGTCAGGGCGGCCGGTGCGGCGATCCTCGATGCCCTCGAGGTCCAGGAATCGGACCGCATCAGGCCGCGCGTGGTGTCCAGCCAGATCATCCGCCACATCGACGCTCACCAGGTGCAGCTGGTGAACCGGATGCGCTACGGTCACATGCTCCTTGCCGGGCAGACGCTGTACGTGCTCGAGGTCGAACCGGCGGGCTACGCGGCCCTGGCGGCCAACGAGGCCGAGAAAGCGGCCCACATCAACATCCTCGACGTTCGGGCGTTCGGAAGCTTCGGACGCGTGTACCTGGGCGGTGAGGAAAGGGACATCATGGCAGGATATGGCGCGGCGGTGGCCGCGATTGAAGGTGTCAGCGGCCGCGAAGCGGCCACCGGGCGACGGGACTGACGAGGTTTCCCTGAGGGGCGCGGCGGCGCTCCCGGATTCACCAGGAGGAAAGCATGGCAGAAGAGTACGGCGCGGTCGACGCACTCGGAATGATCGAGTGCCGCAGCTATCCGGCGATGGTCGAGGCGGCTGACGCGATGGTCAAGGCGGCCAGGGTCGAGCTGGTCTCGTACGAGAAGACCGGCGGGGGCTACGTCACGGCGGTCGTCCGCGGTGACGTTGCGGCCGTCAAGGCGGCGGTGGAAGCCGGAGCGCGTGGGGCCGAGAAGGTCGGCGAGATGGTGTCGATCCACGTCATTCCGCGTCCACACGCCAACGTGGACGTGACGCTGCCACTAGGACGGCAAGCCACCGGGACCAAGACCGCGAAGCGGTAACGCGCGGCTCGGCGGTACCGTGAATCCTCCGGCCCGTCCGTGGTCAGGGCCGGAGCCGCTCGGAGTTGAATGATCGTTCAACTTCGCGACGTTAGAGCAATGGAGCAGGTCATGCTGCTAGGCAGAGTCGTCGGCACGCTGGTCGCGACGAACAAGGAGCCTTCGCTGGAGGGGCTGAAGTTCCTGATCCTCAGACAGCTGGGCATCGACGGTGCCGAGGCCTCCGGATACCGGGTCGCGGCGGACGCGGTGGGCGCCGGCCTCGGAGAAGTGGTGCTGTACGCTACCGGAAGCTCGGCCCGCCAGACGGCGGTCACGGACAGGCGACCGTGCGACGCCGTGATCATGGCGATCGTGGACTCGCTCGCCGTGGACGGAGAAGTCAAGTACGACAAGTCACGGGACGGCTGACGATGGAAGAATCGAAGATCCAGGCCGTCATCGACCGGGTGATGTCGGAGCTGGGACACCAGGAGCCGGCCGGGCGCGCTGCGCCCCTGCCCTCCAGGCGTCCGGTGGCCGCGAAGCCCGGGCCCACGGCAACTCCCAAGCACGGTGACAACCTGTTTCCGGACGTGGACAGCGCCGTGGCGGCTGCCCGCAAGGCATACCGGGATCTGCAGGAACTGCCGGTATCGGTTCGGGAGCGAATGATCGCGCACGTCCGCCGGACCCTGCGCGAGAACGCCCAGCCCCTGGCCCACGAGGCCTGGCAGGAGACGGGGATGGGCCGTTACGAGGACAAGATCGAGAAGATCCTCCTGAACGCGAACAAGGCACCCGGCGTGGAGTTCCTGGACACCGGGGCGTGGAGCGGAGACGGGGGGCTCACGGTCGTGGAGTTCGCTCCCTACGGGCTGATCGGCTCGATCATCCCGAGTACGAACCCGATCTCCACGGTGACCTGCAACGCCATTTCCATGGTGGCCGCGGGGAACGCCGTGCTGTTCAACGCGCACCCCGGGGCCAAGACGTGCTCGAACCGGGCGGTACAGCTGGTGAACGACGCTATCGTCGAGGCGGGAGGCCCTCCCAATCTCGTATGCGCCGTCGCCGAGCCCACCATCGAAACGGCCGGCGCCGTCATGAGCCACAAGGGCGTGAACCTGCTGACGGTCACGGGCGGAATCGGTGTCGTGCGAGCCGCGATGTCGAGCGGGAAACGAGCCGTGTGCGCCGGACCGGGCAATCCTCCGGTGGTGGTGGACGAGACGGCGGACGTCGCCCAGGCGGGTCGGGACATCGTGCGCGGGGCCTCGTTCGACAACAACATCATCTGCACTGACGAGAAGGAAGTGTTCGCCGTGGCGTCGATCGCGGACGACCTCAAGCGTGCCATGAGCGCCAACGGGGCCGTGGAGATCGACGCCCGGCAGCTCGATGCTCTGCGGCGCTCCATCTTCACCGACCGGCCGGAACGGGGCCGGCACGGGACGATGAACAAGAAATTCATAGGGAAGAACGCCTCGGTGCTGCTGCGGGAAATCGGGATCGAAGTCGGCGACGAAGTAAGGCTCGTCCTGGCCGAGGTCGAACAGGACGATCCCCTGATATTCTCGGAACAGATGATGCCGATCCTCCCTCTCACCCGCGTGCGGGACGCGCAGCAGGGAATCGAGCTCGCGAAGGCCGCGGAGCACGGTTTCCGGCACACGGCCACCATGCATTCCAAGCACCTGGACCACCTCAGCAGCATGGCCCGGGAGATGGACTGCAGCATCTTCGTCAAGAATGGCGTGTCCTACGATGGCCTGGGCTACGGCGGAGAGGGCTTCTGTTCCTTCACGATCGCCAGCCCGACCGGAGAGGGCATCACGAACCCGGTCAGCTTCAGCCGCATCCGCCGGTGCGTTCTGAAGGACTCGTTCCGAATCGTATGACCATGATCACTCCCAGCGGCGACAACCAAACCGAGGCGGCATGATCGAACCGGCACTCGCTCTGATCGACTTCAGCAGCATCGCCGTGGGAATCGAGTCGGCCGACGCGATGATCAAGCGCGCGCAGCTCGACGTGATCCGAACCGGCACCGTGCAGCCGGGCCGCTACCTGGTACTGGTGGGAGGCACGGTCGCGGAGGTGCAGGAGTCACTGGCCACGGGCCGCAGCGTGGGGGGCGAGTCGGTGCTGGATCAGGTCTTCCTCCCGCACGTACACCCCGACGTCGTGACGGCAATCGGCGGGACGAGAGAGGAGACACCGAGGGACGCGGTCGGCGTGATCGAGACCTCCACCGTGGCCGCGGCCATTCACGCCGCGGATGCCGGCATCAAGGGAGCCGAGGTCCGGTTGCTCGAGATCCGCATGGCCGATGGTCTGGGCGGCAAGGGGATCGTTCTGTACTCGGGAGCCGTGGCGGACGTCGAAGCGGCGGTCGAGATCGGGTGCGGGGTCATCCGCCCGGGACTGCTCGTGCGCCAGGTCGTGATCTCACAGCTTCATCCGGAGATCTGGGAGAACCTGTCGGCCGCGACCCGGTTCGGGTCGCGTCTGGAGGGCCTGTGAAGCTGGCCCGGGTGATAGGCACCGTCGTGGCGACGACCAAGTACGAGGGCCTCGCGGGCGTGAAGCTCCTGGTCGTGCAGCCGCTGGACCGTGACGCCAATCCGCAGGGCGCGGCGGCGGTAGCGGCGGACGCCACGGCTCAGGCCGGGCCCGGCCACCTGGTGTTCGTCGTCGGGAGCCGCGAGGCGGCGCAGGCGATGCCGGAGACGTTCGTGCCCGTAGACCTCGCGATCACGGGCATCGTGGACGAGGTGGACCGATCCACCGAGCAGCGTGTGGCGACGGCGTCCTGGCACCAAGAAACGGATCGGACCTGATGTACATCGGTCGGGTGGTGGGCTCGGTGGTCTCGACGGTGAA
>CAZRRU010000103.1:0-14571 GCA_964602635.1 uncultured Gemmatimonadota bacterium | reverse complement strand
AGGGATACCCGGAGCTGCATTACGCGCGGCAGCCGGAGCGCCTGAGCCGGCTCATCCAGGTGTGCGACATCTACGACGCTCTCCGGACGCGCCGGCCGTTCCGCCCTCCATGGCCCCTGGCGCGCACCCTGCACCATCTTCAGAAAGAGATGGGCGACTACCTGGATCCCGAATTCGTGACCGCCTTTCTCACCATGATCGGCCAGTGGGAGCCGCTCGTGCTCAAGCAAGCCGAGACCGAGGACGATCGGGCAGAGCCGGTGCCCGCCTGAGCCACTTTCGTCAAGCGCCACACCCGCCGCTCGCGGTAGCGATCGCCCGCCCGGCGTGGTATCCTCCCTCCGAACAATCCAGGCGTTTTTCCAGGCGGTTCTGTCACCACGAGCGGGACGTCGGAGGGAGCACGGAATGCGGGATACCAGGCCCGTCGCACATACGCGGGCACACACGAAGACGGGCGGAATGTGGAGCGTGAGGTGGACTCGCCTCGCGGTACTCACCCTCGCGATGGCCGGAGCGGCGGCGTGTTCCCCGGCCGAACAGACACCGGACGACGAGGCGCAGCTCGCGTTCTTCGACAGCCTGCTTGCCGACCTGGGCGGACCACAGACGGCGGACCTCAGCCGTTCGCAGCGGTGGAGGCTGATCGCCTCGGTAGGGACGGGTCTACCGCCGACGAGCTACCGGCTCGAGGACCTGCCCGAGCAGGGGTCTCGGGCCGTCGGCCTCCAGCAAGCCTACTGCCTGCAGTGCCATGGACTCTCGAGTCCCAAGATGCACAGCTCGGACGAGTGGCCGATTCTGGTTCGCCGGATGCTGATGCGCGGCGCGGCCCTTGGCACCCGCCTCGGCGGGCCGCGCAGTGAGGGAATGGTGGACGGGATGCTGATGGCCGGTCTCCGGACGGCTGAGCTTCCGCCGGCCGAAGACGTCGATTCGCTCGTCGCCTACTTCCAGCGTAACGCCTTCCCGGCCGCTGTAGCGTCCGAGATCCCGGACACTCCCGACGCGGTTCTGTACGTGGAGAAATGCTCGGGGTGTCACGACACTCCCTCGCCCGCTTCGCGCCCGGCTGCTGAGGTCCAGGCGCTGGTGGCGCGCATGAGCGCTCTGCGGGCGATGCTCAGCATGGATCAGCTCACCGCGGAGGAGCAGTCGCGAGTTGTTGCATTCATGCAACAGTCGGCCCCATAATCCTCCCGACACACACTGCTGGTTGACCGGGTGGCCGCTCTAACCGGCGATCATCCCGGTCTCTGGACGGATCGAGGCTTTTCCGGCGGTCTTTAGACGCCGCCATGGCAAGGTTCCTGCGACTCCATGCCCCCGTAGCCGTCTGGCGCAGGGACCTGTTTTCCGGTCCAGGCGCGATCCCCGGATTGCGAACCGGTTCGGATCGCGGCGCCATGTCATTTCGTACCGAGAGAGCGAGGCTCTCATGCTGAAGCGCACAGCCATAGTACCGATAGCGTTCGCCCTGCTCTTGATGGCGCTTCCCGAAGCTCTGCTGGGGCAGCGGAGTCCCAGGTGGGGCAATGGGGGCTTCGAATTCAACGCCCACGTCGGCCTGCTGAACGACGAACCAGAGTTCGATCCTGGCAACACGGGAGAGGACATCATCCGTCGAGATGCCATCTTCGGTGGGCGGATTAGCTACGTATTTCCGTGGAGAGGCTTCCTGGGCGTTGAGGTACAGAACTCTCTGCAGCGGCTGGCGCTCCCCGGTGAGACACCCAACATGCAGACGTGGTGGTTCACGGGAGTGATCGGATACAACTTCCAGATCGGGCAGAATTTTCAGATCTTTCCGGTCATCGGGGCTGGATCGGCGCGCTTCAGCATCGAACAGTTCACACCTGAAACCGATTTCGCGCTGAGCTATGGCGTGGGCGCCAGGTACTACGCGTGGCACAACGTGGCCATTCGGGCTGACATCAGGCAGCATCACGTGCCCGACGCACTGCGGAGCATTCGCGAGCAGGCCACCGGCGGGCCAGTACCAGAGGCCGACCTGTACATGAACGAGCTCAGCATCGGCGTGTCCTACTTCCTGGGCGGGCCGAAGGACTCGGACAAGGACGGGGTGTACAACCGAGGCGACTTGTGTCCGGATACGCCGGCGGGTCAGATCGTGGATGACGACGGTTGTCCGCTGGACTCGGACATGGATGGCGTCCCTGACGGTTGGGACCAGTGCCCGAATACGCCGCGCGGCGCCACGGTGGACGAGTACGGATGTCCGTGGGACCAGGACCTGGACATGGTGCTGAACGGGCTCGACAAGTGCCCGGAGACGCCGCCGGGAGCCCTGGTGGACGTGGACGGGTGTCCGTTCGACACGGATGGCGACGGCTATCTGGACGGCATCGACCGCTGCCCGGACACCCCTCCGGGGGCCGAGGTGGACGACAGGGGCTGCAGCGAGATCCAGGAGGGCATCCAGGAAGGACTGCTGGTTCTGCACAACGTCTACTTCGACTTTGACGAAGACGTTCTGCGTCCGGAATCGCTCCCCATCATCGACGAGGTAGGCCTCGCCTTACTCCAGAGGCCGGGGATCAAGTTCGAGATCCTGGGTCACACGGACGGAGTGGGCTCCGCGGATTACAACCTGGAGCTCAGCGACCGGCGGGCGAACACGGTGCTCGAGTACCTGATCGACAACTTCCCCGACCTGGACGCGTCGCTGTATTCGGCGCGCGGCCTCGGGGAGGCCAGACCGCTCGCAACGAACGAGACGCCGGAAGGCAGGCAGGAGAACCGGCGCGTGGAGTTCCACGAGATCGAGTAGTCTTACGGTCGGGCCGAGAGCCGGTAAGCAACCGGCTCTACATGCAGTCGGGTGTGCGAAGACCGGCCGGGGCAACCCGGCCGGTCTCTTTGTGTGGCCCAGGTCCTTCGTCTACGAACCGGGCTCAGCCTTCAGGGCGCTACAGGAAATCCCGGCAGCACGGTCGTCTCGGCATACTCCCACAGCAACCGGAACGCCAGCTTCGTGAGTCGGGCCGTCTTTTCGAAGTCGAGCTTGTCCGCCTCGTCCGATGTCTGGTGGTAGTCGGCGTGGTCCGTTCCGCTCGTGAGGAACATGACCGGGACGCGGTAAGGGATGAACGGGGCCTGGTCCGATCGGATCAGGAATTGCTCGTTCGGCCACGGGTCTGATATCAGGTCCATGTTGAGAGAGGGATAGGCTTCGGCCACCCGGTCCGACCGCTCGAACATGTCGGAATCGAGCTGGGAGATACCCGCCACCCGGTCCGTCCAGTTCCGGCCGATCATGTCCAGGTTGACCATGGCCACGACGTTGTTCGTGGGCACGGCCGCATGCTGGACGTAGTACTGCGAGCCGAGCAGACCCCGCTCCTCGGCGCTGAAGAACACGAAGATGATCGTGCGGCGGGGCGGTGTCTGGAGCGTCGTGAACGCCTCGGCCAGCTCGAGCACGCCCGCCGTGCCGGATCCGTTGTCATCCGCTCCATTGTAGATCGAGTCGCCTGCGACCGGGATGCCAACTCCGAGGTGGTCGAAATGGGCCCCGATGAGCACGTACTCCTCGGCCACGGCGGGGTCGGAACCGGGCAACCGGGCCACCACGTTGAGCGCCGGGGCCGTGTCCGTCGGCGCGGCGGTGAACCACTGGAGGTACGGGCAGTAGTCGGCCGGGACGCCGCGCCCGGTGCACATGGCGGCGTCCTGATCGTCCCCTAGCAGGCCCAACCGATCGAACTCGGCCGCCAGGTACATGGCCACTTCCTCGAGCTCGGGACTCGGCGTCCGTCGCCCGAGCGTCGAGTCGTCCGCGACGATGCCTAAACGCGCCGCGAGGTCCGCCTCGGTGATGGTGGCCAGGGCCGCGGCTGCATCCGGCGGCGGACTGGCGAGCGGGACCGGCGGATCCGGGGCATCCGGACCGGACGGGGTATCCGAGCCGCAGCCGGCCAGAGCGAAGGTGCCTGTGAGAGCGGCAATCGCCAGCACCGCGACGGCCGCCCTGGATATCGAACGATCCTGGCGCATGGCCTGAGAGCCAAACCTGTACCACATATTCCCCCCTGGCCGTCCGTTGTGTGTCACGACGACGCATCGGGACTGACGGCCTGCATCTCTATAACGTACGAGGACCGCCTTTCCTCACCGTTGATCACGGCGATCTCGAGGCGGTAGCTGCCTGGCTCGTCCGGGAGCACATGGTCCAGGGCGATCCGGGCCGAGTCATGCGAGGGGATACCCGCCTTCGGTCCGTTCGGATCCCCCGGGTCCACAGCGCGCTTCGGTTCGACGCGTACCCACCCGCTGGACTCGTGTTTCTCGCATCGGATGAGGATCGCGCGGCAGCCCCGACTCCGGCCGGCGCCCTCGTTACGGACATCGAGGAATACGCGGACTCCGTCGGTTGCGCTCTCCAGGATAAGAGCGTCCGGGAGGGCGAGGCGGGGGCGCCAGTACCAGCGCGCCAGGCGCCAGGTGCCGGCGGCCACCAGCACGGCGATAGCGATGAGGAGAGTTCTTGTCAGCATGCCGCCCGAATCGATAGCGGCGGCAGACCCGCACGGCAACAGCAGCTTCGGGCGGTAGATGCCGGTTCCAGCTGCACTTGTTCGGTCAGTGGCACGTACCTACCCTGTGCGTACTGCAGCACGGTGCCTGGTCCTGGGATCTGTTCTCTCCCGGCGACGATCGGCGAAACGGGGCTCGCGATGATCGATCAGCTGAACGCGGCGTTTTCCGACCGGTACACGGTTCAACGCGAGTTGGGCCGCGGAGGCATGGCCGCAGTCTACCTGGCCGACGATCTGAAGCATGGCCGCCCGGTAGCGATCAAGGTCCTGCACCCCGAGCTCGCCGCAGTGCTCGGCGCGGAGCGCTTCCTCAAAGAAATCGAAATCGCCGCCGGTCTCACGCATCCCCACATCCTGCCGCTTCACGACTCGGGCGAGGCCGACGGACTGCTGTACTACGTCATGCCCTATGTCGAAGGTGAATCGCTTCGCGATCGCCTCGACCGGGAGACTCAGCTGTCTCTCGAGGACACGACCCGGATCGCGAGTGAAGTGGCGGATGCGCTGTCCTGCGCACACGCGCGTGACGTCGTGCACCGTGACATCAAGCCGGCGAACATCCTGCTGTCGGGCGGTCATGCCCTGGTGGCCGACTTCGGGATTGCACGGGCCGTTTCCGAGGCCGGCGGATCGCGGCTCACGGAAACGGGCTTGTCCCTCGGGACGCCGCACTACATGAGCCCGGAGCAGGCAAGCGGGTCGCTCGAGGTGGACGGGCGGAGCGACGTGTACGCCCTGGGGTGTGTGACGTACGAGATGCTGGTCGGGGAGCCGCCGTACTCGGGACCCAACGCGCAGGCGATCATCGCGAAGGTCCTGACGCAGCCCGTTCCCAGCGTGCGGGAGAGTCGCGAGACGGTGTCGCCAGCCATGGACACGGCCGTGCACAAGGCGCTGGCTCGGCTCCCGGCCGACCGGTTCGCCACCGCCACGGCGTTCAGCGACGCACTGAGAGAGTCGTCGGACACGCATACGTCGGGTATCTCGCACCCGGCCGCGCCGGTTGCCCGGCCGGCAGATCGGATCTGGAAGGTCATGGCGATAGCGATGCCCGTGGTCGCGCTCTTCGCCATCGCGCTATGGGCACCGTGGCGAGGCGGCAGCTCCTCGGGTTCGGAGTCCGGCTCCGTTTATCGGCTGTCCATCCCGACAGGGCCCCTGGCGGTGACCGGGCACGCGCCAAGCCCGGCGGTGGCCCTTTCTCCGGACGGATCGCAGCTCGCGTACGTCGCGGGAGATGGCGGGCTCGGACAGATCTATCTGCGGCATCTGGGTTCCTCGACCGCCACGCCGGTACCGGGCGCCCGGAACGCCCAGGGCCCGTTCTTCTCACCCGATGGGGAGTGGCTCGGATTCGTCGCGGATGGACAGCTCACGAAGGTCCGGCTCTCGGACGGCACCGTCGTCACGCTCACTGCCGCGGAGGAGATGCACGGCGCGAGCTGGGGAGAAGACGGCACGATCGTGTTCGGCGGGACGATGGAGAACGCCTTTGGACTGTCTCGCATACCGGCGGACGGAGGCACGCCGGAGATGGTGCTCTCACCTGCCAACTCCATCGGCACGTTCCTCCTCTATCCCTCGCTGCTGCCCGATGGCGACGGCGTTCTGTTCACGGAAACGAACGCCAGCGGCCAAGCGCTCGCCATCTCCGTGGTTTCCCTGAGCACCGGCGAGGTGACGCGCCTCGTCGAAGGAGGCGGCGTGGCGAGGTACCTCCCCACCGGACACCTCCTGTACTCACAAGCCGGCGGGCTGTACGCCGTACGCTTCGACCCCGACGGTCGAATCGTCGAAGGCTCTCCGGTCAGGGTCGTGCAGGACGCCCTCGTCGAACTGCCCATGGAGCCGTCCATCGCACATTTCGCCGTGTCCGCAAACGGCACGCTCGTCTACCTGGCGGGAGAGGAGATGACGGCTCTCAAGCAGCAGCTCGTGTGGGTGGATCGTGAGGGCCAGACCGAGACGATCCCGCTGTCATCCGACCAGGCCACCGCAGAGCGGAGGGGAAGCATCTTAGGGCCGCGATTGTCTCCCGACGGCCAGCGGGTGGTGTTCTGGAGCAACGATCCCGTTATCCTGTCACCCGACCTCGGTTTCAATGGCATTGTATGGGTGGCGGACCTGGGGCGAGGCACTCTCACCCCGATTTCCTCGGATACCATTCAGAGTTTCTGGTCCGTGTGGACTCCAGATGGCAGGAACGTCCTGTCCACTGGCGGCGGAATCGTGGAAGGTGCGATGTGGGTTGCGATCTACTCCCGCAGGGTCGACGGCGCAGGGCCTCCGGTGGCGGTGACGCGCGCCGTTGGATCCGCCTGGCAGCAGCCGTACTCTCTCACACCGGACGGATCGCTCCTCTTGTTCCAGCAGAGCCAGGAGAGCGTTAACCACGACCTCTGGGTCCTGCCGCTTGCCGAAGGGGGCGATCCGTGGCCCTTCCTCGCCACGCCGGCTGAGGAGTATCACCCGGCCATCTCGCCGGACGGACGGTGGCTCGCCTACGTGTCTAGCGAAACGGGGCAGGAAGAGATCTACCTGTCGGACTTCCCAAAGGGCCGCACCCGTCGTCTCGTCTCCGTCGCCGGTGGAAGCAGCCCGGCCTGGACCGCTGACGGTCAGGAGCTGTTCTATACTCAGCCGGTAGAGGGCGGGGCGGCGATGATCTCTGTCCGCGCGGAAGCGGGGGACGATATCCAGCTCGACAGGCCCGAAGAACTGTTCCGCGGGCCCTTCGTCTCGGTCTGGATGCCGTTCGGACGGATGTACGACGTGACGCCCGACGGACAACGCTTCCTCATGGTCAAACGCCCCGAGCAGAACCGCTCGCTGGAGCGCGTGGTGGTCGTGCTCAACTTCGGCGAGGAACTGGTGAGCCGAGTGGGGCCGTAGGCGCGGTGCGCGAAGAGGTGTCCGTCCTACTTCATGGTTGGCACTCTCGAGCGTACCACTCGGCGATGCCCTCGCCGATCTCGTGCGGATGGTCCTCCTGCAGGTAGTGGCTCGGCAATGCTCACGTGTCCACCTCAACCACGAGCGGAGAACCAGGGGTGCGACCCGAACTCATTTCGAGGCACGGCCTCTCCGCGGGTGACGTACCACTCGAAGCCTCGGACGACACACGACAGATAGCGGGAGAGCAGGGGCTGGACGCGCACCCGATACGGGAGCCAGCGTACGGCGACAGGTAACTCCTGAAGGACGTGCGGATACACGGTGATCCGGAGCAAGGATTCGTCTCCGGCAGCCGGGACGATCCTCCACGACACGAACGAAGTTCTCCCGCCCCGCCTGCCGATCTCCAGGTCATAGCCGACTCCATCGATCCACCGGCGAAACGCGCGCTCTAAGATCCACCCGCTGAGATAATGAACCTCGTCCCGCGAGTCGGCACCGGGCCAGACATGGACAGGGTTCGCCGCGCAGAAGGGATGACACATTTCGAGATTGCCCGGCATCGAGATGGCATTCCACACCTTTGCCGTCGGTGCCGCGATCGGTAAGGCGGCCGCCACCGGCCACCTGAATCCGGGTCGGGGGTCATCCAGGTTCAACGAAATGCTCCCGGAGCCAGTCGATGACTGCCTCGAACACCCATGGCCTCACCGGCGTGCGCCAGCGCCGAGGGCGTCCGGCAGCCGACGATCGCCGGCGCCTCGTGAATCAGCGCATCGGTCGTCAGGGCCTCCACCATGAACAGGGCGAAGTCCACGCGGCGCGTGATATCGCTCTCGAGAATGGGGTCGCCCACGTGCCGACTCCATACGGGTAAGCCCTGGCTCTCGCCCTCTTCGAGGCCGCTTCCGCGCACGACGGTCCACCGGGTCTTGCTGGCAAAGATGCGCCGACACGCTTCCACCTGGTCGTCGATGTCCGCGAAGCGAGCGAGTCGGGCGAGCCAGCCGAAGACGCCTACGAACCACTTGAACCTGCGCGAGTATCTGTCCTGGCCATCGCGCGTGATGTGCCACCCGCACGAGAAGATGAGGCGCGCGCCCGGAGGGGCGCAGTCCAGCACCGCCTGAGCCGTTCCGGACGAGTAGTCTTGAATTCCCCACGGGACCAGCACGGTGAGCACCCCATCGCATCCGGCGACCGCCTTCTCGATGACCTGGCGGTCGTTCGTCGCTCCCGGGACGATCGTGATGCGGTCTTGGAACGCCTGGAGCTTCCCGACGCTCTTCCCGCGGCACACCCCGACCACCTCATAGCCCCGGTCGAGCGCGTGCTGCACCATGTATCTTCCAAGCTTCCCGGACGCTCCCACGATGCAGACCCTCATTCACGTATCTCCCTTACGGGTTTCGCCAGATTGTCCTAAGATTACGGTCGCTCCTTCCTCGCTGCTAACCGGCACAAAAGGGGGCCCGGTGTCGCTTCGATTGCTACCATTCGTCCACGCTAGTCGAAGAGCGCTCGCTCTCTCGGCTGTAGCCTTCTTGACCGCCATCACAAACACCGCAGCCCAGGAGGCGGTCGACCTTCCGGCCGTGCTGATCACGGGAACCAGTACCGGGATCGGGGCGCGCATGACCGAAGTCCTCTCGCAGAACGGCTTCTTCGTCTATGCGGGTGCCCGAGAGCCCGCCGACCTGGAACGCCTGGATGCGATGGAGAACGTGAAGTCGGTCCGCCTGGACGTCACGATTCAGAGCGAGATCGATGCGGCGGTGGAATTCGTTCGTTCCGAAGGGCGCGGTTTGTACGGGTTGATCAACAACGCGGGCGTGGCCGTCATGGGTCCGCTCATCGAGCAGCCGGTGGAGGAGCTGGATTTCATCATCGACGTCAATCTCCTGGGCCCGTACCGGGTGACGAAGGCGTTCTCCGATCTGCTCATCGAGAGCGAAGGCCGGGTCCTCACCGTGACCTCGATCGCCGGAATTCTGAGCGGCCCCTTCATCGGGGCGTACAGCATGACGAAGCACGCCATGGAAGCCTACACGGATGCGCTGGCCGCCGAGATGGACCAGTTCAACGTCGCGGTCGCCGCCGTGGAGCCGGGGAACTACAAGTCCCAGATCACGGCCTCGATGGTCCGGCGTATGAAGGAGGCGGGATACTCGGCCGAAGGCTCGAGGTACCCTTCGATACTCGACCTGGTCACCGGCCCTCTCGATCGCTCGCAGTACAAGGACCCCGATGATGTGGCCCTGGCCACCCTCGACTTCCTCACCAGCGATTCGCCGAAGCGGCGATATATGGTCGTTCCGAACCAGTTGGAGGCGGAGATCACCATCCGGCAGGCCCTCCGAGAAATGGTGCAGCTGAACGAGGGCCAACCCTACACATACACACGGGACGAACTGGTCGTCATGCTCGACGAGGCACTGGGTGAGGTGCGGCCGGCGTCGTCAGAGTCGGCTCCGTCGTCCTCCGAAGCCGCCGGCGACATGACCATTCACGAGGCCGTCGCGACAGGAGACCTGGAAGCGGTTCGTGAGCTGATCGAAGCCGGGGCGGACCTGAACGTGCGGGAGCCGACCGGAGGGTCGAGTCCCCTGATCTCCGCGGCGACGTTCGGTCGGACGGAAGCGGCGCAGATGCTGATCGAGGCCGGAGCGGACCTGGACCAGCAGAACAACGATGGATCCACCGCGCTCATCACGGCGGCGTTCTTCGCGCATGCCGACATCGTCGAGGCGCTCCTCGCGGCGGGCGCGGACAGGAACATCCGAAACAGCGCCGGGTCCACGGCGCTGGATGTGGTATCCGCTCCCTTCGACGACATGAGGGGTATCTACGATTTCGTTGGGGCGATGCTGGCACCCTATGGGCTGGAGCTGGACTACGAGCGGATCGAGAGGACTCGACCGACGATTGCGGAGATGCTCAGGTAGGGTAGGGCTACGACGTTCCGTTCGGCACGAACGCCACGATCCTGAGCGGTCCGCCGCTGCCGCCCTCGATCTTCATCGGCAGGGCCACGACGAAGCTCCCGGTGGGCGGCAGCCGGTCAAGGTTCGCGACGTTCTCGAATCCGGGAATGTCTTCGGTGTAGAGAATGACGTGGGTCCGGAAGTCGGTCGACTGGCCGTAGTCGATGCTCGGCGTGTCCAGGCCGACGGCCGCGACGTTCCGGTTGTCCACGAGCCACTGCCCCGCCTCCGGCGCGATCCCGGGGAAGTGCAACTCCGGCACGGCCTCGGCACCCTCGAGCTCGGTGCCGAGATACGCGGCTCGATCGCCGTAGCGTTCCCCCCATCCCGTTTGCAGAAGGAGTATGGCCCCGTCGGGGATCGGGCCGTGCTCCGCCTCCCAATCCGTGAGGTCGGCCACGGAGACCAGGTAGTCCGGGTCGGCGCGGTCGGACACGTCGACCACCACCGCGGGGCCGATGAGGTTCGAGAGCGGGATCTCGTCGCTCGTCTGTCGCCCCTCCGCGAAGTGGATCGGTGCGTCGAGGTGCGTGCCCCCGTGCTCCGCGCCCGAATATCGGTAAGACGAGTAGAACCAGCCGCCGTCGGTGGGCCCGTAGGCGAGCTCCTCGAGCACGAAGCCCACGGAATCGGTCGGCCAGTAGATGCTGGCTTCGTCGAACGAGTGCGTGAGATCGATCCAGCTGCCAGCCGTGCCATCGAACACGGCGGCAACGTCCGTGGCTGCCGCGGCCGCCGTACCGTCGGACCCGCTCTGCGGTGCGGGTTGGCAAGCTGCGAGCGTAATCGCCAGAACCGGGCCGAGGGCGATCGCGCGCCAATCGACGGTTCCGGTCTTCGTGCTAATCCTCATCGATCCGATCCCTCTGGAGAGAAGCGCCGTCGACGGGTCGATCAGGCGGCGTCCACGAACGCGCGCGGCCTCGTCCCGGTGCACCACGGCCAACCAGGTCTCGAAGTCGGGACCCGGTTTCTGACCAGGAGCTGCATCACCAGAGCGAGTTGATGATGGGGGCCATCGCCGATCCGGAGATCTTGCACTTCCCCATCCATTCCACGGCGGCAGGGAACTGCTCCCAGCTTGATTGGGCCTGCTCGAAGTGGTCGGCCACCCCGGCCTCGGTCTCGTAGACCTCGGTCAGGACGAATACCGTGTTTCCGGTCGGCTCGGATGTGGGATCCATCAGGTTCGAGCGCTCGGGCGCCATCGATACCGAGTAGCTGAGAAGGGCCCTGTCACCATCCCGGTGGTGAGTGGACTCCATCCACGGAGCGTGAGTCCGAAAGATGTGCTCGCCCTCTTCTGCCAGCTCCGGCGGTGCGATCATCACGAACGTGAGTTGGATCTTCCCCTTGTGTGCCATGCCGCGATCTCCTTTCATCCACTTGCGGAACCGCTGGACGCGGTGAGTACAGTCCACAGACGACAAAACATCGGGCGCTGTCAACCGTCTCCGTGACGGACCTTGCCTCACTCAGGAGTGCGATGTCAGAACTTCAGCGCACCGGTCCCAGGTACTCGTCCAGCCAGGCCAGTGCTTCGAGGCCGCGATCGACTCCGCGGCAGACGGACCGTGCCGGGTATCGGCTGAAGGCCTGAGGACCGTGCTTCTCGACGGACAGCCGGTCCAACTGACGAGAACGACCGAAGGCTTACTGGAATTCGAAGCGCGTGCCGGCTCGAGCTACTGACTGACGTTCGAGGGGCGATAGACGCAGGACTGAGAGACACGAGCGGAGCAGACATGGCCAACGAGCACTTCTATCCGGAGATCGAGCCATACCTGACGGGTGAGCTGCGGGTCGATGACCTGCACACTCTCTATTACGAGGAGTGCGGCACGCCGGACGGTTTGCCGATGCTGTTCGTCCATGGTGGCCCCGGCGCCGGCTGCACGACCACCGACCGGCGCTTCTTCGCCGCGGATCGATTCCGCGCGGTGCTGTTCGACCAGCGCGGCTGCGGTCGGTCCACGCCCGCGGGCGAGCTGAGGGACAACTCTCCCGACCACCTGGTGGCCGACATGGAGCGGCTGCGGGAAGAGCTGGGGATCGACACCTGGCACGTGTTCGGCGGCTCCTGGGGCAGCTCGCTGGCCATGCACTACGCCGAGCAGCATCCGGACCGGGTCCGCAGCCTGGTGCTGCGTGGCATCTGGATGCTGCGAGACGAGGAAATCCACTGGTGGCTGTACGAGATGGGCAAGATCCAGCCCGAGCTGTGGCGGCAGTTCGTCGAGCCGATCCCGGAAGCCGAGCGGGACGACCTTCTGGAGGCATTCTGGAAGCGACTCGATGGTGAAGACCGTGAGGCCGGCCTGGCGGCGGCCAGGGCCTGGTCGATCTACGAGGGGTCCTGCTGCACCCTCCTGCCCAACCCTGAGTTCAGCGACGTATTCGGTGAGCCGGAGATGGCCTGGAACCTGGCCCGCCTGGAGGCCCACTACTTCCGCAACGTCCGTTTCCAGCCGGACACTCTCCTACTGGACCGGGTCGATCGCCTGCGCTCGATCCCGGCCTTCGCGGTGCACGGCCGCTACGACCTGGTCTGCCCGGTGAAGAACCTCGACGACCTGTGTCACGCCTGGCCCGAGCTGGATGCGGTCATCGTTCCGGATGCGGGCCACTCGTCCCACGAACCGGGCATCACCCGGGAGCTGGTGGCTACCACCGACAGGATCGCGCAGACCGGATCCCCCGTGCGCTGATCAGCCGGGCAGTTGGCCCTGAGTCACTTCCTCAGCTTCGTCTCGTGCCAGGCCGCGGGATTCGTCGCCAGACTCGAGAGCAGGCCCCGCTCTTCTGGCGAGCACCAGGGCCGCCGTCGCTGATCCGCTACCCAGGAGCAGGAAGATCGTCAGGTTGGCCAACGCGGTCGAGACGGACCACGCATGCCAGGCGTTTGCCGCAAGGACCCTAAAGAGGAGAAGCCCACCTCCGGCACCCAGGGCTGCGAACCGGGGGAGGGAGAGCTTGTCGAAGGAACGGTTGCGCGCGGTGATCGCCAGAATACCGGAGAAGGCCACGCCTACCGGGAAGGCCCAGATGGAGCTCGCGACGACCATCCGGAACATCTCGGGGCCGCCTCCGATCCCGGGGAGCAGCCACACGAGCCCGGCGATCGTCGAAGCGACAACGCCGACACCGGCGGCGAAGGTCAGTCCCATGCCGATCATCCCGCGGATCACCCTCCGCCAACGGGGCATAAATGGCCTCCCAATACGAGTATACTTTGCGCTGCAAAGTATACTGTCACACCTACCAGCGCCATGTCAACACGGAGGGAAGTGCCGGAACGTGGTGGCGCTCCTGCTCTTCAAGCGCCGCATTACCTAGTGGGCTCGCCCGCGACTCGCTACAATCCTGGTTCCACCGGCACTGAGCGAACCGGGAGTCGCGGCATGGCAACGACGAACCTGGGCCCCGTCCTGAGCGCCTTCGAGCGAAGGCCGGACTCGCTCATCTCCCTGCTGCAAGCCGTGCAGGAAAGCCTCGGCTACCTGCCGCCCGACGCGCTGGGGACGGTCGCACGCCATGCGCGCGTTCCGCGCAGCCGCGTTTACGGCGTTGCCTCATTCTACTCGCAATTCCGCTTCAATCCGGTCGGCCGTCAGCGCGTGGCGGTGTGCCGCGGCACGGCCTGCCACGTCGGCGGCGCGCGGTTCATCCTGGAGCAGCTGGAGCGGACGCTGGGAATTCCGGAGGGACAGACCACCGAGGACATGGAGTATTCGCTGGAAACGGTGGCCTGCATCGGCTGCTGCGGTCTCGCGCCGTGTCTCACCGTCAACGACGAAGTCTCCGCCAAGCTCACGCCGAAGAAGGTGCGCAAGCAGTTCAAGAAGGCACGGACATGACACCGGGTTTCATTGAGCTGCGGCAGGCGGCGGAGGAGCAGTGGGAGCATCTCACCGCCAGCGACCTCCCCGTCATCACCGTCGGCACCGCGACCTGCGGCCGCTCCGCCGGCGCACTCGACACGCTTGACGTCCTTCGCGGGGAGCTGGCTGGACGCGACCTCGAGTGCCGATTCGTCGAGGTAGGCTGCCTCGGCCCCTGCTACGCGGAACCGCTGGTCACCGTCTCCCTGCCCGGGGCGGCAACAGTCTGCTTCGCATCGGTCGACATCAAGG
>CAZRRU010000102.1:0-2910 GCA_964602635.1 uncultured Gemmatimonadota bacterium | reverse complement strand
GTTGGCTGTGGGCAGCAGGTAGTCCATGAACGAGGCGTTGAGCAGCTGGGCCCCCTCGTCGAATACGAGCTCTTCGTAGAACGCGTTACCGATTCCGTGCGCCACGCCCCCGTGAATCTGTCCCTCGACGATCATCGGATTTATGACACGGCCGCAGTCGTGCACCACTACGTAGCGCAGGATGCGGACGAGGGCTGTTTCCGGGTCGACCTCGAGAACCATGGCGTGCACGCCGCTCGCGGTCGCCCCTCGCTCGGGTCCGAAGTAGGCGGTTGCTTCGAGACCCGGTTCCGCTCCCGGGGTGACGGCTCCGCGCAGGGGATTGGCGCGCGCCGCCAGATCGCCGAGCGAGACGGACTCTCCGCTTCCGACCACTCGCACGAGACCGTCCGCCAGGTCGAGGTCCTCCTCGGCCGCTCCGAGCACGCCGCTAGCCAGGGCGAGGACCTTCTTTCGCACTTCGAGCGCGGCCGCATGGCAGGCGTTGCCCGCCACGACGGCGCCGCGGCTCGCGAACGTGCCGGTGCCCCACCCGAAGCGGGCCGTGTCCCCAGTGACTACCTCCACCTCTTCGGCGCCCACGCCGAGTTGATCGGCCACGATCTGCGCGAACGACGTGAAGTGGCCCTGGCCCTGGGTGCCGACTCACGTCACCAGGTTGATGCGCCCGCCCGGCTCGATTCCGACTCGAGCTCCCTCGTATGGTCCGATGCCCGTGCCTTCCACATACGACACGATGCCGAGCCCCACGTGCCGGCCTTCGGCCCGGGCCGCCGCCCGGACCCCGGAGTCGAACCCGGCGTAGTCGATCATTTCGACCGCCCGGTCCATGGCCTCGGCATAATTGCCGCTGTCATACACCAGCGGCGCGAAGTCCTGGAAGATGATCTCGTTGTCGTACGGGAACTCCTCCGAAGCCAAGTAGTTGCGTCGCCGGATCTCCACGCGGTCGATCCCGAGCTCGTCCGCCGCCCGGTCCAGGAGGCGTTCCATCACGAACACGCCGTGCTGCCGGCCGGCCCCCCGGACGGGCGTCACGATCGGCTTGTTCGTGAACACCACCCGGAACTCGCTGTGGTAATTGGGTACCCGGTACGGCCCCAGCAGCGTGCACTGCGTGTTGATCGAGACCGTGAGGCCGTAGGGGTTGTAGGCGCCGGTGTCGCACAGGAACTCGTCCCGCACCCCGATGATCCGACCGTCCTCGTCCACCGCGATCTCCGCCTCGTGGTCCTGCCCGCGCTCCTGCGTCGTGGCGAAGAAGCTCTCCTGCCGGTCCTCGATCCACTTCACCGGCCGGCCGAGCCGCATCGAGATCCACGGGAGGAGGACTTCCTCCGGGTAGAACATCATGATCTTGGGTCCGAAGCCGCCCCCGATGAACGGGGCGATCACCCGGACCTCCGACTGGGGGAGGCCCAGCATCGCCGCCAGCCCGTTACGGATGGGGATCGGTGCCTGCGTCGTGTCCCACACCGTGAGCTCGCGGCTGCGGGCGTCCCAGTTGGCCACGATGCCGCGGTTCTCCATCGGGGCCGAGGCGCCGTGGTCGTACCAGAAACGGCGCTTGATCACCCGGTGCGCCCGCTCGCGGGCCTCCTCCCAGGCTCCCTTTCGCTGAGTGACATGCGCCGCGAGGTTCGATTCGAGGTGTTCGTGGATCCGGGGGGCATCGGGATCGAGGCTTCCTTTGAGATCCGAGACCGCCTGCAGCGGTTCGATGTCCACCTCGACCAGGGCGGCCGCATCCTCCGCCTCGTATCGGCTCCGCGCCACGACGACCGCGATCGGCTCGCCCACGTGCCGCACCTTGTCCCTGGCCAGCGGCACCTGCGTCGCGGTGTGAAACTCGAGCTGCTCGATCGGGGGAGGCGGAACGAGCAGGGGTCCCGGCTCCCAGTAGTCGCCGAGGTCGTGAGCTTCGTAGGCCGCGACCACTCCCGGATGCTCGAGTGCGGCGCTGAGGTCCACCGACTTGAGTATCCCGTGCGCATAGTCGCTGCGCACGAACGCCGCGTGCAGCATTCCATCCAGGTGAACGTCATCGACGAACAGGGCCTCGCCGGTGAGCAGCCGGCGGTCCTCGTTGCGCAGCGGCGAGGCGCCCACCTGGCGCTGACGGGTCGGTGCTTCGGCTGGAGGGGCCGTGAACGTGGCATCGTGGCTCACGGGCGCATCCTCTCCGCCGCCAGCCGAACGGCCTTCACGATGTTCTGGTAGCCGGTGCAACGGCACAGGTGACCGGAAAGGGCCTCGCGGATCTGCTCCTCGTCCGGGTCGGGGTCCTCATTCAGGAAGGGGACGAGGGTCATCAGGATGCCCGGCGTGCAGAATCCACACTGCAGGCCGTGCGCTTCACGGAACGCGACCTGGATCGGGTGGAGATCGGCATCCTCCGGGTGCGGGATGCCGGATCCGTCCGCCGGTGTGGCGAGACCCTCGACGGTGCTGATCTCCGCCCCGTCCGCCTGCACCGCGAACATGAGGCAGGAGCGAACGGACTCGCCGTTCACCAGGACCGTACAGGCGCCGCAGACGCCGTGCTCGCATCCGACGTGCGTGCCCGTCAGGTGAAGGTCGTGTCTGAGGAAATCACTGAGCAGAAGTCGCGGCTCGACGGACCCGTCGTACGTCTTGCCATTGACGGTCAACCGGATAGTCAGCGTGTCGCCCAACGGCTACGCCCCTTGTCCTGGATTGCCGATCTGCGCCGAAGAGGTGGTGAAGCCTGCTCTATAAGAATAGTCGCTGCGGGCTCAAAGTCGATAGGGCGGAGTTGCCCTCGCCTCCCGAACCGGGCGATCTTGGGCGGCCGTACCGAGGCCCGTACCAGACGACACAGAGGAGAACGACGCAGCCCATGGCAGGCACTCCCAGCTACCAGAGACTGTTCGCCGAGCTGAAGCGCCG
>CAZRRU010000101.1:0-11785 GCA_964602635.1 uncultured Gemmatimonadota bacterium | reverse complement strand
TACGCCCCGGGGATCAAGGCCGAGGCCATGGGCAAAGTGCAGGCGGCGAACCAGGTCGTGAAATACGTCACGGGTACGTACGGAACTAAGCCCTGGGCCGAGATCGAGGATGCGGCGTGCCTGCGTTCCGGATGCCACTCTACTCGCAAGCTGGAGGGCGAGCTGACGTTTCTTGGCGTGCGGTTCGACCATCGGCATCACCTCACGAGACTGCGGCGTGGCAAACAACTGCGGTGCACGAGCTGCCACTCTCAGATCGTGCAGGGGGATCATGTCGCGGTCACGAAGAGCACCTGTTTCCTGTGCCATTTCCGGGGACGGCCCGAAGGCGGACCCCTCGCCGGGTGCACGGGCTGCCACGCGGAGCCGCCAAGCGTCGCCACTGCGACGGGCGTGATCGATCATCCGCAATATGTTCGGGACATGGTATCGTGCATCTCATGCCACGACCGCGTGACGGCGGGCGACGGGGCGGCCGAGCAGGACCGCTGCTTCGCCTGTCACAATGAGTCCGAGAGAATAGCACTGTTCGACGATCCTACCCTGGTGCACGAGGTTCATCTCTCAGAGCACAACGTCGAGTGTCAGTTGTGCCACCGGCCGATCGCACACGAGATGGTCTCGCACGCGGAGAGGTCCGAGCTGGACTGCGTCAGCTGTCACCAGGGCACGCACGAGGCGCAACGCAGTCTGTACATGGGCACGGGAGGCCATGGTGCAGACGACGATCCGAGCACCATGTACGTGGCTCAGGTGTCGTGCGGGAGCTGCCACGGCCTTCCGCGTGAGATTTCAGGACACGAGCAGGTCCAGGCGGCGGGCGAGGCCACCTGCCTCGCATGCCACGGGACCCGATACTCGAACATCCTCCCGTCGTGGCAGGCGGAGATGGACGGTAAGCTGGATCGGGTGTCGTCGATCGTGCGAGCGGCCACATCGGCGCCGCGGACCGGGTCCGCCGCCGAGCGCAGCACGGCCGACAGCCTGCTCGCCCTCGCCGTCGAGAACGTTCAGCTAGTCTCGGTGGGACAGAGCGCGCACAACATCGGGTATGCAGACGCCCTTCTGCGCGCGGCCGTGGAGTACGTGGACCGGGCCTCCCGAAGCGGCGGCCTCGATTACCGTCCTCCCTCCGTGAACCTCGGGACGGCGGTGGCGGAGAACGCGTGCCTCGGGTGCCACCTTGGCGTGGATCAGCAGCAGGGCATGTGGCAGGGTGCGCGCTTCTCGCATCAGCCGCACGTGAAGGAGGCAAACCTTCCGTGCTCGGCCTGTCATACGGGCCTGGAGGAGCACGGCGGAATGATCCTCGGCTCACCAGCGGCGTGCTCGGACTGTCACCACAGCGGAGCGATCGCGTGCGAGCGGTGTCACGCCGGTGGCGCGCGCACGCCGACCGGGACGATCTCCACTCCGACGGGCGAGTTTCCACACCCGGCGCACGCGGCCCTCGGCTTCCCATGCGCCACGTGTCACGGCGAGACGCCAGGCACCCCCAGCTCCGGTTTGTGCCTCAACTGTCACGACGCACACCATCAGCCGGAAGCCGCGTGCCTCAGCTGCCATCGGGGAGGCGTCCTGCAGATCCACCCCGTCGTGGCCCACCAGGGGTGCGCCATCTGCCACGGCGAAGCGATCGAAGGCGTGAACGCCTGGTCGCGCAACGTATGCACGGTGTGCCATGCCGATCGGGTGGATCACAACGCCCCGGTAGCGTGCGAGATGTGCCATGAGGTCCCGCCGCTGGGACAATAGGCCAGTCCCCGAAAGTGGCCGCCGGACCGGGGAAGGCCGACCACCGCGCCGCACTCTGGCGCTGTCCTCTCGTAACTTGTTCTACCGCAGCTGGTTCACGCCATCTGCGCCGCCGCGCGGGGCAGATGGCGCCAAGCCGACTCAGCGGCACGGTTGGTGCTGTGTAACCAACCCGAAGCCCCCTCGCTTCACCGAAACAGGAACGCGGCACGTTATGCTGAGCCATTGGAGCCAACCGGCCCGTATTCTACTGGCCGGTCTCGGTGTTGCCATATTGGCCACCAGCCTGTCGGCGCAGGAAAACCGGTTCTGTCTCGCCTGCCATGGAGACACTGCCAACTTCGCCGGGCAGGCCGACTCCGCCCGTCTCGTAGTCACTCAGGAGGAGTTCGCCGGCTCGGTGCACGGCGGCTTCGGAATGTCCTGTGTCACGTGTCATCAGGGCTTCGAGTACCCACACCCCGATGAATACCAGCCGGTCCGCTGCGGCGCCTGCCACGGGGCGGAGGGCCGGGAATACGCAGGAAGCGTGCACGGGTACGCGGCGGAGCGCGGCAACCCGCGTGCGCCGACGTGCGCCGGTTGCCACGGGGCGCACGACATACGCCGAAGCACCGACCCGGAGTCGCACACTTACCACGCGCGGGTTGCCGAGACGTGCACCGAGTGTCACAGCACCGGAGGCCTGCTCACCGACGAGTACCTCAAGCTGCCGGCGCCGGCCCTCCAGTACGCCCGGTCGGTTCACGGGACCGCGAATGGGAACGGCGACCAGGAGGCGGCCACGTGCACGGACTGCCACGGCGTCCATGATCTCAGTGGTCATTCCGATCCCGAGTCGAAGATCAACCGGCGGAACGTGTCCGCTACGTGCGGCGCCTGCCACCCCGATGTCACGGAAGAGTACGACCGATCGATTCACGGAAGGGCCGTGGCGGCAGGGGTGAGCGACAGCCCCACGTGCACGGACTGCCACGGCGAGCACCTCATCCTGCACCCGGCCGACCCGGACGCCGGGACACACTCCGGTCGGCTGGCAGCGCAGCTGTGCGGGGATTGCCACGACGACCCGGTGATCATCGCGAAGTACGCCCTGCAGGAGGAGGTGGTCCTTTCGTACAGCGACAGCTACCACGGGTGGGCCACGAGGAGGGCGAGCCAGACCTCGGCCACCTGTGTGAGCTGCCATACGACCCACCTCGTTCTACCGGCGGCGGACCCGTTGTCTTCGGTCGCGCCCGGAAACGTGGTGGCCACGTGCGGGCAGTGTCATGAAGGGGCGGACGAGGCGTTCGCGCGCTCGTACGATCACCGGGCAGCATCGGTAGCTACGAACAAGGGCCGCCGGATCGTTCGTACCATCTACCTCATCCTGATCGCGGTCGTAATCGGCGGCATGGCCATCCACAACGCGATCATCTTCAACTACTACATGGTCGAGAAGCGCCGGCGGGACTCGGCCGAGCGAGGCTTCCTGCGCTTCGACAAGATCCAGATCGCGCAGCACGCAACGCTTGCGACGTCCTTCATCCTGCTGGTCCTCACGGGGTTTGCGCTCCGGTACCCGGAAGCGGGCTGGGCGCGAGTTACGGGACTCGCCTATCTGGCCGAGCCCGTGCGGTCGACCCTGCATCGGGCCCTGGGGGTCGGGCTGATCCTGTTCGGGATCGTTCACGTCCTTTACATACTGTTCATGAGGCGCGGGCGGGACGAGTTCAAGGCGATGACGCCGAACTCGACCGACGCGAAGGACTTCGTCGACAACATGCGCTTCTACACCTGGCGCTCGCCGAATCGGGCGCGATTCGGACGCTACGACTACACCCAGAAGGCGGAGTACTGGGCGCTGGTGTGGGGCACGGTTCTCATGGCACTCACCGGCGTGGTCCTGTGGTTCCCGGCCTGGGCCACCGGACTGTTCCCCACGTGGATCGTGTCCATCTCCGAGACGATCCACTTCTACGAGGCCTGGCTGGCCACACTCGCGATCGTCGTGTGGCATTTCTTCTTCGTGCTGTTCCACCCCGAGGTCTATCCGATGAGCTGGATCTGGCTGACGGGCAAGATGCCCGAGCACGAAGCCCGAGCTGTGCACGGCCGCTGGTATGACGAAGAACTCGCAGGTGGCGGGGACGTGCGGAACCGTCTGACTGGACCCGGAGACAGCGTGCCAACCGAGCCCGGGGAAACGGACTCACCCACCGATCATGTGACATCTTGACCCGTTCGACGGAGAGCTCGCCGGTGAGCTCTCCGTCGTAACCTCTTTTCAAAACAAGTCTTACCCGACTTGAAACCTGCGTCCGCTTCTTGCAGTGAAAGAGACGCATACGCGCCTGCCGGTCACCCGGCGCGGCGTGTCCGAAACGCGGGAACGGGCGACACTCACCACATCTTTCGGAGTTCCGATGCAAGTGCGGACCCTGAACATATACCGATGCGCGATCGGGCTCGCCTTGTCGGTGGGGCTGGTCGCGCTCCTCCCCGACCGGGCGGCGGCTCAGGACGTCGACTGCCTAATGTGCCACGAGAACCCCGCCTTCTGGGAAAGCCGGGAAGACGGCGACCGGTTCGTGGTGATGGGCGAGACACTGGAGGGGTCGATCCATGGCCGTCTGGACTGCGTGGACTGTCACGTGGGCCTGACGTTCCCGCACCCGGATGACCGGGCCCCCGCCAACTGCTCCCGTTGCCATGGAACGCCCGCTCGCCAGCATTCCCAGTCGCTCCACGGCCAGGCAGCCGCGCGGCGCGACCCGCTCGCCCCGTCATGCGCGAGTTGCCACGGAACGCACGACGTTCGCTCCTCACGGGACACTGCGTCGCCCACATCGGTGATGAACATCCCCTTCCTGTGCGGAGAGTGCCACCAGGAGGGAACGGAAGTCTCCGAGAGGCTCGACATCCCCCAGGATCGGATTCTAGAGAACTACTCGCTGTCCATTCACGGCGCGGGGTTGTTCCAGCAGGGCCTTACGGTCACCGCCGTGTGCACGTCCTGCCATACGTCGCACTTCATCCTCCCGCACACGGACGAGCGATCCAGCATCCACGTCGAGAACGTGGCCGAGACGTGCATGCAGTGTCACGGCCGGATCGAGGAAGTTCACCTGAGGTTCATCGAGGGACGCCTGTGGGAGGAAGAACCGCACAAGATCCCGCCCTGCGTGGATTGCCACCAGCCGCATAAGATCCGCCGCGTGTTCTACGATGCCGGGGTCGCCACGCAGGACTGCCTGGAGTGCCACGGAGATCCTGAGCTGGTCGTGGAGGAGGACGGGGCGCAGCGCTCGCTGTTCGTCGACCAGTCGGTGAGGGAGGCATCGGCGCACGCCGAGACGGGCTGTTCCCAATGTCACGTTGACGTGACGCCGATTTTCGACGAGAGGCCGTGCGAGGCGATCGAGCCGGCGGTGGACTGCGCCATCTGTCATCCCGTTCAGGTGGAGGAGTTCGGCGGCAGCGCCCACGGCACGCTGGCAGAGGCCGGAGATCCGGACGCACCGACTTGCGTCGATTGCCACGAGCGCCATGCGGTCTCAGAGCAGACGAACCCGGCGTCCGTTACCTACCCGCGGAACGTGCCGGAGCTCTGTTCCCGGTGCCACATGGCCGGCGAGGCCGCGGCGCAGAGGATCGAGCGATCCGGCCCGGACATCGTCCAGGGCTACGAGATGAGCATCCACGGCAAGGGCCTGCTGGAGAGTGGCCTCGTGGTCACGGCAACCTGCACGGATTGCCATGGTGCGCATACTGAACTGGCAGCCTCCGAGACTGCCTCGACGATCAATCCCGACAACGTCGCCGGGATGTGCGGCGAGTGCCACCATGGTATCGAGGAGCAGTTCCGGGAGAGCGTGCATTGGCCCGAGGATGGGAGCTTCGCGAACGGCGGAGCGGATCGCAGTTATCCCACCTGCGAGGATTGCCACACATCTCACACGATCAGCCGGACGGACCGTGACGACTTCCGCATGCTGATGATGAGCCAATGCGGAAGGTGCCACGAGGAGGAATCAGAGACATTCTTCGACACGTATCACGGAAAGGTGTCCAGGGTCGGGGGAGCGAGCGCGGCGAAGTGCTACGATTGCCACGGCACGCACAACATCCTCCCGACGACCGAGCCGGCATCGACGCTCAGCCGTCGCAACATCGTCGAGACCTGCTCCCAGTGCCATCCGGGAGCGAACCGGCGTTTCACCGGGTACCTGACACATGCCACGCACCACGATCCTGAGCAATACCCGTGGCTATTCTGGACCTTCTGGGCCATGGCGAGTCTTCTGATCGGCACGCTGACCTTCGCCTCGATTCACACCGCGGCCTGGCTGTGGCGCCTGTGGCGCTCGCCGGAAGATTGGAAGCACGAGCCGGCAGCGACGGTTGAGGCCGGAGCTCAACCGCGGATGGAGTACCGGCGTTTCACCAAGTTCCAGCGATCGCTCCACGGCGTGATGATGGTCAGCTTCATGCTCCTGGCCCTGACGGGGATGGCCCTCAAGTTCTCGTACATGGGATGGGCGCAGGCCCTCGCCTGGTTCCTGGGCGGCTTCGAAGCCATGGGAGTGTGGCACCGGGTGGGGGCGGTCGCCCTCTTCACGGTGTTCTTCATCCACTTGTTCGACGTGAGGAAGCAGAAGATCCGGGCGGGGCAGACCTGGCTGCAATACATCACGTCCCGAGACTCGCTCGTATTCAACAAGGACGACGTCGAGGAGTTCAAGGCCTCCGTGAAGTGGTTCCTGGGCCGAGGCCCGCGACCGGACTACGGGCGCTACACGTACTGGGAGAAGTTCGATTACTTCGCCGTGTTCTGGGGTATGTTCGTGATCGGTTCCACGGGCTTCCTGCTCTGGTTCCCCGAGTTGTTCACGATCATTCTGCCCGGTTGGCTGGTGAACGTGGCGACGATCATCCACAGCGACGAAGCGCTGTTGGCCGTGGCCTTCATCTTCACCATTCACTTCTTCAACACTCACTTCCGGCTGGACAAATTCCCGATGGATCCGGTGATCTTCACGGGCCGAGTACCGGTCGAGGAGTTCAAGAAGGACAAACCGAGGGAGTACGAGCGAATGGTCGCCTCCGGAGAGTTCGAGGAGCGCCTCGTCCCGCCGTACCCGCGCCGCGTGGAGTTGATCTTCCGGGTCGTCGGATTCACGATGCTGACGATCGGCGTCTTCCTCGTTCTTCACATAGTGTATTCGGCCTTGTTCGGCTACCACTAGAAGGTCGTGTATTCGGTGGCGGGGTCGGCCGCTGGAGCCGACCCCGCTGGCCGGAAACCATCGAACCGGGCGGGCTTGATCGAGTTGGCTCTTCCGGCCATGTTCATAGCGCCGTCCAAGAACTCCGTCACAGGCAACCTCAAGCGCGTCGGAGCAGGACCATGACTGTCCATCGCCGGCCGTTCTTTCTGTGTCTCGCGTGCGCCGTGGCATGGCTTCCGTCTGTGGCTCAGGCCCAGGGCGTGCGCGGCGACGTCAGGCTCAACTGGGGCTGGTTCCAGCTCCAGCCGTTCGCGCTGGACTCGGTCCCCGAGGATGGTGTCTCCGGATCCGGCCTCCAGCGGCAACTGGCGAACGGAACCGTTGTAACGTGCATCGACGGTGATTTCTGTCGCTGGTACGAGAACAACGGCCAGCGTGAGGACATCATGCCGTTCACTCAGGACCTTCGGTTCGCCGGGTGGACGGGCGTGCAGGGATTGTCCTTCCACGGGCAGATGCGAACCCGCCTCGGGAGCGACGACCTGTGGCCGCGCACGGACCAGAAGTTCGACCTCCTCACGGGCTACCTGAGCTTCAATCGAACCGCTTACCAGGTGAAGGCCGGACGCATGTACCGGGCGTCGGGCCTCGGATACTACAACTTCGACGGTGCTTCCATCATCTGGCGCGGGCTCGGCTGGCTGTGGATCGACGCGTATGGCGGGTGGAGCCTGGCCCGCGGCGTCAATGCCCCGCGGGACGGAGCCCTGTACACGGAGTCGGACCTTCTGGCCACCGACCGGCGCGGCCTCCTGTTCGGAGGAGAGCTCGGCTTCCGGGGCGGCAAGGTGTTCTCCGGATCGGCGACCTACCAGCGAGAGATCCGCACCGACCGTCTGGCCCTGTATACCGAGAGAGCAGCGGTGGATCTGCGGGCGCTCGTCGGTGGCTGGGCGTTCGACGGCGCCGCGAGCTACGATTTCGCGTTCGACGAGATCAATGACGCCAGGATTCGAGTCACGACGCCCCAGGTTCTGGGGATTCGATTCGCGGCACAGGCACGCCGCTACGCGCCCTTCTTCGACTACTGGACGATCTGGAGCGCGTTCTCGCCGGTCGGCTTCGGGGAAGGCAGGCTATCAGCCACCTGGACCTCCCGCAGCATCCCTCTCCTCGTAGAAGCGGGCGGCGCATACCGCAAGTACGAGGAAACCGACGCCGGGCCTGCGACCACCACGGTGGGCCGGGACGGTTGGCGAGGATTCGGCCGGATCTACTGGAGTCCGGGCAGGTGGTACGTGGACGCGCGCTACCGGGCCGAAGATGGATTCGGCGGCTCTCGATACGGCGGAGATTTGATCTTCGGGCGGTACGTGGGCCGGGATAACGCGTCCTACGTCGCGATTCGAGGAACGGGCACCGAGACCCTGTACGAGTTCCGGGAGGGTGAGCGCTACGTGACGGGCGGCGCCATCGAGGGTGCATACGACATCGCAAAGGCCAACCTCACGCTGGACGCCAGCCTCGGTTTCTACCAGATCGAAGACAAGAACCGGCCCCTGGCCGATACCTGGACCGAAGGACGCGCGAGCGTCGGATTGCGCTGGCGCTTCAACACTGGAGGTACCCGATGAGGCGGCTCGCTTACCTGGGCGCCCTCGCCCTCACGGTCGGCGCCGGAGCGCTGTTCGCGGCCTCCCGGGCAGCCTTCGAATTCCCGCATGAGAAGCACGCTGCCCTGGGCGGATCCGGTTGCGAGACCTGTCACGCGGGCATCTACTCGGGCGATGCCTCACGGAATGTGTCCGCGGACCCGGCCCTGTGCGCGGGATGTCACAATGGCCAGATGGTCGTTGAGGTGGACTGGGAGGGATACGCTCCACAGGAGAGCGGCCTGAAGTTCGAGCACGCCACGCACCCCAAGCTCGGTTGTCAGACTTGCCACGGTGTCGAGGGCGGTGAAGGCGAGATGGCGGTGCAGGCGGCATCGGGCGATACGTGCCTCGCCTGCCACGGCAACGGGGCCAAGCGCCACTTCGAGGTCGGGGTGAATCCGTGCGAGACCTGCCATTACGAGCCGGCACCCGGTCATACGCCCGATTTCAAGACACAGCACTCGACGGCCGCGGCGGCGGAACTCCCCAACTGCACGCAGTGCCACCAGGAGACATTCTGCGTGGACTGTCACGACGGTCCGGTCAATCCGGAATTCCAATACCACCCGGCCAATTTCGTGACCCGACATTCCGCCGAATCCTGGGCCGCACCCATGGAGTGCTCGGAATGTCATTCGCGTGAAGTGTTCTGCCGCGACTGCCACTCGAACCAGGGCGTCGCACAGGACGGACGTCAGGGCGGTGGATATCACGACGGCGTGGCCAACTGGCTGCAACAGCATGGCGCGGCAGCTCGCCAGGGCATGGACAGCTGCGTGTCCTGCCACCAGCAGACCGAATGCCTGGCCTGCCACTCGGCCAAGGCCGGCTGGCGCGTGAATCCGCACGGGCCGGACTTCGATCCGGATAGGGCCGCCGACCGCAGCACGCAGTCGTGCGCCATCTGCCACACGGGATACTGATCACGCTCCTCCCGTTCCGGGCAGGGAAGGCCGGCTCTGGCACTGAACGGCCTTCATTCACGGGTCGTGAGACAGGAGATCTCACGGCTATCTTGGAAGCGAGCGCTCCATGAACTTACGCATCGGCGCGATCGCCTTGATGATGTCCATTCTGGCCTCGCCGGAGCACTCGGCGGCCCAGGAGGGAACGGACAGCTGCATTTCGTGTCATGAAATGCTCTCCGGCCCAATGGGCGAGCCGGTGGCGGCCTTCGCTGACGACGTGCACGCGGAGGCGGGATTCGGGTGTGCGGCTTGTCACGGTGGCGACCCCACGATCCAGGGCCCCGGCGCCATGGACGAGGCGAAGGGCTATATCGGGCGGCCCTCGCCGGAACAGGTGCTGGAAGTGTGCGGTCGGTGCCATTCCGATGCCGGCTTCATGCGTCAGTACGATCCTGCGCTGCGGGTCGACCAGGTAGCGGAGTACGTGACGTCCGTGCACGGTCAGCGATTGCTCGAAGCGGCCGACACGGGGGTTGCGACCTGCGCCAGCTGCCATCGGGCTCACAACATCCGTCCGGCTTCCGACCCCCGCTCGTCGGTCCATCCTCTCAGCGTGGCAGACACGTGCGAGGGCTGTCACTCGGACCCGGCCCACATGGAGCCCTACGGGTTGTCGACGGCCCAGGGCGCGGATTTCCGACGCAGCATCCACTGGAAGACCATGAGTGAAGGGGGCGACACGTCCGCGCCCACGTGCAACGACTGTCACGGGAATCACGGCGCTGCGCCACCAGGGATTTCCTGGGTCGGCAACGTTTGCGGCCAGTGTCACGTCGTGATGGCCGACCACTTCGAGGCGAGTCACCACTCGGAGACCTTCGCCATGCTGGGCGTGCCAGGCTGTGCAGCGTGCCACCAGAACCATGACGTGCAGCCGGCGCATGACGAGATGCTGGGCGTAGGGGAGGGCGCCGTGTGCTCACGCTGCCACAGGGAATCGGATCCCGGTGGCACCGCGGCCGAGGAAATGAGAGGCCTGGTCGACGGCTTGCGGCTCGCGCTCGACACGGCTCGCACCGTGCTTCTCCGGGCGGAGGATTCCGGCATGGAGGTGAGCGAAGCGCTGGTGAGCCTCAGCGACGGCCAGAGTGCCCTGATAAAGACGCGGGCGGCGATCCACACCTTCGACGTGGAGGCCGTGCGGGAGGAAGTGGAGCCGGGAAGCGAGATCTCGGCGGAGGCTCTGGCCAGGGGCTACGCGGCCCTCAGAGATCTTCAGGTTCGTCGCATGGGCCTCGCCGTATCGGTGATCATTATCGGAGCACTGATCGTTGGCCTGGTGCTCAAGATCCGGGAAATCGAGCGACCGGCGTGAGCCGCGAGCCGGTATCAAACGGGAGCGATCGAATGGCCGGGACGGACTCACCAAAGTCGTCGCGCCGAGCCTTCGTGAACTGGCTGCTGGGAACCAGCGCCGGCAGTTTCGTGGTGGCAATGCTGTATCCCGTGACGCGCTACCTCATACCGCCCGAGGCCGGTGAGTCGTCCGCTTCGAGCGTCACTCTTCCGTTCGGCCCGGATGAGATCGGTCCCAACTCGGCGAAGGCGTTCCGCTTCGGTAGCAAGCCCGGTATCCTGGTGCGCACCGAGTCCGGTGAGTTACGCGCGTTCTCGGCCGTGTGCACACACCTGGACTGCACCGTGCAGTTCCGTGATGACATCTCGCACATCTGGTGCGCGTGCCACAACGGCCATTTCGATCTGACGGGACGCAATATCCAGGGTCCTCCTCCTCGGCCGCTGGACGCATTCGACGTCAATGTCCGGGGCGACGAGATCGTAGTGAGCAAGAGGACCTGATGACCAGGAAGAGTCGCTGGTACGAGAAGCTCGGAACCTGGCTTGACGATCGGATCGGACTCGCGCCCCTGTCGGACATGGCCCGGAAGAAAGAGGTGCCGCTGCACAGGCACACAATCTGGTACTACCTGGGCGGCATGACCCTCTTCCTCTTCCTCATCCAGTTGAGTACCGGAGTCCTGCTTCTCTTCTATTACAGGCCCAGTGCCGAGGAGGCGTACGAGTCGGTCCAGTTCCTCATGGCCGAAGTCCAGTTCGGGTGGCTGATCCGGTCGATTCACGCATGGGCGGCGAACCTGATGGTGTTCACCGTGCTCATTCACCTGTTCAGCGTGTTCCTTCTGAAGGCATACCGAGCCCCCAGGGACCTGACGTGGATCACCGGGGTGGTCCT